>CBINPE010000183.1:0-7422 GCA_966252435.1 uncultured Burkholderiales bacterium | reverse complement strand
CGCAGGGCGGCCCCGCAGGGGCGAGCGGAGCGAGTCATCCAGCGCCTCCGCCCTTGAAGAATCCCAAGGCGCTCGACGACAACCCAACCCACAGCCCAACGCCATGAGCGACGAAGTCGAATTCGACCCCGAATCCACCGCCCCCATCTGGGCCTTCGGCGACCTGATGTCCGTCCTGCTCGGCGCCTTCGTGCTGATCCTGGTCGGCGTCATCGGCGTGCAGCTGCAGCTCTCGCACAAGCTGGAAGTGGCCGAGAAGCAGCGCCAAGCCGAACTGCGCCGCCGCACCACGCTCGAACAGGCACTCGCCACGCCGCTGGCACAAGGCCGTGTCACCCTGGTCAACGGCCGCATCGGCATCCGCGGCAACCTGCTGTTCGCGCTCAACTCCGACCAGCTGCAGCCCGAAGGCCGCGAGCTCGTCCAGAGCCTCGCCGCGCCACTCGCGCAGTACCTGCAATCGCGCGACGAGCTGCTGATGGTCAGCGGCTTCACCGACGACCAGCCCGTGCATGGCGACAACCGCCAGTTCACCGACAACTGGGAGCTCTCCGCCCAGCGCGCCCTCACCGTCACCCGCGCCCTGATCGCCGCCGGCGTCCCCGCCAACGCCGTATTCGCCGCGGCCTTCGGTGCGCAGCAACCGGTCAGCGCCAACAACGACGAAGCCGGCCGTGCCAAAAACCGCCGCGTGGAAATCGCCCCGATCCCCCGCTCTTCGGCCGGCAACGCCACGCCGAAAGATGCCGACACCGGCCATGCGCCCTGACACCACACGCGCCATCCGCGAACACCTGATCGCGGCCATGGAACAACGCGCCGCCGACCTCGACGGCGAAGCACGCCGCGCGCTCGATGCGCGTCTGGCCGAACTGCGCGCCGCCAACATCGACACGTCGAACGATGCGTCGAACGCCAACACCACGTCGACGCTCCAAAGCCCGCTGGGCGAACTGGTCGAGCGACTCGCCCACGAGTCACCCGCCGAACGCGCCGCCTACCCGGAACTCCCCGCACTCGCCGAATTCCGCCAACGCTGGTCCACCCTTCGCGCGGACAGCCAACTCCGGCAATCCGTCACCCGCACGTCCACCGACGCCGGCCCGCTCAACTCCGCCGCCCTCGCCAGCCGCGCCATCGCCCTGATGCGCGAGTTGTCGCCCGGTTACCTGCGCGCGTTCCTGGCCTATGTGGACGACCTGGCGTGGCTGGAGCAGTTGGGTCCGGCAGCGCCGGTAACCGGTGGTGCCGGCGCCACGAAGAAGCGGGGCCTGCGCAAGCCGCGCTCGTGAACCCCGGGCGGTACCGCAGGCGACCGAGCCTGGGAGATCACGAATTCAGGCTTCGGAGAAGGCCGCTGCGGAACAGGCCCCGGCGGCCTTGCTTTGCCATCGTGCCCATGCGGGACGATGACGGCTCGGGCGCAACGGCGTACGCCCTTTGCCTGGCTATCGTCTACGCCGCCGCGGGTCATCCGCAGCCTGGAAGCTCGCTCGGGAAACCGGTCCTCTGGACTGGATGACGGCGCTTCGGTAAGCATGAAGACCCCATGCCTGCCCCTCCCACGCCGTCCGACGAGCTGCTGCAGCTGCTGCCCGAAGCAGTGGTGCAGACGGATGCGCTGTGGACGATCACCTACCTCAACCCGGCCTGGCACAAGCTCACGGGCCATACGGTGGAGGGGGCGCTTGGCCGGTCTTTGCTGGACTTCGTGCATCCCGACGACACGGGGGCCTTGAGAGCGGGCATGCCGGTATTCCGCCTGCGCCTGGCCAATGCGGACTATCGCTGGATGCGTCTGCAGCTGCATCCGAAGACGGACGCCGAAGACCGCGTGATCAGTCGCCAGGGCGTGCTGATCGAGATCACCGAGATCGGCGAGCAGGTATTGATGGAGGACCGCCAGCGCTTCCTGCGGCTGCTGCAAACCATCGACGGCGTCGTCTGGGAGGCGGAACTCGGCGTGGGCAACACGTTCCTGAGCCCGCAGGTCGAACGCCTTTTCGGCTACGCAGTGGAAGAATGGCGCGCCGATCCGGGTTTCTGGCGACAGCATGTGCATCCGGATGACCTGGCCGAAGCGCTGGTCATCGACGATGCCGCTTATTACGCAACGCACAGCTATGCGTACGAGATGAGTTACCGGTTGATCGCCAAGTCCGGCAAGGTCGTGTGGGTGCGCGACCTGTGTCGCGTGGATGTCGAGCCGGGTCGCCCGAATCGCATGATCGGGCTGATGATCGACGTGACCCGGCAGAAAAACACCGAACTCGAGCTGGTGCAATCCGACAACCGCTATGCGCTCGCCACCCTCGGATCCAATGACGGCATCTGGGACTGGAATCTGCAGACGGACGTCCTGCACGTGTCCCAGCGCTTCAACGAGATTGTCGGCTTGGGCAGCAGCGGCAACCTGCATGAAGACGGCTGGCACTTCCTGCAGCAGCTCATCGATCCCGATGACCAGGAGCGCGTGCAGACGGCGTACCGCAGACACCTGTCGGGCGATCGCCCGAACTTCTCGGTGGATTTCCGCGCGCGTCATGGGTCGGGACGCCTGGTGTGGCTCAACTGGCGCGGGGTGGCCCAGTTCGAGAACGGCGTGCCCGTGCGGATGGCCGGGTCGCTGAGCGATCTGGCCGAGCGCGGCAGCTCCTACGACGCGCTGACCAACCTGCCCGGCCGGCCGTTGTTCCGCGATCGCCTCGAACACGCCATCGCGCTGCATCAGGACGGTGCCTCGAAACGCCATGACGCGCCGATACCGATCGACAACACCATGTTTGCCGTGCTGCTGCTGGATCTCGACCGGTTCAAGGCCGTCAACGACTCCCTGGGGCACCACGTGGGCGACCTGCTGTTGCAACAGGTGGCCCGCCGGCTGGAATCCTGCGTGCGGGCGGTCGACCTCGTCGCCCGCATGAGTGGCGACGAGTTCAACGTGCTGCTCGAGTCGGTCGATCACGCCGGCGCCATCGACCGCGCCCACCAGATCGCCGCCGCACTCGCGGCCCCTTACCGGATCGGCGCGCATACCGTGACCTGCGTCGCCAGCATTGGCGTGGTCGTCAGCCAGGCCGGCTTCGCCACCACCGACGACTACCTGCGCGCCGCCGATGCGGCCATGTACCAAGCCAAGAGTCAGGGATTGGGCGTGTGCGTTTTTTCCGGCAAATGACCAGCGGCGCCGGGTTCACTTCTGCAGATCCAGCGGCAGCGTGTGCTCGGACCGCACCTTCGGTGACCACCTGAGGCTGGCCGAGCTCTTTACACTCAACGCACCCCGCCATCGCAGCTGCCTCTCTGCATCTCCTTCCACCAGCCACTGCATCTTGCCGCTCATCCACGCAGCAACGGGCACGCCATCTTCGAACAGGATGCGTGTGCCGATCACGGCGGGTACACGTTCGCCGGGAAGGACAGTGCCGGTGAGGTTGAGCGGATCGCAGCCGCTGATGACGACGTGTTCGCCGTTCGCTTCGCGACGGGCGATGGCGCGCAGGGCCGGGATGGCTTCGGGGAGGGCGAATTGTTCGCCGACCAGGCCTTCGACGAAGCGGCCGCCGCGGATTTCGCCGCGGGCTTCCAGTCGTTGGTAGACCTGGCGCAGCTCGCGCCAGCTCGGCAGCCAGTTCGCTTCGCGTTCCAGCAGTTTCCAGAACACCACGCCGTAGCGTTGCAGCAGGATGCGGGCGATGTGTTCGACTTGTTCGTGCCGATGCTCTTCGTCGTCGTCGCGTGCGCTGGTGCGGACCAGCGCCCAGCGGCCGGCGTCTTCGATGCCGCCGAAGGTGTGCTTGCGCAGCCGGCGGTGACGATTGTTGTCGCGCTTGGCGGCGGGCAGCAGCAGGGCGCGCAGGCCGGCGAAGCTGTCGGCGGTGATGCGGCCGGCGGCGACCAGTTCGCCGAGTGCGTCTTCCAGTTCGGTGCGCAGCAGGCGGGCGCTCGCGGTGAGTTCGTCGAAGAACAGGGCGCCTTCGTCGCGCAGTGCGTCGGCGACGGCTTGCGCGCGTGATGACAGCGCCGGCGGTTCGGCGTCGTCGCGTGCGGCGACGGATGCCCAGATGCCCATCTGCCGACGCGGCAACAGCACGATCGGCGTGGCGCGCACCGGTCCGCCGCCGCTGCCGCCGGGGCGCAGCCGGCTCCAGCCGATGCGGCCGGCGCGGCAGAGTTCGTCCAGCCAGCGGCTCGCATAGTCCTCGATGCGTGCGGGCAGCACTTCGCTTTCCCATGCGCCGGCAGCGGCTTCGTAGCCCTCCAGTTGCGCCAGCACGGCCTGCAACGCATCCGGGCCGTTCATGCGGGTGGCCGATGTGACGTGTTGCCAGTCGAACAGGAAGCGCAGGAAGTCGCGTCGCTTCACCGGTTCGATCTCGCGGCGCAGGCGGCCGAGGGTGTAGCGGTGGATGCGCGCGAGCAGATGGCGTTCGCACCATTCGGTGTCGGTGGCGCCGGGGCTGAAGCGGCCCTGCATCACGTAGCCTTCCGATTGCAGGCGGATCAGTGCGAATTCGATGTCGCTGGTGTCGACGCCGAGTGCCGCGGCGAGTTGCGGCACGGTGGCGGGGCCGACGCCGGTGAGGCGGCAGCGCAGCAGTTCGCGCAGGGCGTCTTCGCGGGGCCAGGGTTGGTCGGCGTATTCGGCGGGGGCGGCGATGGGTGGGTTGAGTGCCGCTTCCGGGTGGATGGATTGCCAGAGGGGGAGACGTTCGGCGGGGACCCAGAACGCCGGGGCTCCATGCGTATTGGCTCCCTCTCCCCGTCGGGGAGAGGGTTGGGGTGAGGGGCTGGTCTTGCCGGATGCTTCGGAAGAGCCTGCTTCGAATGAGTTTGTGGCAAGCCTTGTCCCCTCATCCCAGCCTTCTCCCCGGAGGGGAGAAGGAGTTAGGAGCGTGGCGCGGTGGGACTTGGCGAGCGCTTGCAGATGGCCGGGCCAACTTTCGTTCGCCGCAGCCTCCTGTGCGGTGATGCCGCCGAGCAGGTGCAGCGCTTCGTGCATCTCGTCGGCGTTGCGCACGTCGGGCCAGGCTTCGGCGCGCACGGCATCGATGGCTTCGGGATCGAGCCGGCCGAGGTCGTCGGCATCGGCGGGATCGCCCCAGCGGCGCGACTGCACGGCCTGGGTGCGGCGTTCTTCCAGCGGGGCGTCGTCGAGGAAGGCGTAGGGCGCGGCGTTGAGCACTTCGCTGGCCAGCGGACTGGGTGCGGCGAGATCACGTGCGACCACCGTGATGCGGCCTTCTTCGAGCCCGTGCAGCAGGTGCAGCAGGCCGTCGGTGTCCATCGCCTCGCGCAGGCAGTCGTGCAGGGTCTGGTTGACCAGCGGATGGTCGGGCACTTCGCGTTCGCCGACGATGTTCTCCAGGCAGGCGACCTGGTCGGGGAACACGGTGGCGAGCAGGTCCTCGCTGCGCATGCGCTGCAGTTGCGGCGGCACCTTCTTGCCGCCGGCGAAGCGCGGCAGCGCGAGCGAGGTCACCGCGGCCCAGCGCCAGCGCGTGGGGAACAGCGGTGCGTCGAGCAGGGCCTGGGTCAGCACGTGCTCGGCGCTGGACGAGTGCAGGTAATGCGCGACCTCGATCAGCGGAAAGCTGTGGCTGGTGGACAGCGACAGCACGATCGCGTCTTCGGTCGCCGCTGCCTGTAGTTCGAAGTTGAACTGGCGGCAGAAGCGCTTGCGCAGCGCCAGACCCCAGGCACGGTTGAGCCGGCTGCCATAGGGCGTGTGGATCACCAGCTGGGTGCCGCCGGATTCGTCGAAGAAGCGCTCGAACACGATGGTCGATTGCGTCGGCAGCACACCGAGTGCGGCCTTGGTGCGGGCGAGGTAGTCGGCGAGTTGCTGGGCGGCGGATTCGTTGAGGCCGAGGGTGTTGCGGAGCCAGGCAACGACGCGGCTCCCCTCTCCCGTCGGGAGAGGGTTTGGGGGTGAGGGTACGCCCGAAGCGCGCGCTGACACCGAACCCTCACCCCAACCCTCCTTCGACCAGCTCAGGACGGCGCTCTCCCGGGGGGAGAGGGGCTCATCGCGGGGCTCAAGCAACGCGTCGATCTCCGCGCGCAGTCGCGACACGCCGAACGACAGCTCGTCGCTGCGACCCGGCGCCTCGCCCAGCCAGAACGGAATGTTCGGCGGCGCGCCGCGGGCGTCTTCCACGCGCATGCGGCCGGACTCCACGCGCAGGATGCGGTAGCTGGTGTTGCCGAGCTGGAACACGTCGCCGGCCAGGCTCTCCACGGCGAAGTCCTCGTTCACCGTGCCGACGATGGTGCCTTGTGGTTCCAGCACGACCGAGTAGTCGGCGGTGTCGGGGATGGTGCCGCCGGAGGTGACCGCGGTGAGTCGCGCGCCTCGGCGGCCGCGCAGCTGGTGATGCACAGCGTCGCGATGGACGTAGGCAGCACGCGCGCCGCGGCGGGTGGTGAAGCCGTCGGCCAGCATGCGCACGATGGCGTCGAAGTCTTTGCGTGCGAGCGTGCGATACGGATGCGCGCGGCGCACCAGGTCGTACAGCGCATCTTCGTTCCACTCGGTGCAGGCCACCTCGGCGACGATCTGCTGCGCCAGCACGTCCAGCGGCTGCGGCGGTTGCACCAGGGTGTCCAGTTCGCCGCGGCGCACGCAGTCGAGCAGTGCGGCGCATTCGACGAGGTCGTCGCGCGAGGTCGGGAACAGCCGCGCTTTCGGTGTGCCGCCCACCGCGTGGCCGGCGCGTCCGGCGCGTTGCAGGAAGGCGGCGATCGAGCGCGGCGAGGCCATCTGGCACACGAGTTCCACGTCGCCGATGTCGATGCCCAGCTCCAGCGAGGCGGTGGCGACCAGGGCGCGCAGCTCGCCGCGCTTGAGGCGCTGTTCGGCATCCAGCCGCTGCTCGCGCGACAGGCTGCCGTGGTGTGCGGCGACCAGTTCCTTGCCCATGCGTTCGGACAGGTGCCGCGCCACGCGTTCGGCCATGCGGCGCGTGTTGACGAACACCAGGGTGGTGCGGTGTGCCTGGGCCAGGGCGGCCAGGCGGTCGTAGACCAGCTCCCAGCAGTCGTTGGACATCACCGCTTCGAGCGGGACCGGGGGGACTTCGATGGCCAGGTCGCGGGGGCGGTTGTGGCCGATGTCGATGATGGTGCAGCGCGTTGTTTCCCTCTCCCCTCCGGGGAGAGGGCAGGGTGAGGGGCTGGGGCTCGCCGGGATGTGGGGAGTTGATGTTTCGCCGGTTGGAAGTTGAGGCCAGCCCGACCCCTCACCCCAGCCCTCTCCCCGGAGGGGAGAGGGAGCTACAGTGGCTTCTCCGACCGGCCCTGCCTCCTCTCCCCTTTGGGGAGAGGATTGAGGTGAGGAGCCGGGGCTCGCGGAGATGTGGGTAGTTGATGTTTCGCCGGTTGGAAGTTGAGGCCAGCGCGGCCCCTCACCCCAGCCCCCTT
>CBINPE010000182.1:0-7551 GCA_966252435.1 uncultured Burkholderiales bacterium | reverse complement strand
CGGCATTGCCGTCGAACTTGACCAGCGAGCCATCCTGGCGGCGCACGCCCTTGGCAGTGCGAACCACCACGGCGCTGTAGACTTCGCCCTTCTTGACGCGACCACGCGGCGCAGCATCCTTGATGCTGACCTTGATGACGTCGCCAATGCCGGCATAACGACGCTTGGACCCGCCCAGCACCTTGATGCACATGACGGACTTGGCACCCGTGTTGTCCGCGACGTCAAGCCGCGATTGCATTTGAATCATTTTTGAGTTCCCAACTTGCACCATCACCAGCAGGGCTGGAAATGATCAGTCTTGGTCCCGTCAGCCTGCAAAACAGGCTTGGGCAGATGACCGACGCGCCGCACCCTGAAAAAGGCACGGCTATCAATCGGCGAAGCTGATGATGGTAAGCCGAATAATGGAGTTTGTCAACGAATCACTTACTTGGACAGATGCTTCGCCTGCTGGAGCAGCGTCTCTGCATTGCTGACCTCGAACTTGCCGGGCGCCTCGACATTCAGGGTGGCCACGGTCCCGTCCACCACCAGCATCGAGTAGCGCTGGGAGCGCACGCCCATGCCGCGGCTGGTCAGATCCAGCACCAGACCGGTGGCCCGGGTGAAGTCCCCGCTGCCGTCGGCCATCATGCGGACCTTGCCGCCAACCTTCTGGTCGCGCCCCCACGCCCCCATCACGAACGCGTCGTTGACGGACACGCACCAGATCTCGTCCACGCCCGCGGCCTTGAAGGCCTCGAACTGCTGGATGTAGCCCGGCAGATGCTGGGCCGAGCAGGTGGGCGTGAACGCCCCCGGCAACGCGAAGATGGCAATTGTCTTCTTCGCAGTGGCCGACGCGATGTCCACGCTGTTGGGTCCGACGGCACAGCCTTCGGACGCCACCTCGACGAATTCCTGCAGGCTCAGCGCCGGCAGCTTGTCACCCACCTTGAGCATGCTCATCGCTCAGACCTCGCGGGCCTTCTCGATCAGGCGCGTGACGACCCAGGCCTTGGTCTTCGAGATGGGACGCCCTTCGGCAATCTCCACCAGGTCGCCCAGGTTGTACTGGTTGGTTTCGTCGTGCGCGTGGTACTTGCTGGAACGGGCAACAATCTTGCCGTACAGCTCGTGCTTGGTGCGGCGCTCGATCAGCACGGTGACGGTCTTGTCGCGCTTGTCGCTCACGACGCGGCCCACCAGGGTGCGGGTGTTCTTTTGCGCTTTCTGCTGTTGTGCTGCCTCGCTCATTTGGCGGCCTCCTGTTTCTTCTTCTCCGACAGAATCGTCTTGGCGCGCGCGATCGAGCGGCGGGTCTTGCCCAGCTGCGTGTGATCGGTGAGCTGCTGGGTGCCCTTCTGCATGCGCAGGCCGAAGTGGGCCTTCAGCAGTTGGCTCACCTCCTGCTCCAGTCCGGCGATGTCTTTTTCGCGAAGTTCAGATGCTTTCATGATCGATCCTCAGCCGGTGTCAAGCACCCACCTGGCGGGCCACGAAAGTGGTGCGCAGGGGCAGCTTGGCGGAAGCCAGCAAGAAGGCTTCCCGAGCCAGTTGCTCCGGAACACCGTTGATTTCATAGAGCACCTTGCCGGGCTGGATCTCAGCCACGTAGTACTCCGGATTACCCTTGCCGTTGCCCATGCGGACCTCGGCGGGTTTTTGCGAAATGGGCTTGTCGGGGAAGACACGGATCCAGATGCGGCCACCGCGCTTGACGTGCCGGGAAATGGCACGGCGAGCGGACTCGATCTGGCGCGCGGTCAGGCGACCCCGCTCGGTGGCCTTGAGGCCGAAGTCACCGAAGGACACTTTCGCGCCCCGGGTGGCCACGCCCGTGTTGCGGCCCTTCTGCTCTTTTCTGAATTTTCGGCGTGCTGGTTGCAGCATGTTTATTCTCCTTTGCCCTCAGGGGCAGCCACCTTGCGCACCCGCTTGACGGCGGGCACCTTGGCGTCCGAGGGCTTGTCCGTGGCGCCATCCTGGCGGTCACCACGCGGGGGGCGGCCACCAGCCGGGGGACGCGCGCTGCGACGCGGACGGCGATCGTCCTCGGCCGCTTCCGCAGGCTTGCCAACGGGGGCTTCACCGTGAGCCAGGCGGTCACCGCGGTAGACCCAGCACTTGACGCCGATGATCCCGTAGGTGGTCTTGGCCTCGGAGAAGCCGTAGTCGATATCGGCCTTCAGAGTGTGCAGGGGCACGCGGCCTTCGCGGTACCACTCGCAGCGGGCGATTTCGATGCCGTTCAGACGGCCCGAAGACATCAGCTTGATGCCCTGGGCGCCCAGGCGCATCGCGTTCTGCATGGCGCGCTTCATGGCGCGGCGGAACATGATGCGCTTTTCGAGCTGCTGCGTGATGCTGTCGGCGATCAGCTGGGCATCGATTTCGGGCTTGCGCACTTCCTCGATGTTCACAGCGACCGGCACGCCCAGGCGGCGGCTCAGCTCGGCCTTCAGGTTCTCGATGTCCTCGCCCTTCTTGCCGATGACCACACCCGGACGGGCCGAGAAGATGGTGATGCGGGCGTTCTTGGCCGGACGCTCGATCAGGATGCGCGACACGGCCGCATTCTTGAGCTTGGTCTTGAGGTACTCACGAACACGCAGATCCTCGGCCAGCATGCCGGCGAAGTTCTGGTTCGAGGCGTACCAACGGGAAGCCCAGTTGCGCGTGACCGGCAGCCGGAACCCGATTGGATGAATTTTCTGTCCCATAGTTTTCCTTGGCTGCCTTTACTGGCCCACGGTCACGAAGATGTGACACGTCGGCTTGCTGATGCGGTTACCACGGCCCTTGGCGCGTGCCGAGAAGCGCTTCAGGGTCGCCCCTTGCTCGACGAAGATGGTCTTGACCTTGAGCTCGTCAATGTCAGCACCATCGTTGTGCTCCGCATTGGCAATCGCCGACTCCAGCGCCTTCTTGATGATGCCGGCAGCCTTCTTGGGCGTGAATGCCAAGATGTTCAGGGCATGGTCCACGGGCTTGCCACGGATCATGTCGGCGACCAGGCGGCCCTTGTCGGCCGACAGGCGAACGCCACGAATGATTGAACGGGTTTCCATCGCCTCGGTCCTCACTTTTTACCGGCTTTTTTGTCAGCCGGGTGACCCTTGAAGGTGCGCGTCAGCGCGAACTCACCCAGCTTGTGACCCACCATCTGGTCGGAGACGTAGACGGGGATGTGCTGCTTGCCGTTGTGCACGGCGATCGTCAGCCCGATGAAATCGGGGAGGATCGTCGAGCGACGCGACCAGGTCTTGATGGGCTTCTTGTCCTTGTTGGCGAGGGCCTTCTCGACCTTGGCCAGCAGGTGATGATCGACAAATGGCCCTTTTTTCAGTGATCGGCTCATGTGACCCTCTTATTTCTTGCGGCGCGAGACGATCATCGTCTGCGTGCGCTTGTTGTTACGCGTGCGGTAGCCCTTGGTCAGGGTGTTCCAGGGCGACACCGGCACCTGGCCTTCGCCCGTACGGCCCTCACCACCACCGTGGGGGTGATCCACCGGGTTCATGGCCACGCCACGCACCGTCGGACGGATACCGCGCCAGCGAATCGCACCCGCCTTGCCGTACTGGCGCAGGCTGTGCTCTTCGTTCGACACTTCGCCGATGGTGGCGCGGCAGTCGATGTGGATCTTGCGGACCTCACCGGAGCGCAGGCGCAGCTGGGCGTAGATGCCTTCGCGGGCCAACAGCGTCACCGACGCACCGGCCGAGCGGGCGATCTGCGCGCCCTTGCCGGGCAGCATCTCGACGCAGTGGATGATCGAGCCCACCGGGATGTTGCGGATCGGCAGGGTGTTGCCAGCCTTGATGGGGGATTCCGGGCCACTCAGCAAGGTGGCGCCGACTTCCAGGCCACGCGGAGCGATGATGTAGCGACGCTCACCGTCGGCATAGCACACCAGCGCGATGTGGGCCGTGCGGTTCGGGTCGTACTCGATACGCTCGACCTTCGCGGGAATGCCATCCTTGTTGCGCACGAAGTCGACCACGCGGTAGTGGTGCTTGTGACCACCACCCTTGTGACGCACCGTGATGTGGCCGTTGTTGTTGCGCCCGGCATTCTGGAACTGAGGCTCCAGCAACGAGGCCTCGGGACGACCCTTGTAGAGGTGGGAATGCACCACCTTCACGACAGCCCGGCGCCCGGGCGATGTCGGCTTGACTTTGACGATGGCCATTACGCGCCTCCAACCATGTTGAGCTCCTGGCCTTCCTTCAGTGCCACGAACGCCTTCTTGACGTGGTCGCGGCGACCGGTGGAACGGCCAAAGCGCTTGGTTTTGCCTTTTTGCACGACCGTGCGGACGGATTCCACTTCAACCTTGAGGAGCGATTCGACCGCTGCCTTGATCTCGGGCTTGGTGGCGTCGCGCAGCACCTTGAACAGCACCTGGTTGTGCTTCTCGGACACCATGGTGCCCTTCTCGCTCACGATCGGTGCCACGAGCACCTGCGCCAGACGCGCTTCGCTGAACTTGACTTGGCTCATGCCAGCATCTCCTTGAGTTGCTCGATGGCCGCCTTGGTCACCAGCACCTTCTTGTAGTGGACCAGCGACAGCGGATCGGCGTAGCGCGGCTCGACCACCAGCACGTTGGCCAGGTTGCGCGAGGCGAGGAACAGGTTGTCGTCACACTGGTCGACGATCACCAGCACCGAGTCGAGGCCCATGGCCTTGAACTTGGCAGCCAGCAGCTTGGTCTTGGGGGCGTCGACCTTCAGGTCGTCGACCACGGCCAGGCGGCCTTCGCGGGCCAACTGGGAGAGGATGGACGCCATGCCGGCGCGGTACATCTTCTTGTTGACCTTGTGGCTGAAATTCTCGTCGGGAGAATTCGGGAAGATGCGACCGCCCCCACGCCACAGCGGCGAGGAAGACATACCAGCGCGAGCACGACCGGTGCCCTTCTGACGCCAGGGCTTCTTGGTGGTGTGCGAAACGGTGGTGCGGTCCTTCTGGGCACGGGTGCCTTGACGGGCATTGGCCTGGTAGGCGACCACAACCTGGTGAACCAGGGCTTCGTTGTAGTCACGAGCGAACAGGGTGTCAGGCGCATCAACCTTCGACGTGGCCTGACCTTGCTCGTTGAGGAGTTCGAGCTGCATCAGTGGTTCCCCTTCTTGACTTTGACCTTCACGGCCGGGCGAACCACAACGTGGCCATTCTTGGCACCAGGCACGGCGCCGCGCACCAGCAGCAGTTGGCGAGCTTCGTCCACGCGGACGATGTCGAGGTTCTGCACGGTCTTGGTCACGTCACCGAGGTGGCCGGACATCTTCTTGCCGGGGAACACGCGACCTGGGTCCTGGGCCATGGAGATCGAGCCGGGCACGTTGTGCGAACGGCTGTTACCGTGGGAGGCGCGCTGGGAGCCAAAGTTGTGACGCTTGATGGTGCCGGTGAAGCCCTTGCCGATCGAGGTGCCTTGCACGTCGACCTTCTGCCCCACGGCGAACAGGCTCACGGGCACGGTGCCGCCAGCCTTGTATTCGGAAGCCACGCTGGCCTCCACACGGAATTCCTTGAGGATCTCGCCGGCCTCAACCCCCGCCTTGGCGAAATGGCCCGCTTCGGGCTTGGTCACGCGGGTGGCACGGCGCGCACCGAAAGCCACCTGGATCGCTGTGTATCCATCGGCCTCGGCCGTCTTGATCTGGGCGACGCGGTTGTTGGACACGTCCAGCACGGTCACGGGCACGGCATCGCCGTCGTCCGTGAAGATGCGCATCATGCCCACCTTGCGCCCCAGCAAACCCAGTCGGTTGCTCAGACTCATAGTTTTCTCCAGCCCCCAGGCGGCAAAGCCCGGAGCTTTTGTTTCAAAAGCCCAACAACGATTGGCTGGGCCACGGAAGCGGCGCCCATCCACGGGGCGCCTTGGACGGGTGTCTTGGCGGCAGACCGCAAAGCACCCTTTTGTGCGGAAAAGCCAGCGATTGTATCAACAAAAAACTGTGACGCAAAGCCTCGCCGGCCCAGGCCCCGCCGGGCCTTGTCTTATTGCAGCTTGATCTCGACGTCCACGCCGGCCGGCAGGTCGAGCTTCATCAGAGCGTCCACCGTCTTGTCGGTAGGGTCCACGATGTCCATCAGACGCTGGTGGGTGCGGATCTCGAACTGGTCGCGCGAGGTCTTGTTGACGTGCGGCGAACGCAGGATGTCAAAGCGTTGCAGGCGGGTCGGCAGGGGCACGGGGCCCTTGACGATGGCGCCGGTACGCTTGGCGGTGTCCACGATCTCCAGCGCTGACTGGTCGATCAGACGGTAGTCGAACGCCTTCAGGCGGATGCGGATTTTTTGCTTTTGCATGACGATTCCTTAAAGAACGGAGGGCTCAGCGCCCTGGGGTCAGCTCATGAACAGGCTGCGAAAACTCGGGGGCGCTTTTCAGCGCCCCCGCTCGTCAGGCAACGATCCTTACTCGATGATCTTGGCCACGACGCCGGCGCCGACGGTGCGGCCGCCTTCACGGATGGCGAAGCGCAGGCCTTCTTCCATCGCGATCGGGGCGATCAGCTTCACCGTGATGCTCACGTTGTCGCCAGGCATCACCATTTCCTTGTCCTTGGGCAGCTCCACCGCGCCGGTCACGTCGGTGGTGCGGAAGTAGAACTGCGGACGGTAGTTGTTGAAGAACGGCGTGTGGCGGCCGCCCTCTTCCTTGCTCAGCACGTAGATCTCGGCCGTGAAGTGCGTGTGCGGCTTGACGCTGCCGGGCTTGCACAGCACCTGGCCACGCTCCACGTCCTCGCGCTTCGTGCCGCGCAGCAGGATACCGACGTTGTCGCCAGCCTGGCCTTGGTCCAGCAGCTTGCGGAACATTTCCACGCCCGTGCAGGTGGTCTTCTGCGTCGCGCGGATGCCCACGATCTCGATTTCCTCGCCGACCTTGATGATCCCGCGCTCCACCCGCCCCGTCACCACCGTGCCGCGGCCAGAGATCGAGAACACGTCTTCCACCGGCATCAGGAACGTGCCGTCCACGGCGCGCTCCGGCGTCGGGATGTAGGCGTCCAGCGCATCGGCCAGCTTCAGGATCGCGCCCTCGCCCAGTTCGCCCTTGTCGCCTTCCATCGCCAGCTTCGCGCTGCCGTGCACGATCGGGGTCTTGTCGCCCGGGAAGTCGTACTTGTCCAGCAGCTCGCGCACTTCCATCTCCACCAGCTCCAGCAGCTCGGCGTCGTCCACCATGTCGCACTTGTTCAGGAACACGATGATGTAGGGCACGCCCACCTGGCGGGCCAGCAGGATGTGCTCACGCGTCTGCGGCATCGGGCCGTCAGCGGCCGAGCACACCAGGATCGCGCCGTCCATCTGCGCCGCGCCCGTGATCATGTTCTTCACGTAGTCGGCGTGGCCCGGGCAGTCCACGTGCGCGTAGTGCCGGTTGGCCGTCTCGTACTCGACGTGGGCGGTGTTGATCGTGATGCCGCGGGCCTTTTCTTCCGGCGCCGCGTCGATCTGGTCGTAGGCCTTGGCTTCGCCGCCGAACTTGGTCGACAGCACCGTCGTGATCGCCGCCGTCAGCGTCGTCTTGCCATGGTCCACGTG
>CBINPE010000181.1:0-7679 GCA_966252435.1 uncultured Burkholderiales bacterium | reverse complement strand
TCCCGGATGCGCTCGTTGATGAGCACGTTGGCGTCGATCGCCATGCCCAGCGTCAACGCGATGGCGGCGATGCCCGGCAGGGTCAGCGTGGCCTGCAGCAGCGACAGCGCGGCCAGCAGCAGCAGCAGGTTGAAGGCCAGGGCCAGTGTCGAGAAGCCCCCGAACAGCCGGTAGTACAGGCACATGAACACGGCGATCGCCGCGAAGCCGTAGGCCACGCTGCGGAAGCCCATGTGGATGTTCTCGGCGCCCAGCGTCGGGCCGATGGTGCGCTCCTCGATGATTTCCATCGGCGCGGCCAGGGCGCCAGCGCGCAGCAGCAGGCTCAGGTCGTTGGCGGCCTCGGTGGTGCCCATGCCAGTGATCAGGAACTGGTTGCCGAACTCGCCCTGGATGGTGGCCACGGTCAGCACCTCGCCCTTGCCCTTCTCGAACAGGATGGCGGCCATGGGCTTGCCGATGTTGGCGCGGGTGACCTCGCGCATGCGCCGCCCGCCCTTGGCGTCGAGCGTGACAGACACGGCCGGCTGGTGGTTCTCGTCGTTGCGGGGGCGCGCATCGGTGAGCATCTCGCCATTGGCGATCACCTCGCGCATCGTCACCACGGGCGCGCCGCGGCCGACCGTGAACTTCTCGCGCCCCAGGGGCAGCACCCCGCCCTCCAGCGCCGCGCGCGCGGCGGGCGAGTTGTCGGCCAGGCGGACCTCGAGGTAGGCGGTGCGGTTGATGGTGGTTTTCGCCTTGGCGGTGTCCTGCACCCCGGGCAGCTGAATGACGATGCGGTCCTGGCCCTGCTGCTGGATCACCGGCTCGGACACCCCCAGCTCGTTGACCCGGTTGTGCAGGGTGGTGATGTTCTGCTGGAGGGCGGTGCCCTGGGCCTGGCGGATCGCCTCGGGCTTGAAGACGCCGGTCATGCGCAGGTCGGCGGGGTCCTGGGTGGACTCGGTCCATTGCAGGTCGGGCAGCTGGTCGACCAGCACGCGCGCCTTGCCCAGGGCCTCCTGGTCGCGCAGCAGCACCGTGATGGTGTTGTCGCTGCGCGAGACGCCGCGGATGCCGATGCCCTTCTCGCGCACCAGGGAGCGCACGTCACCCAGCTGGGCCTCCATGCGCTTGTTGACGACGGACTTCATGTCCACCTGCAGCAGGAAGTGCACGCCGCCGCGCAGGTCCAGGCCCAGGTACATGGGGCGGGGCTCGACCAGCATCAGGCGCAGGTGGCTGAGCCAGACCGGGGTGCGCGACAGCAGGTTGAGTGCGACCACGTAGCTGGGATCGTCGTCCTGCTGCGGGTTGAACTCGTGGTCGATGGCGTCCTTGGCCTTGAGCTGGGTGTCGGTGTCGGGGAAGCGGGCCTTGACGGAATTGCCGTCCCACTGCACCACCTCCGCCTCGAGCTTGGCGGCGGCCAGGGCGCTCTTGACGCGCGCCACGGCGCCCTCGTCCAGCTTGACCGTGACCTTGCCGCTGCTGACCTGCACCGCCGGCGACTCGCCATAGAAATTGGGCAGTGTGTAGACCAGCCCGACGAGCAGGGCGATGCCCAGCAGCACGTATTTCCAGAGGGGGTAGCGGTTCATGGTGGGGTCACGCGGATTTCAACTGTCAAGCCGTCAAGACGGCAAGGGACACGGCAGGGACGGGGCAGGCGGGTCAGGCCGACTTGTAGGTGCCCTTGGGCAGCACCTGGATCACGGACTGGCGCTGGACCTGGATCTCAACCTTGTCCGCGACCTCGATGTGCAGGTAGGTCTCGCCGAGCTTGACCACGCGGCCCAGCACCCCGCCGGCAATGATCACGTCGTCGCCCTTGGCCAGGGCCTCGAGCATGGTTTTCTTTTCCTTCTGCTGCTTCATCTGCGGGCGCAGCACGATGAAGTACATGACCACGACCATCAGGGCGATCAGGCCCAGGTTCATGGAGCCGAAGGCACCCGTGCCGGAGGGGGCAGCGGGCACGGTTTGAGCGAAAGCTTCAGAAATCAAGAACACGGGTCATTTCCTCATTGAACGAACGGCAGGCGCGAAGCCGAAGCCTTCTCCGGCGCGGGGCGGCGGGGAAGGCCCAGGATGTCTTTTCCGACAGACGCTGAACGGCGGATTGTAGGACCACGCCAAAGCCCTCCCACCAGCACGCATGCTGGGAGGCGCTGTGCGATGCTCGGCGGGTCACCGTCACCTCCGCCTCCCTGCATGCGCCGTCCCCGCCGAACCTTTGCCCTGGCCTGCGCGGCCGTCATTGTCCCGCTGGCCGGCCTCCTCGGGCTGGGTGTCGGCATGCCAGAGGCCGCGGCCTGCGCGCTCGTCGATGTCAGCGGGCTGCAACCGGGGGCGGACGGGATCCTGGTCGAGCCAGGACAATCCGCGCAGGCCCAGGCGGAATTCGCGGACCTGCTGGCTGGCGCCCGTGCGCGCATCGGGCAGACCTTCGGCCCGCCACGGGCACGGCCCATCGTGGTGCTGCGTGACAGCGAGCGCGCCTTCGGCGTGCTGCCGCTCAATGCCTACGGCAGCACCAGCTTCGTCGGCAGCCGCGCCTGCGTCGTGATCGGCCCCCGGGGGCGCAACCTCGACGTGATTGCTCACGAGCTCATGCATGCCGAGCTGTTCGAGCGGGTGGGCAGCTGGCGCCGCTTCACCTCCGTGCCGACCTGGTTCGACGAGGGACTGGCCATGCAGGTCGACCACCGGCCCGCCTATGACTTGCCGCCCGACGCGGACACGGCCTTTGCGCGCGGGCTGCGGACCGAACGCGATTTCTTCGCCAGCGCCAGCACCGACGCCCAGCTGACACAACGGTACGCCGCCGCCAAGGCCGAGGTGGGCCGCTCGCTGGCGGCGGTCGGCCCGTCCGGCGTCTATGCACGCCTGGAGCGCCTGCGGCAGGGCGAGCGGTTCAGCGACGTGCTCGACGCCGCCCCGCAAGCCCCCTGAGCGGGCTTACTGACCCTGAGCTTGCCCGCTTATCGCGCCATCGACGCGCCCCGGGCGCCGGCACACTGACGCCATCCCTCGACCGGTGCGAAGCGGCCAACCATGTTCTTTGCGATCCCACTGGAGAACAAGCCCACCTGGCGCAACCCGCCGTGGCTGACCGTGCTGATCATCCTGGTCAACGTGGTCGTGTTCTTCGGCCCGCAGACCCGTGAGGAGCGGGCCCAGGAGAAAGCCACCGGCTTCTACATGGAGTCGGTGCTGCCAGCGCTGGAGTTCGCCCCCTTCATCCGCCACGTGGAAAAGGAACGCCCGCAGGACGCCGCGCTGGCCAAGGCCGCCGGGCTCGCCAGCCCGCAGACCTTGCTGGACATGCTGCAGCACGACGAGGCCTTCCTGGCCCGCCTGCACCGCGAGGAGATCGTCGGCCCACGCCACGCCAAGTTCGAGGAGTGGCACGCCGCCCGCCAGCGCTACGAGGAGATGCGCCCCGCCGCGTTCACCGAGCGCTGGGCCAAGCACTACCGGGAGCCCATCCAGGCCCATCCCGAGACCTGGATCACGGCCGCCTTCCTGCACGCCGACATCGGGCACCTGGTGGGCAACATGGTGTTCCTGTTCCTGTTCGGCTTCACGGTCGAGCTGTCGCTGGGCCGCGCCTGGTACCTGGGCTTCTACCTGCTGGGCGCGGTCGGCGCCTCGCTGTTGTCGGCCTGGGTCTACGCCGGGCAGCCGGGCTACGGCCTGGGGGCCTCGGGCGCCATCGCCGCCCTGATGAGCATGTACGCCGTGCTGTACCGCTTCCGCAAGATCAACTTCTTCTACTCGCTGTTCTTCTACTTCAACGTGGTGCGCGCCCCCGCCATCGCGCTGCTGCCACTGTGGATCGCCAACGAGGTGCTCCAGCACTTCTGGTCGCACAGCAACGTCGGCTACATGGCCCACCTGGGCGGCCTGCTCACCGGCGCGGCGCTGATGATGAGCTTCCGTGCCACCCGCACCGCCCAGGTCGCCACCGAGGCGCCGAGCAGCGAACAGAATTTCCAGGCCCGCGTGGACGAGGCCACCGCCCTGTCGTCCTCGATGAAGCTGGAGCAAGCCTGCCGTGCCTGGGGCCGCGCCGTGCGCATGCAGCCCGACAACCTGATGGCGGTCGAGAAGTTCTTCAACACCGCGGCCCTGTGGCCGGACAAGCCGGCTTTCCACCTGGCCGCGGCGGCGGCATTCCGGCTCAAGACCGATGCCCCGCAGGTGCTGGCGTTCCAGCACCAGGCGTTCAAGACCTACTTCGACAAGGCCAGGCCGCACGCCCGCCTCACCGCCCAGGACATGGCGCGGCTGTGCAAGCGTTTCGCCCGCGCTGGCTTCATGGACGACGCGGCCAAGCTGTGCCGCGCCCTGTGTGCGGCCGACCCGGACCATCCCGAGGCGGTGGACCTGGTCTGCGTGTGCGCCAACGCCGCCCTGCGCGCCAACCAGACGGAGACGGCACTGGGCTGGCTGCCAGTCCTTCAGCAACGCGCCCCGCAGCATCCGACCACCCAGCGCCTGCAGGAGCTCTCCGCCCCCTAAGGCCTGTTCACACGACGGAGGCCAGTGCCTCCGTCGTGTGAACAGGCCCTAACGCGCCAGCCAGCGTGCCTCTTCGGTGTGCGGGCTGCCGGGGTAGCGGGTCTCGAGGGCACGCACCAGCGCCTGCGCCGGCTCCCTGCGCCCCAGGCCCTGCACCAGCACCCGCACCAGGAATTCCAGCGCCGCCGGCACCAGGGCATGGCCGGGATAGGTCTTCTCGAAGTCCTTCATGGTGGCGTAGGCCGCCTCGGCCTCGCCCTGCTTCAACTGGTGGCGCGCCAGTGCCAGCAGGTGGTCGGGGTTGTCCAGCACCACTGTCAGGCCGCGCTCCCTGCAGCACCTGAACACCTCGACGGCGCGGCTGGTCATGTCCCGGCGCAGCAGCAGCGGGATGTAGCGGCCGGCGTGGTGGGCCAGGGTGTCGTTCTTGTCGCTCATCAGGGCCAGCACCTGGTGGTAGCGCGCGTTGGCCTGCAGGTCGTCGGGGTTGACGCGCTGCGCCTCGTAGGCGATGTCCAGCGCGTGCCCGAGGTTGCCCGAGGTGACCATCTCGCTGACGTGCCGGTCGGTCTCGCGCGATCGGGCCGCCACCGGGTCCTGCGCCACCGTGCCCTCCTCGCGCGGCTGGCGCTGCAGGTCAATGCCCAGCGCCTCGTGGTGCTGGTACATGACATAGCCCACCAGGCTGGCCATCACGAAGGAGAAATAGATCATCACCGCGTTGCCCACCGGCAGCAGCAGCACCTTGCTGACGAATGGCGCCACCATGCCCAGGGCCACCCCGCTGCCCTGGCTGAGCATCATCACGAACAGCACCAGCACGACGTACGAGCCGCCCACCGCCCGCATCACCCGCCACCACGCCGCCGGGTTGACGCTCTGAGCGAAGCTCTCGTCCTGCACCAGGGTGATCACGATCGCCGGCAGGGCAAAGGACAGCAGCAGGTTGACCACCACCCCCAGCACCGGGTGCACGCGGGCGACGAAGCCCGCCACCAACCCCCACACCAGCAGCACGCCCAGCAGCTTCCAGGGCAGGCTGGTGTTCGATCCCTGCCAGTCGGGCATGAAGTCGCGGCTGTGCAGCAGCCCGCGGGAGGCCTGCTGGATGACGCGAAAGCCGTAGCGCGACACCGCCAGCAGGATGCCCAGTTCAACCAAGCCGATGGCGACCGGCGGCGGCAGCAAACCCGCCAGCCCCAGCCCCAGCAGGCTGCACACCGACAGGACCAGCAGGTAGAACAGCGGGCCCCACTGGAAAGGGAACCCGAAGAAGCAGTGCATGCGGGTCCAGAACGGCGCGATCCGCCCTTCTGCGGTCGAGGAAGTACGTGGCACGGGCGCTCCCAAGGGTCGTCGGTCGGTCATCCACTTCATCCGCGGATGCCGCCGGGACCCACCGGCCCGGCACCCGCTGCGCGACGGCAACTCACCTGCGCCGGCATCTTATCGACGCGTCCCCCTGCGAAAAGCGGGGCACGCCGCAGGAAACCCGGCCTGGTGTGACGGATGGCACCAAAACGCCACGTCCACCGCGACGATATGCTGGTGCCGCATAAGCAGCCCATGTTTCCGTCTTTGACGTCGCCGGGGGCGGCATCGACACTCACGCGTTTCGCCGTGTGTGGATCATCCGAATGAATTTTCAGCAACTGCGTTCCGTGCGAGAGGCCGTCCGCTGCGGCCTCAACCTGACCGAAGTCGCCAAGGCCCTGCACACCTCGCAGCCTGGCGTGAGCCGGCAGATCCGCGAGCTGGAGGAGGAGCTGGGGGTGGAGCTGTTCGTGCGCGTCGGCAAGCGGCTGACGTCGCTGACCGAGGTCGGCCAGGTGGTCCTGCCGATCGTCGAGAGCCTGCTCAACGACGCTGACAACCTGCGCCGCGCGGGCGAGGAGTACAGCCAGCAGGCGAGCGGTCGGCTGTCGATCGCGGCCACCCACTCGCAGGCGCGCTACGCCCTGCCCGGCGCGGTGCGCGACTTCCGCCGGCGCTACCCCGAAGTCACGCTCAACCTGCACCAGGGGTCGCCGCAGCAGGTGGCCCAGATGCTGCTCTCGGGCGAGGCGGACGTCGGCATCGCCACCGAGGCCCTGAGCCAGTTCGACAACCTGGTGGCCCTGCCCTGCTACCGCTGGACCCACAGCGTCGTGGTCCCGCCCGGCCACCCCTTGCTGGACGGACAGCCCCTCACGCTGCAGCGCCTGGCCGAGTTTCCCATCATCACCTACGACACCGGCTACACCGGCCGGTTGCACATCGACGAGGCTTTCGCCGCCGCAGGCCTGAGCTTCGACCTGGTGCTGACCGCCATGGACGCCGATGTGGTCAAGACCTACGTGGCGCTGGGCCTGGGCGTGGGCATCGTGGCGGCGATCGCCTTCGACGACGAGCGCGACCGCGACCTGCGGGCCATCGACGCCCGCCACCTGTTTGCCGTCAACCTGACCAAGCTGGCGATCCGGCGCGGACGCTTCCTGCGCAGCTACGTGTACGACTTCATCGAGACCTTCGCCTCGCCCTTGACGCGCGAGGTGGTGAAGAAGGCGGTGGCCACCGCCGGCGAGCTGCCAGCGGGGTAGGCCCTCCCACCACCAGATGACGGGGGGCCTCCTGTCCTTGGGAAGGCCCCGGTCAGTAGTAGATGTCGTCGTCGCTGTCGACCACGTCCAGCCCGCTGCAGCGTGCCATCAGGGCGGCGCAGATCTCTTCCGCGCGCACCAGGTCGCACAGCAGGATGAAGGCGGCGCGTTCGATGCACATCGTGAGTTCGGGCGAGTCGACGAATTCGTCAGCGGTGAATTTCTCGGACAGCGACTCCAGCCGCTTGTCGCTCAGCAGGATGGCTCGCAAGTGCTCCTGCGCTTCGGACGATTGGAAGAAGGCGTCATCGATGTCGAGCCGCTCTGCCACTGCGCACATGATGTCGTGAAGTTTCATGTCGACTCTCCTCGGAAGCCCGGAACCACCGCGCCATGAAGATGTTTTCGGAGACTCCCGCCGCGTCTTGAGCATGCGGCGCCTTGGGACAGCGCATTAATCAACGACTTGTGCGTGTTGTACCGGCCCGGCCGTGCGGGCACAACGGGGCATCCGACGGATGGTCGTGAGATGCGTCACATCATCGGGAAAGCCAGTACACGCTGTTGCCAGGAAGACACGCAGCCCGGGGC
>CBINPE010000180.1:0-7811 GCA_966252435.1 uncultured Burkholderiales bacterium | reverse complement strand
CTGCCGCACGAGACGCTCATTCCCCCTTCGCATCGCCGCTCCATCTTCTGCTGGATCGGCCCGGCTGACAGCAGCACCGGCCTGCACTTCGACCGCATCGACAACGTGTCCGTGCAGGTGCTCGGGCGCAAGCGCTGGTACTTCGTGCGCCCGGGTGTGGTGGAGAGGTGTGGCGCGGTGTCCGCGAAGTACGACACCTGGGCCGTCCTGGCCTCGCGTTCGGCCTGCGACCTGGTCCGCGAAGGCACACCCTCGGACTTCTTCTGGGTGGACCTGGAACCGGGCGACGTGCTCACGGTACCCCGCGGCTGGTGGCACGAGGTGAGCAATCTGGAACCTTCGCTGTTTGCCGGCGGATTTCACGGCCCCATGCTGCCAACGATCGCGCGGGGGACCTGGCTGGGTCTGCGGCACCAGTTTCGCCGCCTCGGCTGGCTGGGCCGCGGCAACTGCGTCTGCCACCCAACGCTTGACACCCGAACGAACATCACCAACCAGAGAAGCGCCCATGCCCTCTTTTCCGCATGAACCGGATCGCGATCGGTCCGGGCTGAAGCTTGAACGCGAACTGCTGCAGCAGCTCAGTCGCCCGGCACCCTGGCGGCTTCTCTTCCACACCCTGTTCGAATGGGCGTTGATCATCGGCGCCATCGCTCTTGCCGTGTGGGCCCACAGTGTGTGGGTCAGCTTGGTGGCCATCGTCTTCATTGCCACGCGCCAACATGCCTTGTTGATCTTCCTGCACGAATTCGCGCATCGCCAGTTCAGCCGAACACGGCCCGTGCTCAACGATGTGATCGGTGACTGCCTGACGGCGCTGCCCATGACGGTGACGGTCCACGGTTTTCGGCGCGACCACTTTCAGCACCACCGTGCGACATCGACCGATGACGACCCCAACTGGACAAGTTCGCGGCGCGGGAACCGCTACCGCTTCCCGCGTTCGCGCGCCGGCATGCTCTGGCTGCTGGTCCTCCATACCATTGGCTTCTACACCCCCCAGGACCTCAAGTCCTTGCTTTTTGATGCCGGCATGGCCACGGCCTCACCCCGTGACGTGATGCTGCGTCAGGCGGGCTTCTGGCTGGGCGTCCTGGCGGCCTGCTGGGCCTTCAATCTGTGGTTGGTCCTGGCCTTGTATTGGTTCCTGCCGATGTTCACGGTGCTGATGGCGGTGCTCTACCTGCGGGAGGTCGCCGAGCACCACGCCATGCCAAAACGCGGGCTGGAGGCTTCACGAACCATGGTGTGTGGTCCCGTGGAAGGTTTCCTGATCGGCCCGCATGCCGTCGGCTTTCATGCGGAGCATCACTTGTATCCCTCTGTGCCGTTTTGCAGGCTGCCGCAACTGCACCGCCTTTTGCGCGGCCGGGCCGGATACGGGAAACACGCCGTGGTGACACGGGGCTACTTCACAGGCTTGTTGCGCGAAGTCTCAAGCAGTCTCTGAGTCCCGTGGTGGTGCCCACTACCGTCCGAGCCCATCTTCCAGTGATGGACTGAGAGAAAAGATTGTTCATGACACCCCCTTCCACCTCATCGCGAGGCTCGGATCGCGATCGATTCAACCTTGGCATTGATCGCGAACTGTTGCTGCAACTCAATCGCCCCATACCGTGGCGGTTGCTGGCCCACACCGTGCTCGAATGGGCGTTGATCGTGGGAACCGTCACCCTCGCCTGCTGGTCGGGCACCCTCTGGATCAGCCTCGCAGCCATCGTCTTCATCGGCACGCGCCAGCATGCGCTGTTGATCCTCATGCACGAGTTTTCCCATCGGCAATTCAGCCGCCTACGCCCAGGGCTCAACGACGCGATCGGTGATTTTCTGACAGCGCTACCTTTTCTGATCAGCATTCACGGGTTTCGGGACGATCACCTGAAGCACCACCGTGCGCCATCGACCGACGACGATCCCAGCTGGGCCAGCTCGGTGCGCAGGCGCCGCTATCAGTTCCCGCGCTCACGCCCCGGCATGATTGGGCTGTTGTGTCTCTACTGCACGGGCATCTACACCCCACAGGAACTGAAAGGCTTGTTCTTCGACGGCGGCATGGCGACCGGCCTGCCGCGCGAGGTGAAGCTGCGCCAAGCGGTCTTCTGGCTGGCCGTCCTGGCGGCATGCTGGGCCTTCAATCTGTGGTTGATTCTGGCCTTGTATTGGTTTCTGCCGATGCTCACGGTGCTGATGGCGGTGGTGTATTTGCGTGGGGTGGCGGAACACCACGGTATGCCCAAACGCGGGCTGGAGGCAACGCGAAGCGTGATCGGTGGACCGGTTGAAAGCTTTCTGATCGCACCGTACTCCGCGGGCTTGCATACCGAGCATCATCTATACCCCTCGGTGCCGTTTTGCAGGTTGCCACGGCTGCATCGCCTGCTGAGTGGCCGGGCTCGCTACAAGGAACATGCGGTCGTCACCCGGGGCTACTTCACAGGCTTGCTGCGCGAACTTTCCGGATCCCGCAGGTAGACGCGCAGGCGCGGATCTTCCATCCTTGAGTGGCCACTGAGCCAGTGGCAGCCCCAGCCGTTGCGAGGCCAGCATCTCCACCGACAGCCCGTGCGCCGCGTCTTGTCACCTTTTTCCGCCCGCCTCGTCTAACAGGAGGTCATCAAGCACATCACTGAACCAAGGATCCCCTCATGAACGCTCCCGAGCGCCTTGCCCTCCTGCCGGATATTCAAGCCCGTCCGGACCCGCGCAACCTGCCCATCGACGCCGTGGGCGTCAAAGGGGTCCGTTACCCGGTCCGGGTTGCCAGCCCGGGAGGGACGGCCCAGCCGACGGTCGGAGAGTTCTCCATGATGGTGGCACTCGCGGCCCCCACCAAGGGCACCCACATGTCCCGGTTCCTGGCGTTGCTGGAGGCGGCCCCCGCCGTGCTGGACCCGCACGCCTTCGAGATGCTGGTACGTGACATGCTCCGCCGGCTTGACGCACCAAGCGGCGATGTGGAGCTTCGCTTTGCGTACTTCCTGACCAAGACCGCGCCAGTGTCGGGCGTGCGAAGCCGCCTGGACTACCAGGTGACGTGGCGCGGCCAGCTGGCGGCCGGCGGAGGCTATCGCTTCTCAATGCGCGTGGTGGTGCCGGCGACGAGCCTGTGCCCGTGCTCGAAGGAGATCTCGGCCTATGGGGCGCACAACCAGCGTTCCCACCTCACCCTGGACGTGGCGCTGCACGGGCAGATGGCCATCGAGGAGTTGGTCGCCATCGCGGAGCAAAGCGCCTCCTGCGAGGTCTACGGGCTGCTGAAACGGGTCGACGAAAAGCACGTGACCGAGCGGGCCTATGAAAACCCCAAGTTCGCCGAAGACATCGTTCGCGACCTGGCCCGTGCACTGGACGGGGACGCGCGCGTCGGGGCCTACACGGTCGAAGTGGAAAACTTCGAGTCCATCCACAACCACTCCGCCTACGCACGGATTGACCGCCTCGCCGATCCGCACGCGCCGCGCCGCCCTGCGTCCCGTGATGAAGGGCCTGGCCGCACCCTCTGATCCGCGACAAAATCCCTCGGATGGCATCGGCGCGCAGGTGCCGAGCCGGAGGGCGGGCGCGGCGGTTGTCACTTTTTCGCTTCCACGGCATCTAACTGGTGAACCTGTGCGCCCTACACCCATGAAAGAACAGACTTACCCCGTGAAGAACAACGCCGCCCGCCTGGCCGAACCGCCCGTCTCCGACGCCCGCAGCGACCTGGATCTCGTGGCGGCCGTCCTGAGCGGCGATGCCTCCGCCTTTGAATCGATCATGCGCCGCCACAACCGCCTCATGTTCAGGACGGCACGCGGCATCGTCAACGACGACAACGACGCGCAGGACGTGGTGCAGGAAGCCTATCTCCGCGCCTTCGCGGCGATGCGCAGCTACCGGGGCGAGGCCGCGCTGTCGACCTGGCTGGCGCGCATTGCCATCAACGAAGCCTTGAGCCTGCAGCGCAAGAAAGGCCGGCTGGCGCCCCACGAATCGCAGGTGCCATCCGATACGCAGCACCTGGCGGAGGAGGCCACCATGGCAGAACTTTCTTCCGACACCCCCTCGCCGGAGAACCAGGCCGCCCAGGCCCAGCTCCGTGTACTCCTGCAGCGTGCCATCGACCAGTTGCCCCCCCTCTACCGCAGTGTGTTCATGCTGCGGGCTGTGCAGGAGATGAGCGTGGAGGAAACCGCATCCGCCCTGCAGGTGAGCCCGGACGTCGTCAAAACCCGCTACCTGCGCGCCCGCTCAATGCTGCGGAACCAGCTTCACGCCGACGTGGGCCCCGAGGCGACGCAACTGTATGCGTTCTCAGGCGAGCGCTGCGACGCCGTCGTGGCCTCTGTGCTGGCCGAACTCCACGCGCGCGGCCTGGTTCGGGCCCATTGAAGCCGAGATCTGAAAAGTTGCGGCCTCAGGCCGTCATTGCGCCAGCAACCCGCGGCCGGCTACCGCCCCCCTGGACCCACTTGGCCACCGCCTGCTGCCGGTTGACGGCGCCGAGCTTGGTGGCGGCGTTGCGCAGGTGGAAGCTGACGGTGTGCTCGCTGACATGCAGCACACGGCTGATCTCCCAGGCGGTCTTTCCCATCACGGCCCACGACATGCATTCCACCTCGCGCGGGCTCAGGCTCTGCCGCACCTGCCGCTGCTGGGCCTCGATGTGCGGCAGGCAGGCCTGGTGCAAGTAGCGCGAGAACAGCATGGTGGCCGGTCGGACTTCGCGCAGCATGGCCACCGTCATCTCGCCCCGGGCCACCAGCAGCAGGTGGCCCAGCCTGCCGCCCGGGCCGTGGATCGGCGTGCACAGCGTGGCGCTCACGCCGTGCCGGCGCGCGACAGCCTCGAACAAGGCGTCGCCGTCCTCGGCGGCATCGTGCCGGGGCATGGCCTGCGCTTCGGTGGACGGGGTCCACCAGAAGGGAATGCCGTACTCCAGGTAACCCACATACCGGGCGCTGCGGGCACAGGCCCCATGTGCCCGTCGGAGCTCTTGCGGACAATCGTGCAGGCTCCACGGCGTGCCGGCCTCGGCGTGCGCCACCACCGGCGCCGTATAGACCCAGTGTTCGAATCCCAGGGAGCGGGCCATGCGCCCGGTCTGGCTGATCAATTGCTCCAGCGTCTCGCAAGACGCCAACGACTCAAATTCCAACATGATGCCGCTCCCATTGCTGCGCCAATGACGCCGTTTTTATAAACGGCTTTCAAAACCACGAGCGCCCTACATTGTTGGATGCGGTTGAAAACTGAATTGTGGATTCCCACACAGTTGATTGCCGTGCCGCCGCGAGCAGGCCGCGAGGGCCACGCGGGAAGCTGGGCCACGGCCCGGCGCAGCGGCCCGGGCAGGCACGCACGACCAGCTGGCGCAGCCTGTCCCTGCGACAACCCGCTCAGGCGGAGTCAGGGGCCTTGGAAGTCCCCGCGTCGTCCTCGCCGATGTGGAACACCGCGACGGCTTCCACGAGCTGGGCGGCCTGGGTCTTGAGGTTTTCGGCGGCCACCGCGCTCTGCTCGACCAGGGCCGAGTTCTGCTGGGTCGCGTTGTCCATCTGCAGCACGGCCTGCACGACCTGCGAGACGTCCGTGCTCTGCGCCGTGCTCAGCTCGCGGATCTCGCTCATCAGGGTGCGCAGGGCGGACACCGAGGACATCATCTCCACCATCGTCTGGCGGGCGCTGTCCACCTGCTCGGTCCCCTGCTCCACACTTTGCACGCTGGCGTTGATGAGGGCAGAGATTTCCTTGGAAGCGGACGCGCTGCGCTGCGCCAGGGTCCGCACCTCGCCGGCCACCACGGCGAACCCGCGCCCCTGGTCGCCCGCTCGCGCGGCTTCCACGCCGGCGTTCAGCGCCAGGATGTTGGTCTGGAAGGTGATGCCGTCGACCACGCCGATGATGTCCGCGATCAGCCGCGAGTTGGCCGTGATCTGCTCCATGGTCTCCACCACGCGGCGCACGGTCTCGGTCCCGCGCTGGGCCACGTTGGAGACATCCACCACCAGGCTGTCGGCCTTGCGCGCGTTGTCCAGGTTGCGCGCCACGGTCGTCCCCAGCTGGCGCATCGAGGACGCGGCCTCCGCCAGGGTGCAGGCCTGGCGCTCGGTGCGGTCGGCCAGGTCGTTGTTGCCTTGCGAGATCTCCGAGCTGCCGACGGCCACGTTCTCGGCCCGGTCACGCACCCCCTGCACCACGCTCACCAGGGCGCCCTGCATTTCCTTCAGGGCCGCCAGCAGCAGGTCGGTCTCGTTGTGAAGCTGGCGCTGCTCGCCGGACGCCGCGGGATCGTCCACGTCGATGGCCTGGCTCAGGTCGCCCCGCGCGATGGCGCGGGCCACGGACACCGCGGTGTTGAGAGGCCGCGTGATGGAGCGCACCAGGCCCCACCCGAAGACGATCAGCAGCACGGTCGCCAGCGCCCCGATCGTTCCCAGCCACACCAGCGCCTGGCGGTAGGTGTGCTCGGCCTCCTGGCGGGCCGTTTCGCCGGCCTCGATCTCGGTGCGGGTCAGGGCCTCGATGGCCGTCAACGCCTGGTCGCCGAGCGGCCGGATTTCCTCGAGCAGCACCCGGGTGGCTTCCTCGGGCTTGTTGGCCGCGCCCAGCCGGATCGCCTTGTCCACCGGCTTGTTCATGGCCTGCACGGCCTCGTGCGCCTTGTTCAGGGCGTCGCGCACCGAAGGATCATCGCCTTCGATCGCAGCCTGCAGGGCCTGTTCAGATGTCTGGTATTCCTCGCGCAAAGCCTTGAGGCGGTCCACCTCCTTCAGCATGGCGGCACCGTCGTTCAACAGGACGATGTCGCGCAGGGAGACGTCCATGGTTCGCATCAGCTCGCTCAGCCGCTTGGCCGCGCTGATCTTCGGCTGCTGGACCGAGGTCATCCAGTCAAGCCGGGCCTTCACGGCGCCCAGCCTCGAGGCGCCCACCCACACCATCAGCACCAGCAGGAGCACCGCCACTCCGATGCCCACGACCAGCCGGGTGGAGATGCGGGTGTCACGCAGGTACGAGCCCAAGGCCATGGGCGGCTGCGTGGGACTTGTCAGCTTGGTCGTCAGGTTCGTCAAGTTCGTCAGCAGAGTGATCGCGCCACACGGTTGTCGAGACCGCAGTGGCCGCGATAACCGCATGGCACCGCGTGAAAAACCAGCCGCAGGAAGCGAAATGGCTGCCCGCCAGGGGCGGACAGCCGGTCTCACGACAGCGGCAGGGACGAGGTGCCCTTACTGCCGGCTAATTACGTGTACTTACTTGTAATAGCCTGCCTTGATCATCTCACGATTGGCAGCCTCTTGGGAGGCTTTCAAAGCGTCGTCAACGGTACTCTTACCGGCCAGAGCCGCGCTCATTTGCTGGCCCACCACCACGCCGATGGATTGGAACTCCTCGATCGAGGCAAACTGCACACCCACGTACGGGCTCTTGGGCAGCGTGCTGTCGGTCGGGTTGGCGCTGTCGATGGCCTTCTTCTCGGCTTCGGCGAACTTGGCGGCCTTCTGGAACTCGGGGTTCTTGTAGGTCGAAGCACGCGTGCCGGTGGGCACCGCGCCCCAGCCGCTTTCCTTGGCGACCAGCTGGATGTAGTCCTTGGACGTGGCCCAGATCACGAACTTCTGGGCAGCCTCGGGCTGCTTGGAGCTGGCGGGAACGCCCAGGGCCCAGGCCCACAGCCAGTTGGCGCCCTTGGGCGTCACGGCGGTGGGAGCCTGCGCGAAGGCCACCTTGTCAGCCACCTTGCTCTGCTTCGGGTCCGAGATGAAGGAGGCGGCGATGGTCGCATCCACCCACATGCCGCACTTGCCGGCGTTGAACAGGGCCAGGAT
>CBINPE010000179.1:0-7851 GCA_966252435.1 uncultured Burkholderiales bacterium | reverse complement strand
CTGCACCTGTTCGCCTCCATCGCGCTGATGCTGTGGTACGTGCTGCGCATCCTGATCGCGCTGGCCTCGGACGACTGAGCCCGCGGTGCCGTTCGCTATTTTTGTTTGTTGTTTGACTGATTGATTGAGGTTTGCGATGTTGTCCTCCCTGAAAAGTGCCTTGACCGCCCCCTTGCTGGTGCTGGGCGGGTTGTTTGCGGTCTACCTCGGCTACCAGAGTGGCCAGGACGCCAAGGCCCTGGCCGACCATGGCAAGGTGGTCCAGGCCACCGTGGACATGGTGGAGTGGAAGGAAAAGCGCCTCAGCGGCCGTGAGAAGAGCTTCAAGCTCGACATCCACTTCGAGACCGAGGACAAGCAGACCATCCACACCAAGGTCAGCGTCTCCAAGGACATGGGCCGCAACTTCCGCGACACCGACGCCAACACCCTGGCTGTGCGCTACCTGCCCGAGCATCCCCAGACCCTGGTGCTGGATGGCGAGCCTGACTCGTCCGGCGGGATGATGACGATCGGCGCGATCCTGGCGGCCCTGGGTGCCGTGCTGTTCGCCGTGCGTCGCTTCACCGGCAAGAAATCCGCGGGCTGAGCCCTCTGCAAGAATTCCCGATCATCCGCCGCGGGCCAGCCCGCCGCGGGGAGCCGGGAGGAGACAGCAAGACCAAAGAAAGCCGAAAAGGCACCAAGGCCAAGAAGCCAAGGAAGCAGAAGAAGAAAGAAGAAAGCCGCCGGTCCGCGCATGCGGGCCGGCGGCTTTTGACTTTCTGACTGCCTGAATAAAAAATAAAAAAGAGCGAGCGCGTGAACGCTCGCTCACGGGGCATGAATCGCTTTATGCCGCCTTGGAGAACTCTTGCATGGCGAAGACGCCGCCGAAACGGTTGGCCAGGAAGTCGGCCAGCGGCACGTCCTCCTGCTTGACGAAGCCCTGGGCCGGCAGGCGCCCCGCGGCCAGCAGGTCGAGCATGGCGCACAGGCTGCTGGCGGTGGTGATCTGGATGGCGCTGCGCATGCGGCCCGCCAGGGCGTGGCTGTAGATCTTGCGCGCGTAGGTGTCCTGCAGCAGGTGGCCGTCCTTCATGCCCGAGACGGTGACGAACACGATCACCACGTCCTGCATGGTGGCGGGCACCGCCTGCTCGAGGATGTCCTTGAGCACCTCGCGCCGGTCGCGCAGGCGCAGGTCGTGCAGCAGCGCCTTCATGATGGCGGCGTGGCCGGGATAGCGGATGGTGCGGTAGTTCAGCGTGCGCACCTTGCCCGCCAGGGTCTCGCACAGGGTGCCCAGGCCGCCCGAGGTGTTGAAGGCCTCGTACAGCACGCCGTCCAGCGAGAACTCCTCGCGCTCCTCCAGGGCAGGCACCTCGCGCCGCACGCCGTTGACGATGGCCTCGCAGGGCTCGCAGTATTCGTTGATGACGCCCTCGGTGCTCCAGGTCAGGTTGTAGTTGAGGGCGTTGCTGGGGTAGGCGGGCAGGGCGCCGACACGCATGCGCACCGAGTCCAGGCTGTCGAACTGCCGGGCCAGGTCGGCCGCCACGATCGATATGAAGCCGGGCGCCAGGCCGCACTGCGGGATGAAGGCCGTGGCGGCGCCGGCGGAGAGTTCGCGGATGCGCCGGGTGCTGGCCACGTCCTCGGTCAGGTCGAGGTAGTGCACGCCCAGCTCGAGCGCCGCCTCGGCAACGCGGGTGGTGAGGTGGTAGGGCGCTGCGCTCAGCACGGCGTAGCGGTTGGCCAGAGCGGCGCGCAGGGCGGGGCCGTCCTGCACGTCCAGCGCCAGGGGGCGCGGGGCGCTGGCGCCGCCCGCGCCGGAACCCTTCAGTTCGGCCAGCTGCTCGATGCTGCGGTCGGCCACGGTGACCTGGTAGCTGCCGGACTGGCACAGCAGGTCGGCCACCACCGAGCCGATCTTCCCGCCGCCGATGACAAGGATGTCTTTCATGCGCGCCCCGCCTGTAATGGACCTTGGTCCGCCATTCACCGGAACCCGGCAGCCCGGCCTGCGGCAAGGCTGGGTTCCTGGGAATTCATTGTGCGTGGGGGGCGTCGCGGCGGCAAGCAGAGATGCCCTGCAATGACCGCTTTTTTCCAGAGCTCAGGCCAGGCACGGCAGTTTGAGAATTTGGTCGCGGTTTTCGTGGCGGCGGCCTCGCTTTGCCCATCGGAGCCTCAAGTTGCCTTGAGACGCACCGAAAGAGGCAGATGGCCGTTCCTTCGGCGTGTGTCTGCATGGGATCTGACGCATGAAAGAGATTCAGGGTTTGCCGTTCATGAACGTGGATGACCTGCGCGTGGGCGTGTTCGTCCACCTGGATCTCGGCTGGATGTCCCACCCGTTCCCCAAGTCGAATTTCCGCATTGGCACGACGGATCAGATCGCCACCCTGCGCGGGCTTGGCCTCAAGCGGGTGCGCTGGAGCCCCCGGGACAGCGATCCCGAGGTCGTCACGCAAATCCTGCCGGCAGAGCGGGAGTTGCCGGTTGCTGCCACGGCCGCGGCGTCCACCTCTTTCCCTGCGGGTTTTCCCGCGGCGGCCTCGGCCCTGATGGGATCCCCGGGGTCGCCCGAGGCCGGCGCTGCCCAGGCGGCCTGGCGTGCCCAGCTGACAGCCCAGCGGGACAGCCTGCAACGCTGCGAGCGGGCGTTCGCCCATGCCACCCACACCTGCCGCCAGGTGATGGAACAGGCCGCGTCCGAGCCGGTCCGCGCTGCCGAGGGCGCCCGCCACCTGAGCGACCACTTCGTCCAGCAGATGGTGGGCGAGCAGGACCTGTGCATCCGCCTGCTGACCGAGGCGGCGGGCGACAAGGCCTCGGCGCATGCCGTCAACGTCGCCCTGCTGTCGCTGCTGCTGGGGCGTGCGCTGGGCTGGAGCGGCACCGACATGGTCGAGATGGGCGTGGGCGCGCTGCTGCACGACATCGGCAAGCTCGACGTGCCCGAGCGGCTGCGCCACAGCGAGAGCCACTTCAGCCCGTCCGAGCAGCGGGTGTACGAGGAGCACGTGTCGCACGGCGTGGCGCGGGCGCGCAAGATGGGCCTGTCCTCGATCGCCACGCTGGTGGTGGCCCAGCACCACGAGCTGGGCGACGGCACGGGCTTTCCGATCCGGCTGGTCAACGAGCGCATCAGCATGGCCGCGCGCGTGGTGGCCCTGGTCAACCGCTACGACAACCTGTGCAACCCGCACATGATGTCCCGGGGCCTGACGCCGCACGAGGCGATCGCCCAGATCTACGCCCAGACGCAGCACAAGTTCGACGCCGTGGTGCTGGCGGCCTTCATCAAGATGATGGGGGTGTATCCCGCCGGCTCGATGGTGCAGCTCAACGATGGCCGCTTCGCGATGGTGGTGGGCGTGAACGCGGGCCGTCCCCTGCGGCCGCGCCTGCTGGTGCACGAGCCCAAGATCCCTCGCGAGGAGGCCCTGATCGTGGACATGGAGCGCCAGCCCCACATCAGCATCCGGCGCAGCGTCAAGCCGCTGTCGCTGCCGTCGGACGCGATGGTCTACCTGTCGCCGCGCCAGCGCGTGGCCTACTTCTTCGAGCCGGTGCGGTCGGTGGGCGCTGAAACGGAGGCCGCATGAGTGGCCGGCATCCCTCCATGTCGCTGGAGGCGCCGCCGCTGGCCACCTCCCTCATCGAGGGCCTGCTGGACGCCGTGTGGCTGGTGAACGCCCAGAACCTGCGGGTGGTGGCGGCCAACACGGCGGCCGGGGCGCTGTTCCAGGTGGACCCGCTCGAGCTGGCGGGCCGGCATGCGCAGGAGCTGTGCGCCTCGCCGGAGGACATGGCGTTCTGGCAGGAAGTGTCCGAGGCCCCGGTGGATGCCGCCGAGACCGACGTGGGCTGGGCCGCGGCGATCGAGTCCGAGACACTGATCCGCCGCTTCGACGGCAGCACCGTGCCGGTGCTGCGCCGGGTGCGCCGCCTGAACCTGGGCCCCGGCCAGCACTACTTCATGGTGGCGCTGCACGACCGCAGCGAGCAGCAGCGCGTCGAGAACGAGCTCGAGGAGCGCCTGGCCGAGCTGGCCGCCACGCTCGATTCCACGGCGGACGGCATCCTCGTCACCGACCTGGCGGGGCGCATCCGCAACTTCAACCAGCAGTTCGCCGCGCTGTGGTCGGTGCCCGAGCACCTGCTGGTGCGGGGCAACGATGCCGCGCTGCTGGCCTGGATGCGCGACAGCACCATCGATCCCGCGAGCTACGAGCGCGAGCTGGCCCGCGTCGACGACGCCACGCGCTTCCAGACCACCGACACCATCACGCTGCGCAACGGCCGGGTGCTGGAGCGCGAGACCCTGCCGCAGCGCAGCCGCGGGCGCCCGATCGGCCGGGTGTTCTCGTTCCGCGACATCACCGAGCGGGTGGAGTCGCGGCGACGCATCGACGCGCTGTCCAGCACGGACGCGCTGACGGGCCTGCCCAACCGCGGCGTGCTGGACGAGCGGGCCGCGGCCGCGCTGGCGCGGGCGCAGCGCGACAACGCGCCATTCGCGCTGATGGTGGTCGACCTGGACCATTTCAAGCACATCAACGACACCCTGGGCCACGGCTTCGGCGACCGCGTGCTGGTGGAGGTGGCCGACCGCCTCAAGGGCTGCCTGCGCCAGCTCGACACGGTGGCGCGCCTGGGGGGCGACGAGTTCATCATGCTGGTGCACCAGGTCGACGCCAAGTCGGCCGAAGCCACGGGGCGGCGCATCCTGCAGGCGATGGTCAAGCCCTTCCGCCTGGCGGGGATCACCTTCACCGTGACCTGCAGCATCGGCGTGGCGGTGTGCCCGGACGACGGGCTGAGCCTGGAAGAACTGCTGCGTCGCGCCAGCCTGGCCATGCAGGCGGTGAAGGAGGGGGGCCGGGCCGGCGTGCGCCTGCACCAGCCCGCCCTGGGCAACGAGGAGGCCCAGCAGCGCCTGCGCCACACCATGCGCCTGGACCATGCCATGCGCCAGGCCCTGGCCGACAACCGCTTCCGCCTGCACTACCAGCCCCAGGTCGACCTGCGCACCGGCCGCGTGCTGGGGGCCGAGGCCCTGCTGCGCTGGCACGACCCCGAGCTGGGCCATGTCTCGCCGGCCGAGTTCATCCCCGTGGCCGAGGAGAGCGGTTTCATCGTCGCCATCGGCGACTGGGTGCTGCACCAGGCGGTGCGACAGGCGGCGCAGTGGCATGCCCAGGGGCGTGCCCTGGTCGTGTCGGTGAACGTGTCGGCGGTGCAGTTCCACCAGCCGGGCTTCGTCGACGGTGTGGCTTCGGCGCTGCACCAGGCGAAGCTGCCGCCCGAGTGGCTGGAGCTGGAGCTGACCGAGTCCATCCTGATCCAGCACGCGCAGGATGCGCTGGAGCGGCTGCAGTCGCTGGCGCAACTGGGCGTGAAGCTGGCGATCGACGACTTTGGCACGGGTTACTCGAGCCTGGGCTACCTCAAGCGGCTGCCGATCAGCCGCCTCAAGATCGACCGCAGCTTCCTGCGCGGGCTGCCCGAGGACCAGAGCGACGTGGGCATCGTCAACGCCGTGATCAACCTGGGGCGCGCGCTGGACCTGAGCATCGTGGCCGAGGGCGTGGAGACCGAGACCCAGCGCCAGTTCCTGCAGGACGCCGGCTGCGAGCAGTACCAGGGCTTCCTGTTCGCGCCAGCGCTGGACGTGCCCGCCTTCACGGCGCGGCTGGACTCCCAGCAGCCCGACGGGCAGGCCTCCCAGGCCGACGACGGTCAGCCCTCTCCCGCGGACGACCTGGCCGCGCCGCGCGACCCGGCCTGAGGCGCGGCAGGCCCGCCGCTTGCTGGCTCCTTGCCTGCTTGCGGGACCAGCGCCCGGGCAACTCGACGGCCGCGCCCGTGACAGGCGCGACAATCGGCACTCCTTTCTCCCTTTTCCGCCGGCCATGATCTACCGATTCAAATCCCAAGCCACCGCCGACCTCATCATGATGGGTCCCCAGGGCGACCACATCCTGCGCCTGATCGGCAAGACGCCGGAGCCGCAGGGCATCATCACCGTGGCGCAGCTGCCGGCGGCCATCGAGGCGCTGCGCGCGGCCGTGGAGGCCGACGAGCGTGGGCAAGCGCCCGCTTCGGCGGCTCAAGAAGCGGCCTCCGCGTCCGAAGACGAGGCCACAGGCGACGACGATGCCGCCGACGACGTGCCGGTGAGCCTGCGTCAGCGCGCGCAGCCCCTGTTGGCCATGCTGCGTGCCGCGCTGGCTGAGCGACAGGATGTCGTCTGGGGCGTCTGACGCCCGCCATCTCTTTCATCTTTTCCGGGCCCGCACCATGTCCGACCGCAGCACCCGCATCGTCGCCATCCGTCACGGGGAGACCGACTGGAACGTCGAGGGCCGCATCCAGGGCCACCTGGACGTGCCCCTGAACGAACTGGGCGCCTGGCAGGCCGAGCGGCTGGCGCAGGCGCTGGTGCACGAGGGCATCGACATCGTCTATGCGAGCGACCTGCGGCGGGCGCTCGAGACAGCGCAGGCGGTAGTGCGGGCGATCGACCGTCCGCTGGTGACCGACATTGGCTTGCGCGAGCGCGACTTCGGCAGCTTCCAGGGCCAGACCTTCCGCGAGATCGAGTTGCTGTTTCCCGAGCAGGCCGAGCGCTGGCGCCGGCGCGATCCCGGCTTCGCGCCGGGGGAGGGGGAATCCCTGGACCGCTTCTATGCCCGCTGCCTGGCCACCGCCACGCGCCTGGCGGACGCGCACCCCGGGCAGACGATTGCGCTGGTCGCGCACGGCGGGGTGATGGACTGCCTGTACCGTGCCGCCACCCACCAGACCCTGCAGGCGCCGCGCTCATGGATGCTGGGCAATGCCAGCATCAACCGCCTGCTCTACACCGGTGAGGTGTTCACCCTGGTGGGCTGGGGCGACACGGGGCACCTGGACGAGGGGCCCCTCGATGAACTGGAGGCGCAGCCCGCAAGGGGCGCAGGCGACCCGGTGGGGCCGCTGGCTTAGCCCTTGTCCTGGGTGGGCGGGGCAACCGAGGGGTTGGTGGGTGGCTCGTTCATGTCTTGGATGGCAGCCCGGAGCTTCTTGGCTTGCCAGAGCAGGAACAGCATCGATGCCGTGATCAAGGTGGGCGTTGCCACCAGGTACAAGAACAAGTCATACCCGTTGGGGTCTGCCTGAGTGATGTGCCACCGCCACAGGGTGGCGACCCACACCATGGCTGAAACGAGCAACCACAACAGCAGGGCCTTGCCCGCATCCCATAGAAAAGTTTTCACGCCGATTTTTGTGGACTGTCGATCGATCAAGACGCCGCGGCATGGGTTTCGCGGCGAATTCGGCGATGGTACCCAAAGGCTGAGAACAAGGCCTTCAGCGCCAGCATCGTGCCCAGCACCTTCAGGATGTCGGCCAGTTCCTCGTGGGTCCGGGCGGGCGATTTGTGAAGCTGTACCGGGGTGGCCAGGTAGAGGGGCTCTGCGAGCGCCAGACCTTTGTCTTCCATGGCGCGTCGCACCATCGTCGGAACCTTGCCCGCCGCCAGCTCGACCGTGTAGGGCTCACGGGGCCGGGAGGCTGCCGGGGCCGGGGTGAAGTAGTCGTCCTTCGACAGGACGACCCTGACGGGCTCCCCGTTCCAGCCTGGGGCCGTGAGCGGCACGTAGTGCACTTTCCGCTCCTGCCGCAGCAGGCCGTGGCGGATGATGAAGCCCACCTCGTACCGGGGCGCGGGCTCGGCATGGAGCAGCGCCCGGGGCGGTGGCGTGTGCTGCTGGCCCAGTGACTCGATCGAGACGTGCTCAGGGCGGGGCTGCTGCGCCGTCGTGTCCGCATGCCACTGCGCCAAGGGGAGGGCACCCCAGGTCAGGGCCAGCACGC
>CBINPE010000178.1:0-8113 GCA_966252435.1 uncultured Burkholderiales bacterium | reverse complement strand
TACTTCGACGCCAACACCTACCTGCTGATCACCCGCGCGCTCGACTACTTCGACCCGGCGCGGGCCTACGGCGGCAGCCTGCGGGCCGCGTTCGCGCACGCGCGCTGCCGCTTCCTGGTGGTGAGCTTCACGACCGACTGGCGCTTCTCGCCGGCGCGCTCGCGCGAGATCGTCAAGGCCCTGCTGCACAACCGGTTGCCGGTGAGCTATGCCGAGATCGACGCCCCGCACGGCCACGACGCCTTCCTGCTCGACGACACGCGCTACCACGCGCTGCTGCGGCAGTACTTCGACAACATCGCCGCCGAGGCGGGCGAGGTCAACCAGCAAGGGAGCGCACAGTGAGCGACGGACGCATCCTCAACCTGATCGCCGGCCTGGTGCCGCCGGGCTCGCGCGTGCTCGACCTGGGCTGCGGCCACGGCGAGCTGCTGGCCCACCTGCGCGACCATCGCCAGTGCAGCGGCTACGGCGTGGAGATCGACGACGCCAACGTGCTGGCCTGCACCCGACGGCGCGTCGACGTGATCCAGCTCAACCTGGAGGACGGGCTGAACCTGTTCGACGACCAGAGCTTCGACGTGGTGCTGCAGCTCGACACCATGCAGCACCTGCGCAATACCGAGCGCATGCTGCGCGAGACGGCGCGCGTCGGGCGGCTGGGCATCGTGAGCTTCCCGAACTTCGCGCACTGGCCGAACCGGCTGAGCGTGCTGCGCGGCCACATGCCCGTCACCCGGATCCTGCCCTACCAGTGGTACGACACGCCGAACATCCGGGTGGGCACCTTCGCCGACTTCGACATCCTGGCGCGACGCTGCGGCCTGCGCATCCTGGACGCCTTCGGCATCCAGGACGGCCGCATCGTGCGCTGGGCACCCAACCTGCGCGCGGGGGTGGCGGTGTTCAAGTTCGAGCGGGCCTGAGCGAGGCAGGGCGTGCGCTCCACCGCACGCACAGGCAACCAGATTCAGCCTAGAGGCCGGCCGACATCCACCGGTGCTTGTGCTTGTGGGCTTGCAAAGTTTTCATCAGTTGCAGCAGGTCCTCGAAGACCGCCTTCAGCAGCGCTTCGCCCGCTGAACTTCCCTGTTCGATCTCATGCCCCAGCAGGGCCTGGGCTTTCAGCAAGGTGGCCGCGCGCTCCCCTTGGGAACGGGTGGCGCCGCCATCAGCCACGTCCAGGCGCACGCGCTCGAGGATGTCCTTCAGCGAGCCCGCAGGCAGTTCAGCGATCGCCGCCTGCAGATTGCGCTCAATCGTGGCGGCAGGCTTGGCAGCGCGCGGCACCAGCCCGCCAGCCAAGGCGATCAGGACATAGACATCTTCCTGCGCTGTCTTCAACACGGCAGCGGTGTGGGGGGTGGCACTGGCCAGGGCCTGGCCCAGCAGGACGTGGGCTTCCATCAGGGCCACTGTCCGCTCCCCCGGAGTGCGCGTGGCACCCCCGTCTCCAAGGTCCTGGCACACGCGCTGCAGCGCGTCGCGCAGCGGCCCTTCCGGGACCTCGGCGAGCGCCTCGAGCAGGTCACTGGCCATCACGCCCATTGGCTTGACGCTGTCCTGCCCTGCAGGAAGGATGGGCTGCCACTCAAAGAACGCAGCAGCGGATGAAGAGGGGTTGGTGGACCCAACGGAAAGGGATGTGGTCATTCGAGGTACTCCAAGGGATGTCTGAGCGTGTCATGCCCTTGGGATGGGCCCCTCCCAAGAGCTTGGCACGCTCTCGGTTGATGCAGATCTGCCTCTTGATCTTAGAGGGACACCGGCCCTCGGCTGTTACTGCATGTGACCGCCCTCGCCGCGGACACGCTCCCACGTCAGGCCGAACCGCGCCAGGTACTTGCGCAGCCGGTCTGCGTCGTTGACCACGGTGCGCTGGGTCCGCGACACGTCGAACAGCGCACGCCCCGCCTCCGACAGGCTGCGGCTGTGCCGGCACACCTGCAGCACCGCTTGCAGCTGAAGCCGGTCGAACAGGTCCAGGCTTTGCAATGCCTCGGCGTCGAGCCACGGCGACAGTGCCGCTTCCCCCGCCCCGCCATGCCCGGGCGAGGGTGGCGTCCCGCGCTGCCACTGCCAGCGCAGCCGGTCGCACTCCGCCGTCACCAGCGCGGTCGTGATGCGTCCACCCTCGGCCAGCGTGGCCAGGCGCGTAACGCTGCCGGCCAGGTCACGGAAATTGCCTGTCCACACGGCCTCGGGCGAGCGGGCGAACTTCAGGTAGCGCGCCAGGGCCTCGGTCTGGAAGCGCACCGCGTGGCCGACCTCCGCCGCGGCCTTGCGCAGCAGGTGCTCGATGTTGGGCTCGATGTCCTCGGGCCGCTGGGCCAGGCCCGGCAAGGTGTAGGACCACAGGTTGATCCGGGCAAACAGGTCGTCGCGGAAGCGCCCTGCCGCCACCTCGGCGCGCAGGTCGCGGTGCGTGCCGGCGATCAGCTGGAAGTCGCTGCCCACCTCGCGATCGCTGCCCACCGGCAGGAAGCGCTTCTCCTCCACCGCCTTGAGCAGCATGGCCTGCTCGTCCAGGCCCAACTCGCCGATCTCGTCGAGGAACAACACGCCCTCATGCGCCGTGCGCAGCAGGCCCGCCCGGTCGGCCGCGGCACCGGTGAAGGCGCCCTTCTTGTGCCCGAACAGGGTCGACGCCGCCGTGTCGCCGTGCAGCGTCGCGCAGTTCACCTCGACGAATTCCCCGCTCACCTGGTGGCGCGCCTTCTTCAACTCGAACACCCGCCGCGCGAGGTGCGACTTGCCCGCGCCAGTCGGCCCCGTCAGCAGCACCGGGGCGCGCGAGCGCACCGCCACCCGCTCGACCTCGTCGATCAGGGCGTTGAACTGCGCATTGCGCGTCGCGATGCCGCCCTTGAGGAAGGTGATGGCGTCACGGTGCTCACGCTCGAAGCGCTGTGCGATGGCGTCGTAGCGCGAGAGGTCCAGGTCGATCAGCGTGGTGCGGCCCGGGTCGCCGCGCTGCTGGCGCTTGGGCGGCGCCGTCTGCAGCAGCACGCCCGGGATCAGCTTCGACTCGACCAGCAGGAACAGGCAGATCTGCGCCACGTGCGTGCCGGTGGTGATGTGCGCCTGGTACTGCTCGCGCGCAGTGTCGAAGGCGTAGCCACGCACCCAGTCGTACAGGTGGGTGTAGACCTCGCCGAAGTCCCAGGGATCCTGCACCGGCATCTCGACCAGGTTGACCTGCGTGCCAGGCGAGACCTCGGCCATGTCCGCCTGCACACGCTGCGCCAGGAGCAGGTGCTGCGGCCCATGGAACAGCTCGACCCGGGCCACAGGCTGCTCGGCATGCTGCACCAGCGAGACCGTCGGACGCCACTTGTCCCAGCGGCCCGCGCCACGGCCATCGTCCAGCTGCGAGCCCAGGAACCCCATCACCACGGTTTTTTTCATCGAGAACATGAGCTAGAAGATTAGCCAATATTCTAGGATGAACAGAGCCCCATCCCTCACACCCCAGGCCACCCAACCCCTGCGTCGATGAAATTTTGTTTGGCGGATCAAAGGCTTACAGCTCAACCCCCGGACTTGGCACAGGCGCTGGCACAGCCGTTGCAATGGATGAGTCAGAACGTTGAATGAATGCATGACGTGAAGTCGAAGGAGTCATCCCCATGGTCAACACCCAACTCTTCGCCACCCACCGTGGCGCCCTGCTGCCGGCGGCCGAGGGCCGCAACCAGCACGGGTCCCTGGCCTATGTCCTGAGCCCGCGCCACCAGCTGGCGCAACTGGCCGCCACCGGCTGCCTGAGCCAGACCTACTACGCCGGCGCCGATGCCCAGCTGGAAGCCGTGCTGGCCCTGGCCCGCGAGGCCGAGCCGGCCTTCGTCGCCAAGACCGCCCTGTATGCCCGCCAGTCCGGCTTCATGAAGGACATGCCCGCCCTGCTGGCCGCCGTGCTGGCCGTGCGTGACGTGGCCCTGCTGTCGCAGGTGTTCGACCGCGTGATCGACAACGGCAAGATGCTGCGCAACTTCGTGCAGATCCTGCGCAGTGGCGTGACGGGCCGCAAGTCGCTGGGAAGCCGGCCGAAGAAGCTGGTGCAGGCCTGGTTGCTGCGTGCCAGCGAGATGCAGCTGCTTAACGCCGCCGTGGGCAACACCCCCTCGCTGGCCGACGTGGTGAAGATGGTCCATCCCAAGCCCGCCGAGGCCTGGCGCGCGGCGTGGTTCGCGTGGTTGATCGGCAAGCCCTTCGATGAAGCGGCCCTGCCGCCCATCACGCAGGCCTTCGAGCGCTTCAAGCGCGGGCTGGCCGACGGCAAGCTGTGGACGGTGCCGGACGTGCCGTTCCAGATGCTGGCAGGGCTGACCATGACGGCCAACCAGCGCGAGCAGGTCGACATCCACGTGGCGCTGAACAGCTCGTGGCAGATGGTCCGGCAGAACCTGAATGCGTTCGAACGCAGCGGCGTGTTCCGCACGCCCAAGGTGACGCAGGCCGTGGCCGCCAAGCTGCGCGACCCGCAGGCCGTGGCCCGCTCACGCGTGCTGCCGTACCAGTTGCTGTCAGCCTACAAGGCGACCGAGGCGACGAGCGTGCCCACCGCCGTGCGCGAAGCCTTGCAGGACGCCATGGAGGCGGCGCTGGCCAACGTGCCGGCGCTGGAGGGTGGGGTGGTGGTGTGCCCCGACGTGTCGGGCTCGATGAGCCAGGCGGTGACGGGTGCCCGCGGCTCGGCCACCTCCAGCGTGCGCTGCATCGACGTGGCGGCGCTGATGGCGGCGGCGGTGTTGCGCAAGAACCCGCAGGCCCGCGTGATGCCCTTCGAGCAGCGCGTGGTGACGAGCCTGTCGCTGAACCCGCGCGACTCGGTGATGACGAACGCGGGCAAGCTGGCCGACATCGGCGGTGGCGGCACCAACTGCAGCGCGCCCCTGGCGATGCTGAACCAGGAGAAGGCCCAGGCCGACCTGGTGATCCTGGTGAGCGACAACGAGTCGTGGGTGGACAACCGGCGCCATGGGGCGACCCAGACGATGCGCGAGTGGGAGGCGTTCAAGCAGCGCAACCCGCGGGCCAAGCTGGTGTGCGTCGACATCCAGCCCTACGCGACCACGCAGGCCGCGGAGCGGACCGACATCCTGAATGTCGGCGGCTTCTCGGACGAGGTGTTCAAGCTGGTGGCGACCTTCGCCGCCGGGACCTTGAACCCCGACCACTGGGTGGGCGTGATCGAGGACATGCCGCTGTCGGCGTAGAAGCGTTGAAGGAAGGTGTTGCCGGCGAATGCCAGCAGGCTTACAGCACCCCGCCGCGCGGGCCGCTAACCCGCAACCGGACGATCCGGTAGGCAGCTTGCGACGTCTCGTCGCCGGCAACACCGACCGAACGTGAATGTGAACGTGAACAAGTCCGCAAGGACGCGAGAGAGGATGGACAACGGGTTGTGACGCGAATGCAGGCAGGACTACATTGGGGCAAGGCTTCGGTTCACCGGGCTTGCCGTTCGTCTTGCCAACCTGGTCGCGTTCCTGACGCCCGATGTGGAACGAATTGAAGAATTGAAGGTTTGCCCGCCTTGTGCGAATGCAGATGGAAGTACAGCCTTTTAAGCTCGTGGTCGCGGGTTCGAGTCCCGCCGGCTCCAATCAGGGGAGCCGTAGCTCAGGGGATAGAGCACGTATTCCTTTCATCAACCCTTGTCGCCCAGGGCGGGCCATTGAATGAATGAACGAACGCGTCAAGCGTCGAGTTGAAGTGTGTCGGGCGTGAATGCGGGTGGAACTCCACTTGTCATCCCAAGGTCGCGGGTTCGAGCCCCGTCGCGGGCCGTGCGGTTCGCGTAGCTCAGCGGTAGAGCATGGGAATCCAGTTTCACTCACCCCTTGTCATCCCGGCACACCCCTTTTGCCAAACCGTTTTTGGATGCCATCACCATGAACCAATCGAATTACCTGACCGAGGCCGTCGAAGGCGGCGTGCCCATCAAGATGTGGACCCGCGGCGTGCCCGTGGAAGACGACGCCCGCCGCCAGCTGGCCAATGCCGCGCGACTGCCCATCGTGTTCAAGCACGTGGCGGCGATGCCGGACGTGCACCTGGGCATTGGCGCGACCGTGGGCTCGGTGATCCCGACCTTCAAGGCCATCATCCCGGCCGCGGTGGGCGTGGACATCGGCTGCGGCATGATGGCCTGCAAGACCACCCTGACGGCCGCCGACCTGCCGGACAACCTGGGCCCGCTGCGCAGCGCCATCGAACGCGCCGTGCCGCACGGCTCGGTGCCGAAGAAGATGGGCCGCGACACCGGCTCGTGGGAGAACCCGCCGGAGAGCGTGGACGCCGCATGGGCGCAGCTCGCGCCGGAGTTCGACGCGCTGTGCGAAGCCCATCCGCGCCTGAAGAACACCAACAACCGCAAGCATCTGGGGACGCTCGGCACGGGCAACCACTTCATCGAGGTCTGCCTGGACCAGGACGGCTTCGTCTGGTTCATGCTGCACTCGGGCTCGCGCGGCGTGGGCAACGCCATCGGCACCCTGTTCATCGAGCTGGCCAAGGAAGACGCGATGCGCAACCAGGCCAACCTGCCGGACAAGGACCTGGCCTACTTCGAGGAAGGCGCGCAGTACTTCGGTGACTACGTGCGCGGCGTGGGCTGGGCGCAGAAGTTCGCGCAGCTCAACCGCGAGGTGATGATGGCCAACCTGATCAAGGTCGTGAAGACCGTGATCACCAAGCCTTTCGAGACCCACCTGGAAGCGGTGAACTGCCACCACAACTACGTGCAGAAGGAAACGCACTTCGGGCATGAGGTGTTCGTGACGCGCAAGGGCGCGGTGAGCGCGAAGAAAGGCCAGCTGGGGATCATCCCGGGCAGCATGGGGGCGCGCAGCTACATCGTGCGCGGCCTGGGCAACCCGGAGAGCTTCGAGAGCTGCTCGCACGGCGCAGGCCGCGTGATGAGCCGCACCAAGGCCAAGAAGCTCTTCACCGTGGAAGACCACGCGAAGGCGACCGAAGGCGTCGAGTGCCGCAAGGACGAAGGCGTGATCGACGAGATCCCCATGGCCTACAAGGACATTGACGCGGTGATGGAAGCGCAGAAGGACCTGGTCGAGGTGGTCCACACCTTGAAGCAGGTGGTCTGCGTGAAGGGTTGAGGTAGCGCGGGCGGCAAGCCCGCGTTGCCCGGCCATGACAAGGAGTCAACGACATGACATTCACAAAAAAAGGAACGCGCAAGGTCGAGGTCGGGAACGAGCAGTTCCTCTGGCGCATCTGCAAGCTCAACTACGACTTCAATCAGGGCACGCCCCTCGGCGCCGCCATCCAGCATGGCAGCGGTGGGGCCCTGCTCATGGCTGGCTTTGGCCGCTGCGACAGCACCTGGTACGGCATCGTCGGCCCGGCCATCACGCCGGCGCTCATCAAGCGCTGCATCGCCCTGGCGATCGAGCGCGGCTGGAAGTTCCGCGAGAAGGGCCGCAACTTCGTGCTGCCCTGCGCCGAGCTGCTGGACGCCTGAGCCCCATCCGCTCCACCAGCATGGGCCGCAAGCAACCGGGCACCGTGCGTGCGCAGGACATCCGCGAGCTGGCGGCCAGCGTCAACCGCCTGCACGCCGCGTTGAATCGCGCGGCCGCGCAGCGGCGCGATCCGCGGGGCCTCGTTGCCTACGAGCAGGCACTGGCGGCCTGGCACGCCTATCGGCACGAGGTGCTGAGGCTGTGGGACCCCGAGGTGCAGGCGCACATCCGCGCCGGTGAGGGGCCCTGGCGGCACGTCGCGCTGACCTTCCTGGAGGCCGGCCCCTGGTTCTTCCGCTCAGGCTACCTCAGCGCCCGGCTGTGCCGGGTCCTCAAGCAATCGGCACTGACGCCCGAGGAGCAGCAGCGCGTCCGGCAGATCCTGCTGGCGGCCATCACCCAGCGCCGCAGCGAGGAGTTCCGCGCGTACGTGCGCCTGGCGATCCGCGTGGCAGACCTGCCCTTGTATGAAGCGCTGACTACCGCCTGCAAGCATCCTGAACCGCTCGTCCGGACCCGGGCCGGCTGGATGAGGAACGCGCTACGGCATCACACCTTGTGCCCACTCGCGGAGCACCCGCAGGCAACCTGACTTGAAGCGAAATGAAGTGAAGTGAAGTGAA
>CBINPE010000177.1:0-8184 GCA_966252435.1 uncultured Burkholderiales bacterium | reverse complement strand
TGATGGTTTCCTTCAGCTCCAGGATCTCGCCCTTCACGTCCACCGTGATCTTGCGGCTCAGGTCGCCCCGCGCCACCGCGGTGGTCACGGTGGCGATGTTGCGCACCTGGGCCGTGAGGTTGGTGGCCATGGCGTTGACCGAGTCGGTCAGGTCCTTCCAGGTGCCGGCCACGCCCGGCACCACCGCCTGCCCGCCGAGGCGCCCGTCGGTGCCCACCTCGCGCGCCACCCGCGTCACTTCGGACGCGAAGGAGCGCAACTGGTCCACCATGGTGTTGGTGGCCTCCTTGAGCTGCAGGATCTCGCCGCGCACGTCCACCGTGATCTTCTTGGACAGGTCACCGTTGGCCACCGCGATCGTCACGTCGGCGATGTTGCGCACCTGGGCGGTGAGGTTGCCGGCCATCTGGTTCACGGAGTCGGTGAGCTCCTTCCACACCCCCGAGACGCCCTTGACCTGCGCCTGCCCGCCGAGCTTGCCCTCGGTGCCCACCTCGCGCGCCACCCGCGTCACCTCCGAGGTGAACACCGACAGCTGCTGGATCATCGAGTTGACGAGCTTGGCCGAGCGCAGGAACTCGCCCTTGAGGGCGCGGCCGTCGACCTCCAGCTCCATCGACTGCCCGAGGTCGCCCTTGGCCACGGCGCCGATGGTGCGGGCGATCTCCGTGGTCGGGCGCACCAGGTCGTCGATCAGGGTGTTGAAGCAATCCACCGTGGTGGCCCAGCCGCCGATGGCGCCGGGCAGGGACATCCGCTGCTTGAGGCGCCCTTCCTTGCCGACGTTCTCGGTGAGGCGGCCGATCTCGCGCGAGATCCGCTCGTCGTGCGCCAGTGCCTGGTTGAAGGCCTGGGCGATGCGCGATTCCGTGCCGCCCCAGTCCGAGGGCAGGCGCACCGAGAAGTCACCGTCCCGGAACGCCGCCATGGCCGTCAGCATCTGGCGCAGGCGCCCTTCGGACGCGGCCTGCTCGGCCCGCAGGCGCTCGATCTCCTCCTGGAGCACCGCGACCGGCGGCTGAGGGATGCGCGACGCGCGAGAGGGCCGGGGGGCGGTGGTGGATGTGTCCATGGAATAAGAGGTCTCCGTCAGAAAACAATGCCAGAACCAAACCCGCGCATGGAAGGCGCACGCCGTGGGGCAGTCAGGCCCCAGCCGGCGGACATCCGCACCATAGCATCGTGCTCGACAGGCAGGCGCAAGCTGTCATGACATGGGCGCGTCAGGCCCGTCCCAAGCCCGCCCGCCGCGCCGCCACCCTGTCGACCGCCGCGATTCTGACGCTGATCCCTACTTTGTGCACACCGGCTGTGTCCCTTTTGGGAGGAAAGCGCCGGGCCTGCAGATGAGTAGAAGAATGAGAGGGAAAGGCGTCTTTGCCATCACCCTCGGTTCAGCGAACATCGGCACCCCGCCCATCCCTTGGAGAACCCATGGCGTTCCAACCTGAAGAACAACAGCCCACCGACACCCGGCGCCTCTCACCCCTCCCCCTGCTCCTGGCAGCGATGCTGACGCTGTCCCCCTTCCCCCTGTGCGCTGGCACCGACACCGCCACCCTGTCTGTCCACGCCACCGGCTTCACCCATGAGCACGGCCATGCGGTGGCCAAGCTCTACGCACCGGGCGACGACGTCCTCGGCCCCGGCCGCTGGGTGTCGAAGGCCGACATCCACGAGGGTGCCGCCACCCTCCAATGGCATGACCTGCCCCTGGGCCGCTACGCCGTCGTGGTCTTCCACGACGAGAACGACAACGGCACCATCGACCACCGCATGCGCATGCCCGCCGAGCCGCTGGGCTTCTCGAACGGCTTCGCCCTGTCGCTGTTCTCCGGGATGCCCAGCTTCGAGAAACTGCAGTTCGAGCTGCACCAGGCCGACCAGGTCATCGAGGTGAAGGTGCACTGAACGAAGCCGCCGGGCCCTCCGGCGGGCGCCCCTCCAGCAACTTGACCAGGGCGTGCAAGACGCGGTTCACCGGGGTCGGCACGCCCAGTGCCTCGCCGCGCCGCACGACCAGGCCATTGAGGTGGTCGATCTCGCTGGGCTTGCCCCGCATCACGTCCTGCGCGGTCGAGGAATACTGGGCCGGCATCGTTTGCGCGATGCGGCGCACCGCCTCGTCCGTGTCCCCGCTCACCACCACCCCGTCGGCCCGCGCCACCGCCAGGCACTCGGCCACGATGTCGCGCATCACCGCCTCCACCCCCGCGCCCTGGACCAGAAGGCCGTAGGGCAGCCACGTGATCGCCGACATCGCGTTGTAGACGCAGTTCAGGATCAGCTTGGCCCACAACGCCCCCTGGACGTTGTCCGAGATTTCGGTGGGCACACCTGCTGCGACCAGCAGCTCACGCACTGCAGCGCTATCGCGCGAAGGCTCGATGACGAGCTCCCCGCGCCCGTGGTGCCGGACATGGCCTGGCCCGGCCATTTCGGTCGCCACGTAGACCACCGCGGCAGCCACCGCCTGCCCGGGCAGCACGGCACGCAGGCGCTGGGCGTTGTCGACGCCGTTCTGCAGCGTGAGCAGCAGCGCCTCGGGTGCCAGGTGCGCCCGCAGCTGGTGCGCCGCGGCTTCGGTGTCGGTGGACTTGACGCAGAACAGCACCAGCCGCGCCCCGGCCGCGGCGCTGGGCTCGGTGGAGGCGGCCAGCGGCAGCCAGACATCGCGGCCATGCGCCTCGAGGCGCAATCCGTCGCGCCGGATCGCCTCCACATGGGCCGCCCGGCCGATCAACACCACCTCATGGCCGGCGCGCGCGAGCATGGCGCCGTAGTAGCAGCCCACCGCCCCCGCGCCCATCACGGCCACCCTGGACCGTTGACCCGGTGCCCAAGCAAGGGAACGAGGTGCCGGCGAGGGAAATTCTGTCGAGTCTGTCGATTCGGAATCCATCGCCATAGCGTAGCAGCGCCGGTCTCCCTGTAGGACGCGGCCGACACGCAAGCGCGGCAACAGACTATTCCGGGGGTCAGAGGCGCTGAATAGCCTGGACGCTTCATCCCGACCTTTCACCTTCCCTTCCCTCTCCTCCCAGGTGCATGCATGAGCCGCAACGGCGACATCCTCCTCGAGACCCGCGAGCTGAGCCGCGAGTTCAAGGGCTTCGTGGCGGTCAACAAGGTCAATCTGCGCGTGCAGCGCGGCCACATCCACGCCCTGATCGGCCCCAACGGCGCCGGCAAGACCACCTGCTTCAACCTGCTGACCAAGTTCCTGGCCCCCAGCGCCGGGCAGATCCTGTTCGAGGGCCAGGACATCACGGCCGAGGCGCCGGCCCGGGTCGCCCGGCGCGGGCTGATCCGTTCGTTCCAGATCTCGGCGGTGTTTCCCCACCTGTCCGTGCTGGAGAACGTGCGCATCGCGCTGCAGCGCCGGCTCGGCACCGCCTATCACTTCTGGAAGCCCGAGCGCTCGCTGCACGTCCTGAACGAGCGCGCCCTCGCCCTGCTGGGCGAGGTCGAGCTGGGCGCCTACGCCGACACCCCGGCGGTCGCCCTGCCCTACGGCCGCAAGCGCGCCCTCGAGATCGCCACCACCCTGGCCGCCGATCCCCAGCTGATGCTGCTCGACGAACCCACCCAGGGCATGGGTCTGGAGGACGTGGACCGCATCCGCCGGCTGATCAAGAAAGTCTCGGCCGATCGCACCATCCTCATGGTCGAGCACAACATGAGCGTCATCGCGAGCATCGCCGACACCATCACGGTGCTGCAGCGCGGCACCACACTGGCCGAAGGCAGCTACGCCGAGGTATCGAAGAACCCGGCGGTGATCGAGGCCTACATGGGCAGCGCGGCCGGCACGCTGCAGGGGGCGCACTGAGATGGCGCCGCCCTTCCTCGAGCTGAAGGACCTGCACGCCTGGTATGGCGAATCGCACGTGCTCCACGGCGTGGACTTGCGCGTCGAGGAAGGCGAGGTGGTGACCCTGCTCGGCCGCAACGGCGCCGGGCGCACCAGCACGCTGCGCGCCATCATGGGCCTGACGGGCCGCCGCAAGGGCTCGGTGAAGGTCCGCGGCCGCGAAACGATCGACCTGCCCACCCACCGCATCGCCCGCCTCGGGCTGGGCTACTGCCCCGAGGAGCGCGGCATCTTCTCCAGCCTTTCGACCGAGGAGAACCTGATGCTGCCGCCGGCGCTCGCCGAAGGCGGCATGAGCGTCGCACAGATCTACGCGATGTTTCCCAACCTGCAGGAGCGCGCCGCCAGCCAGGGCACGCGCCTGTCGGGCGGCGAGCAGCAGATGCTGGCCGTCGCCCGCATCCTGCGCACTGGCGCCCGGCTGCTGCTGCTTGACGAGATCTCCGAAGGCCTGGCGCCGGTGATCGTGCAAAAGCTGGCCGAGATGGTGCTGACGCTGCGGCGCGAGGGCTACACCACGCTGATGGTCGAGCAGAACTTCCGCTTCGCTGCACCGCTGGCCGACCGCTTCCTGGTCATGGAGCACGGCCAGGTCATCCAGGAATTCAGTCAGGCCGAGCTGCCTCAGCGCCTCGAGCGGTTGCACGAGTACCTCGGCGTCTAGGACCTGTACACACGACGGAGAACCGACCATGAACGCAAAAAATCTCAAGACCAAAGCCCTTTCCGCCCTGCTTCCCATGGCGCTGGCCCTGGCGGCCGCCCCACCCGCGCAGGCCCAATACTCGGGTGACGTGATCCGCATCGGCTTCATCACCGACCTGTCGGGCGTCTACTCCGACATCGACGGCCCGGCCGGCACCGAGGCCATCAGGATGGCGGTGGCCGAGATGGGCGGGGCCATCGACGGCAAGAAGATCGAGGTGCTGGCGGCCGACCACCAGAACAAGCCCGACATCGCCGCCAGCAAGGCACGCGAGTGGTTCGACCAGCAGGGCCTGGACGTTCTGATCGGCGGCACCAACTCGGGCGCCAACCTGGCGATGGCCAAGCTGGCCGCTGAAAAGAAGAAGCCCTTCCTGGTGGTGGGCGCGGGCAGCTCGGCGCTGACCAACGAGCAGTGCTCGCCCTACACCATCCACTACGCCTACGACACCGTGGCGCTGGCCAAGGGCACCGGCAACGCGGTGGTGAAGGCCGGCGGCAAGAGCTGGTTCTTCCTGACCGCCGACTACGCCTTCGGCACGGCGCTGCAGGCCGACACGGCCAACGTCGTCAAGGCGGCGGGCGGCACGGTCCTGGGGTCGGTCAAGCACCCGCTGTCGGCCACCGATTTCTCGTCCTTCCTGCTGCAGGCGCAGGCCAGCAAGGCGCAGATCCTGGCGCTGGCCAATGCCGGGGGCGACACCATCAACGCCGTCAAGGCGGCCAACGAGTTCGGCATCACCAAGACCATGAAGCTGGCCGGCCTGCTGGTGTTCATCAACGACATCCACTCGCTGGGCCTGCCCACGACGCAGGGCATGTACCTCACCGACAGCTGGTACTGGAACCAGAGCCCCGAGGCGCGTACCTGGAGCCGCAAGTTCTTCGACAAGATCAAGCGCATGCCCTCGTCGCTGCAGGCGGGCGACTACTCGGCCGCGCGCACCTACCTCCAGGCCGCCAAGGCCGCCGGCACGGACGACGCCGACAAGGTGCTCGCGCAGATGCGCAAAACCAAGATCAACGACGTCTTCGCCAAGGACGGCTACATCCGCGACGACGGCCGCATGGTGCACGACATGTACCTGATGCAGGTCAAGACCCCCGCCCAATCGACCGAGCCCTGGGACTACTACAACGTGGTCGAGACCATCAAGGGCGATGCGGCCTGGACGACCAAGGCCGAGAGCAAGTGCGCGCTTTGGAAATAGGCTGAATCTCACCACGGGGCGGGACGGATGGACATCCTCGGCATTCCTCTGCAGGTCTTCCTGGGCCAGTTGCTGCTGGGCCTGGTCAACGGCTCGTTCTACGCCATGCTCAGCCTGGGGCTGGCGGTGATCTTCGGGCTGCTGGGCATCGTCAACTTCGCGCACGGGGCGCTGTACATGATCGGCGCCTTCGTGGCCTGGTGGAGCCTGTCCCGCTGGGGCGTGAACTACTGGGCCGCGCTGCTGCTGGCGCCGCTGGTGGTGGGCGCGCTGGGCATGCTCATCGAGCGCACGCTGCTCAAGCGGCTCTACAAGCTCGACCCGCTGTACGGGCTGCTGCTGACCTTCGGCCTGGCGCTGATCTTCGAAGGTGTGTTCCGCGAGCAGTTCGGCGTGTCGGGGCAGCAGTACCCGGTGCCCGAGGCGCTGCAGGGAGCGACCAACCTGGGCTTCATGGTGCTGCCCAACTACCGCGCCTGGGTGGTCTTCGCCTCGCTCGCGGTGTGCCTGTCCACCTGGTTCCTGATCGAGCGCACGCGGCTCGGCGCCTACCTGCGCGCCGGCACTGAGAACCCGGCGCTGGTGCAGGCCTTCGGCGTCAACGTGCCGGTGATGGTGACGCTGACCTACGCGGCGGGCGCCGCCCTGGCGGGGCTGGCGGGCGTGCTGGCGGCACCCGTGATCCAGGTCACGCCGCTGATGGGCAGCAACCTGATCATCGTGGTGTTCGCGGTCGTGGTGATCGGCGGCATGGGCTCGATCCTGGGGGCCATCCTCACCGGCCTGGCGCTGGGCCTGATCGAGGGGCTGACCAAGGTGTTCTATCCCGAGGCCTCGAACATCGTGGTCTTCGTCATCATGGCCATCGTGCTGATGGTCCGGCCCGCGGGCCTGTTCGGCAGGGAGAAGTGACGTGACGACAACGCAGGCCACCGCCGAGGCAAGCCCCGGCACCCCAGGCGCCGTGCCGGGCGCCCGGGCCCCCTCGACCTCGACCGGCTGGCGGACGCAGTGGCCCTGGGCCCTGGGGCTGGTGCTGCTGGCGGCGGCGCCCTTCCTCGGGCTGTACCCGGTCTTCGTGATGAAGGCGTTGTGCTACGCGATCTTCGCCTGCGCCTTCAACCTGCTGCTGGGCTACACCGGGCTGCTGTCCTTCGGCCACGCGGCCTTCCTGGGCGCGGCCGCCTACGTCACGGGCTGGCTGGTGCGCACCGCGGGCTGGTCGCCCGAGCTCGGGCTGCTGGCCGGCCTGGGCACCGGGGCGGTGCTGGGGCTGGGGGTGGGGCTGATCGCGATCCGGCGCCAGGGCATCTACTTCGCGATGATCACGCTCGCGATGGCGCAGATGATCTACTTCGTGTGCCTGCAGGCACCCTTCACGGGCGGCGAGGACGGGCTGCAAGGTGTGCCGCGCGGCCGGCTGTTCGGCCTGCTCCCGCTGGCCGACGACCGAGTGCTTTACTACGTGGTGCTGGGCATTTTCGTGGCGGTGTTCCTGTTCATCGTGCGCGTGGTGCATTCGCCCTACGGCCAGGTGCTCAAGGCAATCCGCGAGAACGAGCCGCGGGCGATCTCGCTGGGCTACGACGTCGACCGCCACAAGCTGCTGGCCTTCGTGCTGTCGACGGCGCTGGCCGGTCTGGCGGGTGCGCTCAAGACCCTGGTGCTCGGTTTTGCCACGCTGTCCGACGTGCACTGGTCGCTGTCGGGCGAAGTGGTCCTGATGACCCTGCTCGGCGGCATGGGCACCTTCGCCGGGCCGGTGGTCGGCGCCTTCACGGTCATCGGCCTGCAGGACTTCCTGGCCGACCGTGTCGGTTCGTGGGTCACCGTGATCATCGGCGCGACCTTCGTCGTGTGCGTGGTCGCCTTCCGGCGGGGCGTGGTGGGCGAGTTGCTGGTGTGGTGGCAGCGGCGGCGTGGCCGGTCTGCTTCATGAGCCTCCGGTGGAGCGAGCGCGCTGGAGCGGGGAGCACCTGTTCCGCTCATGTCCCCCGCCTCCTTGACTTCGCTCCACAGGGCTCCCCGCTCCAGCACGCCGGCACCAGCGGCGACACGCGGAACTCTCGCAGGCCACCAGCAGTTCTCAACAAGGGCATGGCGTCAGGTCTCCCCGGGCTCCGTCTCAGCACGCCGGCACCAACGGCGGCATGCGGGAGTCTCGCAGGCCACCGATGGTTCTCAGCGGGGGCGAGGTGTGAGGGGGTTGGGTGATGTGCCCCCCGGGCGGCGCCCGCGCCACCCTGGCGTCACGCCACCCCAGACACCACCCCCCCCCCGCGCGCTCCCCCCACCCCAACCACCAGGCGCCCCCGCCCACCCGCAGGCGCACGGCGCTGCGCCCGCGCCCGCCGCACGGCCCACCACCGGCCCGCGCGCGCCCAGGCGCCGCCG
>CBINPE010000176.1:0-8337 GCA_966252435.1 uncultured Burkholderiales bacterium | reverse complement strand
GCTTGGCGTGCAGCACCTCGTTGTTGTCGTAGTTGTCGTAGCGGACCTTGATGCCGGTTTCCTTCTCGAAGTTCTTGATCGTGTCGTCAGCGATGTAGTCGGACCAGTTGTAGATGTTGAGCACCTTGGACGCGTCGGCGGCGTGGGCAGGCAGCGCGGCTTGCCAGGCCAGCAGTCCACAGGCGAGAGACAGGCTGGCACGGCGCAGGGAGGTCATCGACATGAGGGTCCTTTCGAGGGGGATCGGGATCGGTTCAACAACGAAGAAGGCGCATGGAACGGCGGAATTATGGGAGAAGTTACCAGGGCCGGACAGCATCGCTCAGTACGGTCCGGGTCATTGTCGGTACGCTTTTGGAGCCTTCTCCGGGGGCTTTCCTCCGCCCCCTCACAATCCGGATCCGCAGGCTCGGGCGCGCGACCCCGTAACATCGGGGGATTGCAAGCCACGGCCATCACAAGGAGCAAACGGGCCATGATCCCACCGAAGCACACGACACTGGGCTCGTCGACGACGTCGATGAGTGAGTACCCGCCAGCGGCGGAGGCCCTGTCATGAGAGTGAGCGCGCGTCCTTCCTCGCGCCTGCGGCAGCGGGGCGGTTTCCTTCCCGGGCTGATCATCGGCCTGCTGGTGGGCCTGGCGATCGCCCTCGGCGTGGCCCTGTACGTGACCAAGGTGCCGGTGCCTTTCGTCAACAAGGTGCCGCAGCGCACGGCGGAGCAGGATGCCGCCGAGGCGCAGCGCAACCGCAACTGGGATCCGAACGCGCCGCTGTCCGGGCGCGGCAACGGTGCTGCCGGCACGGCCGCCCCTGCCGGCGCGGCTTCGGCCCCCCTGCCGCCCACCGCCACGGCCTCGGCGCCCCTCGGCGCGCCTGCGGGTGTGATCCTCCCGCCGCCCGAGCCGGTGCTGCCGCCGCCACCGCCCGTGGCCGCCGCCTCCAAGCCGGCCACTGCCGACCCCTTCACCTACTTCGTCCAGGCCGGTGCCTTCAGCCGCGCCGAGGAGGCCGAGCAGCAGCGCGCGCGCCTGGCCATGATGGACCTGGAGGCGCGGGTCACCGAGCGCGAGCAGTCGGGCCGCACCGTCTACCGGGTCCGGGTGGGCCCCTTCGACAAGAAGGCCAACGCGGAAAGCGCCAAGACCCGGCTGGAGCTGGAAGGCATCGATGCCTCGCTGGTGCGGGTGCAGAACTGAACTGAACTGAACTTTCAGGGACACCCCGGACTCCCAGGGCGCAAGCCCACCCGGGCTGAGCCGGGCTCGAGGCCACGAGCGAACGACGACAAGACAAGGAACCCAACACCATGAAGCGACGCACGTTTTCCGCGCAGATGATCACGACGACCCTGGGCCTGGCCACGCTGGGCTGGGGCGTGGCCGATCCGGCGCGGGCGCAGGGTGGGCCCGTCGAGGGCAAGCAGTACATGCGGGTCAATCCGCCGCTGCCGGGGGCGGCCGACGGCAAGGTCGAGGTCATCGAGTTCTTCTGGTATGGCTGCCCGCATTGCAATGCGTTCGAGCCGGCGCTGGACGCCTGGTCCAAGCGGCTGCCTGCCGACGTGGCTTTCCGGCGCGTGCCGGTGGCCTTCCGCAAGGAGCCCTTCGAGGTCCACCAGAAGCTGTTCTACACCCTGGAGACGCAGGGCCTGGTCGACAAGCTGCACCGCAAGGTCTTCGACGAGATCCACCTCAACAACCCCGACCACAAGATGCGCCTCGTCAATGCCGAGCAGGTGGCCGCCTTCGCCGAGAAGCAGGGCCTGGACAAGGCCCAGTTCATGGCGGTGTTCAACTCCTTCGCCGTCGCCACCAAGGCGGGGCAGGCCCAGAAACTGTCCACCGCCTACCAGATCGACGGCGTGCCTGCCCTGGGCGTGCAAGGGCGCTATTTCACCTCCGGCGCCCTGGCCGGCGACATGGACAAGGCATTGCAGGTGACCGAGTACCTGATCCAGCAGGTGCGCAGCGGGGGCAAGTGAGGCGGGCGGGCTTGTCCTGCCTTCCGCGGCGCCCGCTCTGCTGCCATGCGCCTGCCCGGGTGGCAGGCGCGTTTCTTTTCCGCAGGCCGTTCTGACTTCCTCCCTGGCTTCCCATGCTGTCTTCCTCCTTTGACGCGGTCGTGATCGGTGCCGGAGCGGCCGGCCTGTTCTGCGCCGGCATGGCCGGGCAACTGGGCGCCCGGGTGCTGCTGCTCGACCACGCCACCCAGGTGGCCGAGAAGATCCGCATCTCCGGGGGCGGGCGCTGCAACTTCACCAACCGCGACACCGGGCCGGCGAACTTCCTGTCCGCCAACCCGCACTTCTGCCGTTCGGCCCTGGCGCGCTACACGCCGCAGGATTTCCTGGCCTTGCTGAAAAAGCACGGCGTGCCCTGGCACGAGAAGCACAAGGGCCAGCTGTTCTGTGACCGCTCGGCGCAGGACATCATCGACCTGCTGCTGCGCGAATGTGCCCAGGGCCAGGTCGAACGCCGCCAGCCTTGCGAGGTGCACGAGGTGCGGCAGGCGGCCGGCGGCGCGGGCTTCGAGCTGTCCACCTCGGCGGGGGCGGTGCAGGCGCGCCGGGTGGTGGTGGCCACGGGCGGGCTGTCGATCCCGAAGATCGGTGCCACCGATTTCGGCCACCGGCTGGCGCGGCAGTTCGGCCACCGCCTGCAGGAGACCCGGCCGGCGCTGGTGCCGCTGACCTTCGATGCCGCCCTGTGGGCGCCTTTCGTGCCGCTGGCGGGCCTGTCGCTGCCAGTGCACATCCGAACCGGTCCGGCCAGGCAGGGCGGCCAGTTCCATGAAGACCTGCTCTTCACCCACCGTGGCCTGAGCGGCCCGGCCGTGCTGCAGATCTCCAGCTTCTGGCAACCGGGCACGCCCCTGCACATCAACCTCCTGCCCGAGGCCGACCTGGAGGCGGCGCTGCGGCAGGCCAAGGCCGGCTCCAAGCGCAAGCTGGCCAACGAACTGGCGACGCTGCTGCCGGCGCGCCTGGCGCAGACCTGGCTGGCGCAGCGGCCGGGGTTGGGCGACAAGCCCATGCCCGAGCTGCGCGACAAGGAGCTGCAGCAACTCGCCGCCAGCCTGCAGGCCTGGACGCTGACGCCGGACGGCACCGAGGGCTACCGCAAGGCCGAGGTCACGGCAGGCGGCGTGGACACGCGCGAGGTCAGCTCGCAGACCATGGAGAGCCAGCGCGTGCCGGGGCTGTACTTCATCGGCGAGGTGCTGGACGTGACCGGCTGGCTGGGCGGCTACAACTTCCAGTGGGCCTGGGCCAGCGCGGCGGCCTGCGCCCGCGCCCTGGCGGCTTGAGGTGCGAGCAGGGCCGGATTGTCAACCGGAGGTGGCTGGGCCATCATGGCGCCATGAATCCCCCCCCCCGTGTGAGCCTGAGTGATTTTCCTCAGTTGAGTGCCATCGCCTGGCACTGCCGCGGCGTGGAGGACCTGGCTGAAGACGAGGCCTTTGCGCTCTACGAGGCCCATTGGCGGCACCTGGATCCCAGCCAGCTCGATGACCGGGAACGTGCGCTCATCGAGCGCTTGATCCAGGAATATGGGGGAGGGCTGCTGAATGTTTGACCGCGCCCACCACCAGCGCATTCAACAGCTGCTGGATGCGATGAGCGCTGAATTCCTGCAGCAGACCGAGTGCTTTTTTGCGGGCGGAACGGCCATCGCACTTTCGTTGGGGGAATACCGGGAATCCGTTGATGTCGACTTTTTATGTGCATCGCAGGAAGGGTACCGTGCCCTGCGCAACACCATCAGCCTGAACACCCTGGGCGCCTTGTTCTCCCAACCCATCTCCTTGGCCAGAGAGGTGCGCTCCGACCGTTACGGCATTCGCACCTTCATCAAAGTGGATGGCGTTCCCATCAAGTTTGAGGTCGTGCGTGAAGATCGCATCGACCTTCAGGGCGAGCCGGGTCTGCGGTTTGGCGTTCCGATGTTGTCGCGAGCCGATCTCTACGCCGAGAAGTTGCTGGCCAATGCGGACCGTTACCTGGACAAATCACAAGCCAGCCGGGACATCATCGATCTGGCTGTGATGATCCTGCATTGGGGGCCTGTTCCTGACATCGCGTGGGCCAAGGTCAGGGACGCTTACGGAGCGTCTGCTGACAAGGCTTATCAAGGTGCCATCGCGCTCGTTCAGGAGGCAGCGTACCTGCGTGCCTGCCTGGCTCGGATGCACATGTCCGAGGATTGGGTGACGCGGATTCAAGACGTCTTGGGTGTGCCGGCGAAGTAACCCTGCCTCCGTCCTATGGAACCGGTCGGAAGGCCACCGCCAGTGCCCTGCTGGCATCGGCGGTGGCGCGGTGCTCAGGCCGTCACGCGTTGACGAGTGCCATGCCGGCGGCCGGGTAGCGGGTGCCCGCCACCGCGCACTCGGTCAGTGCCTGGTCGATGGCCCGCTGCTCCGCCTCGCCGAGGACGATGCTGGCCGCGGCGGCGTTCTCGTCCAGGCGCTCGATGCGGCGCGTGCCCGGGATGGGAACGATGTGCGGGTCGCGACCCAGCACCCAGGCCAGTGCCAACTGGGCGGGCGTGCAGCCCCGGGCATCCGCGATGGCGGTCAGGGCCTCCACCAACCGCAGGTTGGTGCCGAGGTTGTCGGCCTGGAAGCGCGGATGCTGAAGCCGCCAGTCGCCGGTCTCGAGGCGCTCGGTGTTCCGGATGGCACCGGTGAGGAAGCCGCGGCCCAGCGGACTGTAGGCCACCAGGCCGACCCCCAAGGCCTGGCAGGCGGGCAGCACATCGCCCTCGATGTCCTCGCGGGACCACAGCGAGTACTCGCTCTGCAGCGCGGCGATCGGGTGCACCTTCGCGGCCCGCCGCAGCGTGGCGGCGGAGGCCTCGGACAGGCCCAGGTGGCGCACCTTGCCGGCCCGCACCAGCTCGGCCATCGCACCCACGGTTTCCTCGATCGGGACCTGGCGGTCGACGCGGTGCTGGTAGTACAGGTCGATGTGGTCGACGCCCAGCCGCTGCAGGCTGGCGTCGCAGGCGCTGCGCACGTACTCGGGCCGGCCGTTGACGCCCAGGAAGCTGCCGTCCGGGGCGCGCATGTTGCCGAACTTGGTGGCCAGCACCACCTCGTCGCGGCGTGTGCTCAGCAGCCGGGACAGCAGTCGTTCGTTGGCGCCGACGCCATACATGTCGGCGGTGTCCAGGAAGTTCACGCCGATGTCCAGGGCGTGGTGCAGCACCTTCAGCGACAGCTCGTCGTCGGCCGCGCCGTAGAAGTCGGACATGCCCATGCAGCCGAGGCCGATGGCGGAGACCTCGAGCCCTTGCGTGCCGAGCGTGCGGCGGGGGATGGGAAGCGGGGTGCGGATGCTCATGGGTGTTTTTCCTTTCGAAGGGAGGCAAGAGACAGGTCCGTCAGGCTACGCCTGCGCGGCGGCGGGCGTTAGCCGATTGCTGGCCGATCCTTGCCTGATCCTCCAGCGGGGCTGTCACTCGCTTCCCAGGTGGCCCGGCCGAACTCCACAATGGCCCCATGACGCCCACCGATGCCACCACGTTCTTTCAGCACCAGGCCGAGTTGATCGCACTGGTGAAGCATTTCGCCCCCACCGACGGCCTGCATGGCACGGCCATCGCGCCCTTGCTCCTGTCGCGCGTCAGCGCGCCGGGGCAGCCCTTGCCCGCCGTGTACGAGCCTGGCCTGTGCGTGGTCGTGCAGGGGCGCAAGCAGGCGCTGGTCGGCACCGAGGTGACGGTGTACGACCCGCTGCACTGCCTGCTGATCGCCGTGACCATGCTGCCCACGGCGCAGGTGCTGGAGGCCTCGCCCGACAAGCCCTACCTGTGCGTGCGGCTGAATGTCGATCCGCGCGAGATTGGTGAGTTGCTCCTGGCGACGCAGAGTGGCCAGCCAGCCTCGCCGCAGCGCGGCCTTGCGCGCGGGCTGCGGGTGACGCGCGTGTCGGGCTCGATGCTCGATGCGGTGCTGCGCCTGCTGCGGCTGCTGCATGCGCCCCAGGACGTGCCCGTGCTCGCCCCGCTGATCGTGCGCGAGATCTACTACCGCGTGCTGACGGGCGAACTCGGCCCACGCCTGCGTGAGCTGGCGGTGAGCGAGAGCCAGGCGCGTCGCATCGCCCAGGCGATCGACCTGCTCAAGCGCCGCTATGCCGAGCCGTTGCGCATCGACGAAGTGGCGCAGGCGGCCAACATGAGCCCGTCCAGCCTGCACCACCACTTCAAGCAGGTCACCGCGATGTCGCCGCTGCAGTTCCAGAAGCAGCTGCGCCTGCACCAGGCGCGGCGCCTCATGCTGACCGAGGGCATCGATGCCGCCTCGGCCGGCCACCGCGTGGGCTATGAGAGCCCCTCGCAGTTCAGCCGCGAGTACCGGCGCTTGTTCGGTGATCCGCCGCGGGCGGAGATCGAGCGGGTGCGGGGCGCGATGCTCGGGCCGGAAGCGTTCTGAGGCGCCGGCGTCGGGCGCCTCGGGCTACCGCGGTGTCACCAGCACCTTCCAGCCGGTGCCTTGGGCCGTGGTGCCGAAGCGCACCGGCAGGAAACGCTCGATGACCTCGAAGTTGGTGCGCGCATGCAGGCTCAGCACCGTGCTGCTGTAGGCGGCCGGCCGCCCCGCGTGGTGCACGGCCAGCGCTAGCGGCAGCGCCCACTGGTCGGTGAGGTATTCACCCAGCGCACCGTCGCTGCCCTGGTGGAAGCGCACAGCTTCGCGCAGCCCCCCGAGCGCGGCGGGCGGCACGCCGCGCCGTCCGCCCAGCAGGCTGAGCAGTTCGCACACGTGGGCGTTGGCCAGTGTCACCATCAGCATGTGTCCAGGTCCCTGGCTGGCCGGCACCTCGGGGACCTCGCTGTGCAGCGTGGCGCCATCGCCGAGCACCTCGCGCAGCAGGGCGTTCAGCGGGGCCAGGGACTGCTCGGCCGCGGTCCGCGCCAGCCCGGGCGCGATGCACTCGGCCTGCACCTGCTGCAAGGCGCCGCGTTGCAGCAGGTCGAAGGGAACCAGGGCGCCGGCTGCGGCCGGTGTCAGCCGGGCCTCGATGCGGCCGCCGCCCTGCGGCGCGAAGCCGTGCCGCTGCAGCGTCAGATCGGCCTGCGTGCCCAGGCGGCGCACCAGCGGGGCATAGCAGCGCTCGATGAAAGGGTAGGGCGGCGCCATCGGGTTGTGCGTGCCGCCCACCAGGTGCAGGAGGCTCGGGGCCGTGGCCTGCAGGAGGGCCGGCCACACGGTCTGCAGCACCAGCGTGCTGCTGCCGGCCGAGCCGACGTCGAAATGGTGCTCGCCGGGCTGCAGCGCGCCCGGCTCGAAGCGCAGCGTGGACGAGTCGGGCTCGGCGCCCTGCACCCGCGCGCCCGACACCGCCTTGGCTGCACGCACACAGGCCAGGTGCTGGCGCTGCAGGCCCGGCTTGGGCCGCTTGGCACGGATGCGGCGCAGCGTGAACGGCTGGCCGGTGCACATGGACAGGGCCAGTGAGGTGCGCAGGATCTGGCCGCCACCTTCGCCGTGGGAGCCGTCGAGTTCGATCATGGGTGTGGGTCTTTCTGATTGATGGGGGAGGAGGGCTTGCCAGCGGGAGCGCCCCCAAAGGGGAGGGGGTTGGCTCCTTCCCCCTTTGGGGGAAGGTTGGGATGGGGGCTGCGGCAGTGCTTATGCGGTCTGCGGTGCCATGAGCACCTCATGCAGGAAGGCGTCCAGCGCGTCGTCCTGCAGCGGCTCGGGGGCCGGCGCATGGGCCTGGGCGACGGCCAGCTCGCGCTCGATGAAGGCCTGCAGCCCCGGCCAGCGTGGGCTGGTGGCGCTTTCGCCGCTGCGCATCTTCACCTCGAGCAGGCGGTTGATCTCGGCCACCAGGGCGGCGTCATCCGGCCGGTCCAGGGTGGCTGCGACCAGGTCCGCGAAGCGCATCGGCGGCGCGGCGCCCCCGTGCTCGCGGATCCAGCGTGCCGCCAGCAGCGGGCGCAGCACGTAGAGGTATTTCTTGTAGCGCACCACCTCGCCAAGCAGATGCTCGCGCAGGTTCTTCCTGGCCATCGACACATAGTGGTGATAGGCACGCACGTTGGAGAACGCGGTCTCGGCCAGTGCGCGAAAGCGCTGCATCGCCTCGTCGTCCTCGCGGTAGACGATGGGCGAGCGCAGCCACTCCAGCAACGTAGGGTTCGATTCGCGCATCAGTTGCAGCGCCTTGCGCAAGTCCCAGCCGTTGACATCGAGCTCGCCGCTGATGGGCTGCTCGATCACGTCGCGCCGGGGCTCGACCGTGAGGTACCACGGCAGGCGATTCACGTAGATGAAGCGCACGTCGTAGTCGCTGTCAGGCGAGGCAAAGCCCCAGCCGCGGC
>CBINPE010000175.1:0-8347 GCA_966252435.1 uncultured Burkholderiales bacterium | reverse complement strand
TCAAGGGGGAGCGGGCGCAGCCCGCGGAGGACATGAGCGGAGCAGGGTGCCCCAGCTCCGGGCGACCGCGCCTCAGGCACCCAGCCAAAAGACGAAGGCCGCCGCCACCAGGCAGTAGCCGCCAAAGAGATGCCAGCGGTCCGCCTCCAGCCAGCGCGAGAGCCAGCGCAGCGCCAGCAAGCCGGCCAGGAAACTCAGCACCATGCCCAGCAGGCTGGGTGCCACCAGACCCATCACCTGGTGGAACTGGCCTGCCGACAGTTCGGCCTTGGCATGGAAGAGGCGCAGGGCCTCCTTCACGATGACCGCGGGCGTCAGCACCACCGCGAGTGCGAAGCTGAACTCCTCGGCACGGCTGCGCGCCACACCGCAGACCAGCCCCGTGGAGATGGTGGCGCCCGAGCGCGAGAAGCCGCGGAACGGCAGGCACAGGCCCTGCACCGCACCGATCAGCGCGGCCTTGCCCGTGGACAAGGGACCCTGGCGCTCGCGGATGCGCGACGAGACGATGATCAGCACGCCCGCGCCCGCCAGCGCCGCAGCCATCAGCCGCGAGTTGCCGAACAGCTGCTCGATCTCGAACTTGGAGGCATCCACGGCGAACACGTGCTTGATCAACTGCATCAGGCCAAAGCCCACGACACCGGTGACCACCGTGGCGATGGCCAGCTGGGAGACGGTCTGCTTCAGCGCCTGGGTGGAGGAGAAGTAGGTGCGCTTCCAGGCTTTCCAGAAGTAGACGATGACGGCGAACATGGTGCCGGTGTGCAGCATGACCAGCAGCAGGGTCATCTCGGGGCTCGTGGGGTCCAGCCCCATGAGTTTCTCGGCCGTGATCACGTGGGCAGAACTGGAAACGGGCAACAGCTCGGCGACGCCCTGGATGACGGCCAGGGCCAGGATTTGCAGGAGGCTCATGGAATGGGAATGCGCAAGGAATGAAGGGAACAGGACTCGCCACAGGCTGGCGATGTGCGGTGCCTCATGATAGGGGTTTCCCCTCCCCTGGCGCCTTCGCCACCTTCACTCCTGCTCGAGGCTCACCATGTAGCCCACGCCCCGGATGGTGCGGATGCGGTGTGCGCCGATCTTGCGGCGCAGGTTGGACAGGTGGACCTCGATGGCGCTGAAGTCGACCGGCTCGCCCAGCGGCTCCAGGCGCTGGGCCAGGACCCCCTTGGGCACCACCACGCCGGGCTCGCGGCACAGCTCCGTCAGCAGGCGGAACTCGCGCGGCGACAGGGCCAGCGGCTCGTCCTTCAACCAGGCCTGGTGGCGCCGCGGCGCCAGGCGCAGGTCACCCGCGGTCCAGGTCTCGCTGGCCTGCTGGGCACTGCGGCGCAGCACTGCCCGGATGCGCGACACCAGCTCGGCCATCGCGAAGGGCTTGATCACGAAGTCGTCGGCCCCGCCGTCCAGCCCCCGCAGGCGGTCCTCCAGGGCCGAGCGCGCGGTCATGATGAGGATGGGCATGGACGTGCCCTGGCGCCGCCAGCGGCCCAGCAGCTCGAAGCCCGTCCCGTCGGGCAGCGACAGGTCCAGCAGCACGCCGTCGATGGTGAGGTCGTCGTCGAGCGTCCAGGGCGCATCCGCGGCACGGCGATGCCACACGCTGGTGATGTCTTCGGCTTTCAGGGCCGCCTGCAGGGCGCGGCCCAGATCGAGGTCGTCTTCGATGATCAGCAAGTGCATGGGAATAAGAAGTGTCAACGTGGGCGGGCGGGCGGTGGGAGGTGCAGCATGAAGCAGCAGCCGCGGCCGGCCAGGCCGTCGCCCAGTTCGACACGGCCGCCCAGGCGCGCCGCCGCCTGCCTGACGATGGCCAGGCCCAGGCCCGAGCCAGGCAGGTCGTGGCCGGCGCCGCGGTAGAAGCGCTCGAACACCGAGGGGCGCTCGGCAGCGGGGATGCCCGGGCCGTCGTCGGCCACCGACAGCACCAGGCCGCCCGCGCCCTCGGGCTGCAACTCGATGGCGACATGGCCGCCCTCGCGGCCGTAGCGCAGCGCGTTGTCCAACAGGTTGCTCAGCACCGACTGGAACGCGTGGACATCGAGCGCATGCGACAGGGTGTCGGGGGCTTCCAGCGAAAGCTCGATCCGCCGCGCCAGCGCCACCGGGCTCAGGCGAGCCAGCTCGGCACGCACCAGCTGCGCCAGGTCGGTGTCGCCGACCGACAGGGTCGGGGCGTCGCGGTCGACACGGGCCAGCACCAGCAGCTGTTGCACCAGGTGCGAGGTGCGGGCAATGGCGTGGTCGAGCTGCTGCTGGGCCTCGCGGCGCGCCGCGGGGTCCGCGGCCTTCGCCAGCGCATGCGCCTGGGCCGAGATCACGGCCATCGGGGTGCGCAGCTCGTGGGCCGCGTCCTCCACGAAGGTGTGCTCGCGCCGCACCTTGCTGCGCAGCTGCGCCAGCAGGCTGTCGAGCGCTGTCACCAGCGGCTTGAGCTCGGCGTGGCGCACCTGCAGGCCGATGGGGGAGAGGTCGTCGGCGTTGCGTGCCGCGATGTGCGCCGCCAGCTTGCGCAAGGGGCGCAGGCCCTGCGACACCGCCAGGCCCACCGGCAGCAACAGCACCGGCATGGCCGCCAGCACATAGCGCACGAGGTCCCCGCCGATGGTGCGAACCAGCCACGACGAGGGCAGAACGGGCATGCCCAGGCGCAGCGACCAGCGCCCCGTCATGCCTTCGAACACGTGGTAGGTGATGCCGTCCACCACCTGCAGCGTGTGACCCTGCGCATCACCCTTCAAGGGGATGGCCTCGACGGCCGCCGAGGCATGCACCTGACGCTGGGTGGTCTGGTCCCACAGCTGCGTCAGCATGCCTGGCACGCCCTCGCGGACCATGAAGGCGCTGCCCACGTGCTCGGCCGTCCTGAGGGCGGCGCGCGCCTCGGCAGGATCCTGCACGGTGGCCAGCACATCCAGCAGGGTGGTGCCGTAGATGCCCAGCCCGGTGGCGTTGTTCTCGTCGGAGCGGATCTCGGTGAACCGCAGCACGATCAGCATCGCCCAGACCGTGACCAGGGCCGCCAGCAAGGCCAGCGCCACGCGCCGCGCCAGGGTGCGGGCCGTCAGCCAGCGCCAGCACCGGTGAAGGAAGGGAGGGGGGACGGAAGTGGGCATCGCGGACATGCCTCATTGTGGCCACGCCTTTCTTTGGCTTGGCCAAAGGCCGGACCGCATGGGAGGCGCACTCCGATCTTCAGCTTGGCAAAAGGTAGCGCTGGACAGACTGCGGCCCCTTTCGCTTTTTCTGTCTTTTCCCATGCGCAGTACGACGTTCCTTCCCTCCCGATTCACACGCCTTGCCCTGCTGTGCGGGCCCCTTGCCGTTGCCCTGGCCCTGGCCGGCTGCGGTGGCGGCGACGACGATGAGAAGCCCGCCCCCTCTCCCGCGCCGCAGAGCTACGCCCAGCGCTGCATGCTTCCCGCCGCCCCCGCCACGGCTCCCGAGCTGCCCGCCCCCACCGGGCCGCACTGCGTGGGCAAGAGCACCCTCCAGCTGACGGACACGGGGCGACCCGAGCGCCGCACCGAAACCGAGGGCGACATGCGCGAACTCAGCCTGAAGGTCTGGCATCCCACGCCGGTGGCGCGCAACGCACAGCGCGCCGTCTACACGGACCCGAGCCTGCTCCCACTGATCCGCACCTTCTTCAGCCTGCCCGACAACGTCGCCCTGGCCACGCCGCAGGCCCTGGCGTCCGACGCCCTGCCCGCCGGCGGCGTCTACCCGGTGGTCCTGTTCTCGCCGGGCTTCGGGGGCATCGTCGAGGCCTATTCCTCCCTGCTCGAGGACCTGGCCAGCCACGGCTACATCGTGGTGGGGATCGACCACCCGTACATCTCGGGCCCGGTCCGGCTGGCCGGCGGCGGCTTGGCCGAGACCATCTGGCCGGCCGACCCGGACCAGGCCCTGGTCTTCTTCCAGGACGCCATGTCCACCCTGGTCGAGGACCAGCGCCAGGTGCTGGACTGGCTGCAGGCACGCAACGCCGCCGCTGGCTTCCCGCTGGCCGGGCACATGGACCTCACCCGTCCCCGCATCTACGGCCACTCGCTGGGCGGTGCCGCGGCCGTGTGGACAGCGCGCCAGGACCAGCGCGTGGGCGCCGCGATTGACATCGACGGCAACGTCTTCGGCGACACCGCCGGCGCCTGGACCAAGCCCATGCTCTTCATCACCACCGAGGGCCTCAACCCCACCATCGAAGCCGTGCGTGCCAACGCGACGGGCGACAAGCCCGTGTTCACCGTGCCGGGAGCGCAGCACCTGGACTTCAGCGACCTGAAGCTCGTACTCGGCTTCTATCAGCCTGGCCTGACACCCGCCGCCCTGGCCGAGCTGGGGCTGGGCACCGTCGACGCGCAGACTGCGCTGCGCCTCACCCGGGAACAGGTGCTGGCGTTCTTCAAGGCGCACCCCTGAGGATGATTGGTGGGCTCGGCGGCCCGGGACCTCAGTCCAGCGCCGCCTCGATCACGCCGCCGCCCAGGCAGACCTCGCCGTCATACAGCACGGCGTACTGCCCCGGCGTGATGGCCCACTGCGGCTCGCCGAAGCGCAGCTCGAAGTGCAGCGAGGACGGCCCTTCGGGCGGCGGCCACCGCAGCACGCAGGCCGCGTCGGCCTGGCGGTAGCGGGTCTTGGCCGACAGGGCACCGGGCGCCGGGGCATGGCCCGAGATCCAGTGGGCGTCTCCGGCGCGCAGCGTGGACGCGTGCAGCCAGGGGTGCTCGTGCCCCTGCACCACGTAGAGCACGTTGCGCGCCATGTCCTTGCGCGCGACGAACCAGGGCGCATGCTCGTTGCCGCCGGGCCGGCGCGGGTCGTCCTTGACACCGCCGATGCCGATGCCCTTGCGCTGGCCGAGCGTGTAGAAGCTCAGCCCCACGTGCTCGCCCAGCGTGCGGCCGCGGTCGTCCAGGATCGGGCCCGGGGTGTTGGCCAGGTAGCGGTTCAGGAATTCGCGGAACGGGCGCTCGCCGATGAAGCAGATGCCGGTGCTGTCCTTCTTCCTGGCGTTGGGCAGGCCGATCTCCTGCGCGATACGGCGCACCTCGGTCTTGGGCAGCTCGCCCACCGGGAAGCAGGCCCGCGCCAGCTGCGCCTGCGTCAGGCGGTGCAGGAAATAGCTCTGGTCCTTCAGCGGGTCGAGGCCCTTGAGCAGCTGGCGGTGCCCGTCCTCGGTCTGGCGCACGCGGGCGTAGTGGCCGGTGGCGATCTGCTCGGCCCCCAGGCGCATGGCATGGTCCAGGAAGGCCTTGAACTTGATCTCGGCGTTGCACAGCACGTCGGGATTGGGCGTGCGGCCGGCCTGGTACTCGCGCAGGAACTCGGCGAACACGCGGTCCCTGTAGTCGGCCGCGAAGTTGACGTGCTCGATCTCGATGCCGATCACGTCGGCCACCGCCGCCGCGTCCACGAAGTCGATGTTGGACGAGCAGTACTCGGAGTCGTCGTCGTCCTCCCAGTTCTTCATGAACAGGCCCACCACCTCGTGGCCGGCGGCCTTGAGCAGGTAGGCGCTGACGGCAGAGTCGACGCCGCCGCTCAGCCCCACCACCACGCGCCGCAGGCCGCTGGTGGCCGGCGGGGAAAACCAGGTGCTCATTGTTCCAGCCCCTTGATCTCGGGCTCGTACACGGTGACATCGACCGACACCGCGGACAGCGGCAGGCGCTGGCCGCGCACCAGGTCCTCGACGCTGCGCAGGACCAGGGCGCTGCGGTGCCGCGCCCGCGTGGCCCGCAGCTCCTCGAGGGTCATCCAGACCGTGCGGCGGATGCCGGCGTCCAGCGGCAGCGCGGGGTTGGGCTCGCCCACGCTCCCCCCGAAGGCCAGGCGCAGGTAGGTCACGTCCTGCCCGCGGCTGGGCCGCTGGTAGCGCGACATGTAGATGCCGACCAGGAACTCGGGCGTGAAGACGTGGGTGGTCTCCTCGAGGGCCTCGCGCACCACCGCCTCCAGCGGCGACTCGCCGCATTCGAGGTGGCCGGCCGGATTGTTCAGGCGCAGACCATCCACGGTCTCTTCCTCGACCAACAGAAAGTGAGTGCCTGCCTCAGCCATGGTGCCGCCCGGCGGAGGCCGGGCCACGATGGCCGCCACGGTGAGATGGGGTGTCCAACGATCGCTCATGGCGCAGGAGTCTAGTCCGGATATTTCGCCGGGGACGCGCCCGAGCGGCCAGGGCCTGTTCCGCGGACCGGGCAGCCCCTGAACATCCGAGTGGTATGGAAGGATTCATGCCCATCATCGCTTAAGCTCTTGCCCCATCCCTCCCATCCCCCTTGCCCAGGAGAAAGCAAGCATGCTGATCGGCGTTCCATTGGAGACGGTGCCTGGAGAGACCCGTGTCGCGGCCACGCCGGAGACCGTGAAGAAGCTGGTCGCGCTGGGGCACACCGTGCGCGTGCAGTCCGGGGCGGGCGTGGCCGCCAGCGCGACCGACGCGGCCTATGCCGCCGCCGGCGCCGAGGTCGTGCCGGATGCCGCCGCGGCCTGCGGCTGCGCCCTGGTGCTGAAAGTGCGCGCGCCCTCTGCCGACGAGCTGCCGCGCTACGCCCGCGACAGCGTGCTGGTGGGCATGCTCAACCCCTTCGACCGCGAGGGCCTGCAGCGCCTGGCGCAGGCCGGGCTCACCAGCTTCGCGCTGGAGGCCGCGCCGCGCACCACGCGGGCCCAGAGCATGGACGTGCTGTCCAGCCAGGCCAACATCGCGGGCTACAAGGCGGTGATGCTGGCGGCCCACCACTACCAGCGCTTCTTCCCCATGCTGATGACGGCCGCCGGCACCGTGAAGGCGGCGCGGGTGGTGGTGCTCGGGGTGGGCGTGGCGGGGCTGCAGGCCATCGCCACGGCCAAGCGGCTGGGCGCGGTGATCGAGGCCAGCGACGTGCGCCCCAGCGTGAAGGAGCAGGTCGAGTCGCTCGGTGCCAAGTTCATCGACGTGGCCTTCGAGACCCAGGAGGAGAAGGACGCGGCGGAAGGCGTGGGCGGCTACGCCCGCCCGATGCCCGAGAGCTGGCTGGCGCGCCAACGCGCCGAGGTGGCCAAGCGCGTGGCCCAGGCCGACGTGGTGATCACCACCGCGCTGATCCCCGGGCGCGCCGCGCCAGTGCTGGTCACGCCGGAGATGGTCCAATCCATGAAGGCAGGTTCGGTGCTGGTGGACCTGGCCGCCCCCGCGGGCGGCAACTGCCCGCTCACCGAGGCGGGACGCACCGTGGTCAAGCACGGCGTCACCCTGGTGGGCGAGACCAACCTGCCGGCGCTGGTGGCGGCCGATGCCTCGGCCCTGTACGCGCGCAATGTGTTCGATTTTTTGAAACTGATCATCACCAAGGAAGGCACGCTGCACATCCCCCCGGATGACGACATCGTCGCCGCCTGCCTGATGACGCAACAAGGTGAAGTGAAACGATCCCCATGAGTACCCCCTCTTCCTCCTCTTCCACCGTGGCCCCCGCCACCCGGGTGATGCTGCGCGCCAAGCTGCACCGCGCCACCGTCACCGAGGCCGACCTGCATTACGAGGGCTCCTGCGGCATCGACGCGGAGTTGCTGGAGCGGGCCGACATCAAGGAGTTCGAGCGCATCGAGCTGTACAACATCAACAACGGCGAGCGCTTCTCGACCTACGCCATCAAGGCCGCGCCCGGCTCGGGCGCGATCTCGCTCAACGGCGCGGCCGCGCGGCGCGCCCAGGTGGGCGACCTGCTGATCATCTGCACCTACGCGCCGATGACCGACGAGCAGATCGCCCACTACCAGCCCACCGTGGTGCTGCTGGACGAGAAGAACCGCGTGAAGGAAGTGCGTCAATTCCGCTGAAACGTATGTGCCTGCACGCAAGCATCCCGTTCGGGCTGAGGTATCGAAGCCTGCGAAGGCAGCGAGCGCTCGTTGCCTTCGCGGCACTTCGATACCTCAGTGCGAACGGGGGCATGCAGGCAACGGCATCCAACTTGCCCCCAACTCGTCCCTGAGGAGCCCCCATGGCCATCTCGCCCACCGTCGTCAACCTGATCATCTTCGTGCTGGCCATCTACGTGGGCTACCACGTGGTGTGGAACGTGACGCCCGCGCTGCACACGCCGCTGATGGCGGTGACGAACGCGATCTCGGCGATCGTGATCGTGGGCGCGATGCTGGCCGCCGCCCTCACCCACACCACGCTCGGCCAGGCCATGGGCGTGCTGGCCGTGGCACTGGCAGCGGTGAACGTGTTCGGCGGCTTCCTGGTCACGCGGCGCATGCTGGAGATGTTCAAGAAGAAGGAGCGCAAGAAGGCAGAGGCCTGAAGCATGGATGGATGCATGCACGAATGGATGGATGGATG
>CBINPE010000174.1:0-8420 GCA_966252435.1 uncultured Burkholderiales bacterium | reverse complement strand
CCACGTTGTTGCGCTTGCGGTCGAGCTTGATGACCTTGAACTCCATGGTCTTGCCCTCGAACGGGCTCATGTCCTTGACCGGACGCGTGTCGAGCAGCGAGCCCGGCAGGAAGGCGCGGATGCCGTTGACCAGGACGGTCAGGCCGCCCTTGACCTTGCCGTTGACGGTGCCGGTGACGAACTCGCCCGACTCGAGGGCGTTTTCCAGGGCCAGCCAGGAGGCCAGGCGCTTGGCCTTGTCGCGCGACAGGATGGTGTCGCCGTAGCCGTTCTCGATGGCGTCGATGGCGACCGAAACGAAGTCACCGACCTCGACCTCGAGTTCGCCCTGGTCGTTCTTGAATTCTTCAATCGGGATATAGGCCTCGGACTTGAGGCCCGCGTTGACCACCACGAAGTTGTAGTCAACCCGCACGACTTCGGCGGTGATGACTTCGCCCATGCGCATTTCGGAGCGCTTGAGGGATTCTTCGAACAGGGCGGCAAAGGAGTCGCCGCCAGCGGTGGCAGAGGAGGTTTGAAGCATGGAGTGGGTTCCGATGGGGGGTGCAGGCGTCACGCTGCGGTCAGGTTGATGGACGCCGACTCACCGGCCCGCGCGGCTGTGCGCGGGGTGACGTGGGAGGTGAGGCAGCGGGCGAACGAAAACGAAAGCAAATCGACAGCAGGCAGGCCGGGCTGGAAGACGACGGACCGGACCAAACAGCAACGGGCGCTTCAGCTGCGCAAGGGCGGCCGCACCGTGCCCCGCTGCTGCCAGGCACTGAGCACCGCATCCACCGTGTGCTGGGGGGAGAGGGTCGAGTTATCCAGCAGGACTGCATCCTGTGCCGGCTTCAAGGGGGCGACGAGTCGGGCCTTGTCCCGCTCGTCCCGTGCCTCGAGGTCTGCACGAAGACTGTCGATATTAGCCGCAATTCCCTTGAGAATCAACTGCTTATAGCGCCTGCCGGCCCGGTGGGCGGCGCTCGCCGTGAGGAAGATCTTGAGCCGGGCGTCGGGAAAGATCACCGTGCCCATGTCGCGGCCGTCGGCCACCAGGCCGGGCACCTGGCGGAAGTTGAGCTGCAACTGGCGCAGGGCGTCGCGCACTGCGGGCCAGGCCGCCACCCGGGACGCCATGGCGCCCACGGCTTCCTCGCGCAGGGTGTCGGTGATGTCCTCGCCGTCCAGCCAGATGCGGTGGTCGCCGAAGCGCAGCGGCAGGGACAGGGCCAGCGCCGCCAGGGCAGCCTCGTCGGTGTCCGGGACCTTGGCCCGCAGGGCGGCCAGTGCGGTGGCGCGGTACAGGGCGCCGGAGTCCAGCAGGTGGTAGCCCAGCACGGCGGCCACGCTGCTGGCCAGGGTGCCCTTGCCCGAGGCGGTCGGCCCGTCGATGGTGATGACGGGAATCCAGGCGGTGTCCGTGCCGACCACCGAGAACAGGGTGGGGAAGTACTCGGGGAAGGTCTTGCCCACGCACTGGGGGTCCAGGATGCGCACCGGCAGGGCCGGCGCCTCCGCGCTCAGCGGGTTGAAGGCGGCCAGCGAGAAGCACATCGCCATGCGGTGGTCGTCGTAGGTGTGGATGGCCGCGCTGCGCCACTGCTTGGGCGGGGTGACCTCGATCGCATCGGGCTCCTCCACCACCTCCGCACCCAGCTTGCGCAGCTCGCAGGCCATCGCGCTGATGCGGTCGGTCTCCTTGACGCGCCAGCTCGCGATGTTGCGCAGCCGTGTGGTGCCGTTGGCGTACAGCGCCATGACGGCCAGGGTCATGGCGGCGTCAGGGATGTGGTTGCAGTCGAGGTCGACGGCCTGCAGCGGCCAGCGGCCGCGCCGCACCTCCAGCCAGCTGGCGCCGCTGCGCACCTCGGCGCCCATCAGCCGGGCCGCCTCGACGAAGGCGACGTCGCCCTGGATCGAGTCGCTGCCCACGCCCTCGATGCGCAGGGGCTGCTCAGTCGCCGCGAGGGCGCCCAGGGCGATGAAGTAGGAGGCAGCCGAGGCATCCCCCTCGACGTGGATCTCGCCCGGCGACTGGTAGCGGCTGCCCTGCGGGATGGTGAAGCGCTCCCATCCTTCGCGGTGCACCGCGATGCCAAAGCGGGCCAGCAGCTTGAGGGTGATCTCGATGTAGGGCTTGGAGATGAGCTCGCCCTCGACCTCGATCACGCAGGGTCCCGATTGGCTCACCAGCGGCAGGGCCAGCAGCAGGGCGGTCAGGAACTGGCTGGAGACGTCGCCACGGACGCGGATAGGTTGCGCCGTCGACAGCGTCGCCTGCGCGGCGTTGAGGCGCAGCGGCGGAAAGCCCGGCTGGCCCAGGTAGTCGATGTCGCAGCCCAGTTGCCGCAGGGCATCCACCAGGTCCTTGATCGGACGCTCGTGCATGCGCGCCACGCCACTGAGTTCGAACTGGCCGCCCTGGGTGCTGCCCAGCAGGGCCAGGGCGGCGGTGAGCGGGCGGATGGCGGTGCCGGCGTTGCCCATGAACAGCTTGGCGTCGAGCGTGCGCAGGCGCCCACCGAGCCCGGTGACGGCCATCGTCGTGCTGTCGCGCTCTTCCAGCGTGCAGCCCAGCGTGCGCAGGGCATCCTTCATGACCTGGGTGTCGTCGGAGTCCAGCAGGTCGTGGACGACGGTGGTGCCCTCGCTCAGCCCGGCCAGCAGCAGGACGCGGTTGGAGATGCTCTTCGAGCCCGGCAGGCGGACCGTGCCGCCGGCGCGCAGCAGCGGAGGGATGTCGATGAAGGGACGTTTGCTCATGAAGGAAGAAGCGGCCCGGCCAGCGGGTGCGGCGTGGGCGTGCGTGAGAACCAGGGGCGTAACGGACGGCGGCGGGCTGGTCAGCCGCGCCGCGTGGGATTGAACAGGATATCCGGCGGGGCGGGCGGATGGGAGGCCGAGTCCAGCCGCCAGTCGGTGCGGATGCGCGAGGCGTTGTGAATCAGGGCTTCGAGCGCGCTGCCGTCGCCCGCCTTCATGGCCGACTCGAACACGTCCAGCGCCAGGCGGAATTGCTGCAGCTGGCGCGAGAGTTCTGCCTGGTTGGACAGCAGGATGTCGCGCCATACCGTCGGGTCGCTGGCCCCGATGCGCGTGAAGTCACGGAAGCCCGGCCCGGCCAGGGAGAGGAAGGTGCCCCCCTCGGGCTGCTGGGCCACGCCGTGCAGGAAGGCGAAGGCCAGCAGGTGAGGCAGGTGGCTCACGGCCGCCAGGGCCGCGTCGTGCTGCTCGGGCGGCATTTCTGACACGCGCGCGCCGATCGCCGCCCAGACCGCGGCGGCCTTCTGCACCAGCTCCGGGGGGTTCTCGGGCAGCGGCGTGAGGATCACCCGGCGGTCGGTGTAGAGGGTCGGGTCGGAGTGCGCCACGCCGGACACCTCGCGCCCGGCGATCGGATGCGCCGGCACGAAAGACATGACCCGCTCCTTGAGGGCACGCCGCGCGCCCTCGACCACGTCGGTCTTGGTGGAGCCCACGTCCATCAGCAGCACGTGCGGCTCGACCAGGTGGCAGATGGCGCGGAAGGTGGCCTCGCTGGCTGCCACCGGCACGGCGATGAGGACGATGTCCGAGCCGGACAGCGCCTGCAGCGCAGACTCCGCCATGATGTCGATCACCCCCATCCGCTTGGCTTTCTCGGTGGTGGAGGGGGACTTGCTGTAGCCCACGACCTGCTTGACCAGGCCTGCCCGCTTGAGCGCCAGGGCGAACGAGCCGCCCATGAGCCCACAACCGATGACGCCGAGTTGATTGAACATAGGGGGACTTCTTGGCCTCAGTGGGTGTCGATGGGGTAGGTGCCCAGCAACTTGAAGAACGCACAGGCCGCGCGCAGCTCGCGCAGGGCCGAGGCGACGGCGGGTTGGTCGGGATGGCCTTGCAGGTCGATGTAGAAGTAGTACTCCCACTGGCCCGAGCGGGCCGGGCGCGATTCAAAGCGCGACATCGACACGCCGTGGTTCTTCAGCGGCACGAGCATGTCGTGCACCGCCCCTGGCCGGTTCGCCACCGAGACCACCAGGCTGGTGCAGTCGTGGCCCGAAGCCTGGGGCTGCGGCTGGCGCTGCGGATGGGCGACGATGGCGAAGCGGGTGCGGTTGTGGGGATCGTCCTGGATGCCGGGGGCCACGACATGCAGGCCGTACTCGCTGGCGGCGCGCGTGCTGGCGATGGCGGCGATGGAAGGATCCAGCGCCGCCAGGCGCGCGCCTTCGGCATTGCTGGCCACCGGCCGACGCTCTACCTGGGGCAGGTGGTTGCTGAGCCAGCCATGGCACTGGGCCAGCGCCTGCGGATGGGCGCACACGGCGCTGAGCTGCTCGGAGGAATCGGTCTTGCGCAGCAGGTTGTGCTGCACGAACAGGCTGGTCTCCCCGACGATGAACAGCGGGGTGCTCAGGAACAGGTCGAGCGAGCGTGCCACCACGCCTTCGGTCGAGTTCTCCACCGGCACCACGCCGAAGTCGGCGGCACCGGCGGTGGTGGTGCGGAACACCTCGTCGATGCTGGGGCAGTCGACCCGCACGATCGAGTTGCCGAAGAAGCCCAGGGCCGCCTGCTCGCTGAAGGTGCCGGCCGGCCCGAGGAAGGCCACGCGCGTCGGGGTCTCGAGGGCCCGGCAGGCCGACATGATCTCGCGCCAGATGGGGGCCACGCTGTCGACCTTCAGCGGGCCGCCGTTGGCCGCCTTCAGCCCGTCGATCACCTGGGCCTCGCGCTCGGGCCGGAAGGCCACCGAACCCTCGGCCTTCTTGATCTCACCGACCTCGCAGGCCAGCGCGGCGCGCCGGTTCAGCAGGCCCAGCAGTTCCCGGTCGACCGCGTCGATCTGCTCGCGCAGGGCCAGCAGGCGCGGGTCCAGCGCAGGGGTGGGGGCGGGCGGGGGAGAAGACTCAGCCATGACGGGTTGCGAAATCCTGCAGGTAGTTCACGAGGGCCTGTACGCCTGCCACCGGCATGGCGTTGTACAGGCTGGCGCGCATGCCGCCGACCGACTTGTGGCCCTTGAGCTGCAGCAGCCCGGCGGCCTTCGCGCCGGCCAGGAAGCTGTCGTTCAGGCGCTCGTCGCGCAGGAAGAAGGGCACGTTCATGCGCGAGCGGCAGGCAGGGTCGACCCGGTTGTCGTACAGCGGGCAGGCGTCGATGCACTCGTACAGCAGCCGGGCCTTGTGGATGTTGCGCGCCTCGACCGCGGCCAGGCCGCTCAGCCCATCATGGCTTTGCTGCCGCAGCCACTTGAACACCAGCCCGGCGATGTAGATCGCATAGGTGGGCGGCGTGTTGAACATCGAGCCGTTGTCCGCCACCGTCTTGAAATTGAAGGCCGAGGGGCAGATCGGCAGGGCGTGGCCGAGCAGTTCGTCGCGCACGAACACCAGCGTCACCCCGGCGGCGCCGACGTTCTTCTGGGCGCCGCCGTAGGCCAGCCCGATGCGCGACCAGTCGACCGGCCGCGAGGCCAGCTGGGAGGAAACATCCACCACCAGCGGCGCCTCGCAACCCAGGCGGCGCAGGTCGGGCAGCTCATGGAACTCGACGCCGTCGACCGTCTCGTTGCTGCAGAGGTGCACGTAGGCCGGCTGCGGGCTCAACTGCCAGCTGCCGGGCGCGGGCAGGGTGGTGTGGCGCGATGCCTGGTTGGATGCTGCCACGTGGACCTTGCCGTAGCGCTGGGCTTCCTTGTGCGACTTGGCCGACCACGAGCCCGTGACCACGAAGTCCATGGGCTGCCCGGGCTGCGCGGGATCCAGCAGGTTCATGGGGACGATGGCGTTCTCCGCCAGCGCGCCGCCCTGCATGAACAGGATGTGGAACTCGGGCGGCACGTCCAGCAGCGCACGCACGTCGGCCAGCGCCTGCGCCAGGATGGCGGAGAACTCGGGCCCGCGGTGGCTCATCTCCATCACGCTCATGCCGGAGCCTTGCCAGTCCAGCATCTCGGCGGCCGCCTGCTGCAGCACCTCGGGGGGCAGGGTGGCGGGTCCGGGGGCGAAGTTGAAGGGCCGTTGGAGGCTCGTCATGGGGGAATTCATGGGGAAGCAGGTGGTTTGCCGCCGGCTGGCTTGGCGGCGGGTTTGCTGGCAGGGGCGGACGGGGCGGAGGCAGCGGCCGGGGCACCGGTGGGCGTCAACACCGCGTCCAGCCGCTTGGCCATGCTTTGCTGCAGGACGCGCACCTTCGGTTCCACCTCGGGACGGGCTTCCTTGATCAGCTTCTCGCTCAGCACGCGCTGCATCTCGCCGCCCAGCTCCTGCAGCCGCCGGTTCACCGGCGACTCGAGGATGGCCACCAGCTGCCGGAGTTCATCCTCGCTGAACTTTTCTTCCAACAGCGCGCCCACGGTTTCGGGGGCCAGCCGCACGGCCTTGCCCTTCATCAGCGGCGAGACCTCCTCGAGGTACTGCCGCACATCGGCCTTGATGCCATTGCCGACTTCTTCGCGCTTGTCCAGCGGAACGCGGCTTTGCACCGTGATGCCGGCCTGCTGCATCAGTTGCGCGGCAGGCTGCTCGGCCAGGCTCTGGGCCAGGTTCTCGATGATGGGTTGCTGGTGCTTGAGGATGCGGGCGACCAGCTCCTTCTTGGCCGAGGTCGGGCTTGACGCCGGCGGGCTGGCTGCCGGTGGGTTGGCGACGGGCGGATTGGCTGCGTCGGCAGCCTGGGACAGCGCATGAAAGGGCGCGAGCGCCCATGCCAGCGCCAGTGGCACGGCGCCCCGCCGGATCGTGGCCACCGCCGTCATGCGGGGTCCTTGGCTTCATCGGCGGCCGGGCCGGCATCCATGTCGCTGTCGCCCTCGGCGGCGTCGTTCTCGGCGATGCGCTGCAGGCCGATCAGCTCAGTGCCGTCGTCCAGGGCGATCAGGGTGACGCCCTGGGTGGCGCGGCCCATCTCGCGGATCTCCGACACCCGGGTGCGCACCAGAACGCCCTTGTCCGTGATCAGCATGATCTCGTCATTGGCGTGCACCAGCGTGGCGGCCACCACCTTGCCGTTGCGCTCGCTTTGCTGGATGGCGATCATCCCCTTGGTGCCACGGCCGTGGCGGGTGTACTCGACGATGCTGGTGCGCTTGCCGTAGCCGTTCTGCGTGGCGGTGAGCACGCTCTGCGACTCGTCCTCCGCCACCAGCATGGCGATCACGCTCTGGCCTTCCTCGAGCATCATGCCGCGCACGCCACGGGCGTTGCGGCCCATCGAGCGCACGTCGTTCTCGTCGAAGCGCACCGCCTTGCCGCCGTCGCTGAACAGCATCACGTCGTGCTGGCCGTCGGTCAGGGCTGCGCCGATCAGGAAGTCGCCTTCGTCCAGGTCGACGGCGATGATGCCGGCCTTGCGCGGATTGCTGAACTCGCTCAGGGGGGTCTTCTTGACCACGCCCTGCGCGGTGGCCATGAACACGTAGTGATCGGCCGGGAAGGTATGGAACTCACCTGTGAGCGGCAGCACCACGTTGACCTTCTCGCCGGCCTGCAGCGGGAACATGTTGACGATCGGCTTGCCGCGCGAGTTGCGCGAGCCCTGCGGCACTTCCCAGACCTTCAGCCAGTAGACCCGGCCGCGGGTGGTGAAGCACAGGATGTAGTCGTGCGTGTTGGCGATGAAGAGCTGGTCGATCCAGTCGTCGTCCTTGGTCTGCGCCGCCTGCTTGCCGCGCCCGCCGCGCTTCTGGGCGCGGTACTCGCCCAGCGGCTGGCTCTTGATGTAGCCGGTGTGGCTGAGCGTGACCACCATGTCGGTCGGGGCGATCAGGTCCTCGGTGCCGAGGTCCTGGGCGTTGTGCTCGATCACGCTGCGGCGCGCACCCAGCTTGGACTGCCCGAACTCCAGCTTGAGGGCGGTCAGCTCCTCGGAAATGATGTTCGTCACGCGGGACGGCGTGACCAGGATGTTGAGCAGGTCGGCGATCTGCGCCATGACGTCGCGGTACTCGCCCAGGATCTTGTCCTGCTCGAGCCCGGTGAGGCGCTGCAGCCGCATCTGCAGGATCTCGGAGGCCTGGTCGTCGCTCAGGCGGTACAGCCCGTCGGGCTGCAGGCCGTAGTGCTTGGGCAGCCCCTCGGGCCGGAAGGCTTCGCGCCCGCCGGGGGTGTCGCCCTCGGCGCGCGCCAGCATCTCGCGCACCATGGAGGAGTCCCAGCTCTTGCTCATCAGGGCCTGCTTGGCCACCGGCGGGGTGGGGGAGGTCTTGATGGTCTCGATGAACTCGTCGATGTTGGCCAGCGCCACCGCCAGGCCTTCGAGCACGTGACCGCGGTCGCGCGCCTTGCGCAGCTCGAACACGGTGCGCCGGGTCACCACCTCGCGCCGGTGCTCCAGGAAGATCGCGATCAGGTCCTTCAGGTTGCACAGCTTGGGCTGGTTGTCGATCAGCGCCACCATGTTGATGCCGAAGGTGTCCTGCAGCTGCGTCTGCTTGTACAGGTTGTTGA
>CBINPE010000173.1:0-8501 GCA_966252435.1 uncultured Burkholderiales bacterium | reverse complement strand
ATGTCCAAGTCGGCGGCAGGAACAACCGAGCAACCGGGCAGAAACGTTCGGGCCAAGTCTGGCCTGAACAAATCCATCCTCGATCAAGGCTGGTTCGAGTTCCGCCGCCAACTGGACTACAAGCTGGCGTGGAACGGTGGGCACCTCATCGCCGTGCCTCCGCGGAACACGAGCCGGACGTGTCCGTGCTGCGGTCATGTCTCGGCGGAAAATCGCCAAGCGCAAGCCCGGTTCGTGTGCGTGGCGTGCGGTTTCGAGGAAAACGCCGATGTGGTCGGCGCGATCAATGTTTTAAGGGCGGGACACGCCCGGCTAGCCTGTGAAGTGAACGGTGCGGTCATGCCGTCAGCAGCAGGAACCCACCGAAGTGACTTGTCCGAGGGCCCCACGCCCTCGACGAGCGCCGTAGGAATCCCCGGGTGATGGGCCACCTTCCGCCGCAGGGAGGGTGCCTCAACACCCTTCCTCGCTGGGAGAGGGCTGGGCTGTGGCCTACCGCCGCTTGCGCCCCATTTGCCTGCTACCCCCTCTCAGCTCACTCCAGTTCGGCGTGGCGCGGCTCGCTGCTGCTGACCTCCACCGGCGTGAAGGCCTGATCGCGCAGCACCACCTCCAGTGTCCAGTTGATGCGCTTGGTCAGCCACTGCGTCTGGGTGTTGCTACCGGCAAATTCGACCGCCTTGGCGGCCATTTCTGCCAGGCGCTCGCGCTGCTTGTCGAGCAGGCAGAGCTGCTGCGCCAGGGACTCGGCCGAAGGCCAGTCGGCCAGCGTGACGGCGCCGCTGAGGGCGGCCAGGTCGCGGAAGTAGCTGATGTCGAAGGCGATGAGGGGCAGGGCACGCGCCATGGCGTCGAAGGCCGAGCGCGGGGTGTCCTCCAGCAGGGGGGTGGCCACCGACAGGTGCGACTGCTCGAGCTGCGCGAACAGCTCGCTGCCGTATTTCACCTGGGGCTTGAAGGTCACCTGGTTCTCGAGGCCTGCGTCCTTCACCTGCTGCGCCAGGCCGTCCTGGCACTCGCCGCTGCCGATCACCAGGAAATTGACGACCGTGCCCCTGTCGCGCGCGATGCGCAGGGCCTCGACGACGCGGTCGATGCCCTTGTAAGGCACCAGCCGCCCGAAATAGACCACCTGCAGCGGCCGCCCCGGCTCACGCAGCCAGGCTTGGCGTCGCGCCAGCTGCTCGGGCGTCATGATCTGATCGGCCGAGTGCACGGTGTCGAAGAAGTTCTTGACGTTGGGACGGCCGCGGCCGAAGTCGCGCACCATGGACGCGCTCTTCAGCAGCACCAGGTCGAACATGCGCGGTGCCAGCCAGCACTGGAGCCACTTGAGCGGGTCGTACACCAGCCGGTTGGCGATGTAGCTCTTCAGGCTCCAGAAGGCCAGCTTGTAGCTGCGCCAGGAATGGTCGCGGAAATCGATGTCGACGATGAACACCACCGGCCGCTTGGCCAGCCAGGCGGCGATGTTCGTCATCGCCATGGTGGGGCGCCAGATGTCGGTGGACATGCCTGAATGCACCACGCCGGCGTTGCGCATCAGCATCTTCAGCTGGCGCCAGAACGACCACGCATGGGAGCGCCAGAAGGACAGGGCGCTGCTGTGCAGGGGGTGGCTGGCGGCGAACACGATGCCGTCGCGCTCGGCGTCCAGCGTGCCGAGGAAGCTCTTCTGCTGTTCGTAGGATTCGGCGCTCATGCTCGGCGCGATCAGCACCACGCGGTTGAACCAGGGCGAGACGATGCGCCGCAACTCGCGCAGGTGGGCTGCGAAGGCGCTCTCGGTCACGAATTGGTCGGGGCCGATGGCATAGGCGGGGGCCTGAACGGTGATGACGTAGTCCATGTCGGGGATGCTGATGAAGAATGGGCTGGAAACCGAGGAAAAGTCGCCGTTCGCAGGAAGGTCGTGGGTGGTTGGGAAGAGGGTGGGGCCGATTCGGCCGGTCGGGACATGCCCGGGACGGGGCCGGTTTCGAGGGGCGGTTTCGCGCTCCCCGAGCCCTGAGGGACACCCTTCAGGAGGCCACGGATCAGGGTTTGCATTATCGTCGTCCCCTGTCCCATTCCCATGGTTAACCCGCAATGCTTGGTGACGTGATGGACAGCTTTGTGAAATTTTGTGACCGCGGCCGAAGGCTGGGGCAGGCTGTCCTCGTCGGCATGGCAGGCCTGGCAGGCCAGGCCTGCGGTCCGGTGGAAATTTCCACCGACCTGGCAAGGGATGTGCCAGGTCCGGCGCTGCCGCCACGCGATGGCGCACGCATCTTCGTCTCGGGCCACAGCCTGACCGACGAGCCCATGCCGGGCGACCTGGCGGAGATTGCCCGCAGCCTGGGGACGCCGGCCTGGGTCAACCAGCAGATCATCCCGGGCTCCACCCTGCGCATGCGGACCCGGGGGGGGCCGCCGGAGCCAGGCGCGGAGGGGGGCGACCCCGGCTGGCGCGGCTACCGGCAGGGCCGCAACCGCGAGGGGCAGGGCATGGACGTGCTGGCCGAGCTGCAGGCCCCGCGCACCGTTGCGGGGCCCTATGAGGTCCTGCTGGTCACGGAGCGCCACGATCTGGGCTGGTCCCTCCTGACCCAGGACACCGTGCCGGCACTGCGTCACTTCCATGAGCGCCTGCATGCCGCCAACCCGCTGGCCCAGACCTACCTCTTCGAGCCCTGGTCGGACCTGCCTGACCCGCGCCAACCCGGCGCCTGGATCGCCTACGAGCGCGAGGCCTCGCCGATGTGGCAGTGCGTGGCGAGCCGGGTGAATGCCTCGCTGCAGGCCGAGGGTCGGCCGGACCGCATCCGCAGCCTGCCCGCCGCCGCCGCGCTGGCCGAGTTGCTGGCGCGTTCGCTTGCGCCCGCCGGCTTGCCCGGCCTCGGGACCCGGCCCGAGGACACGGTGGCGCTGCTGTTCAAGGACAGCGTGCACCCGACGCGGCTGGGCAGCTATTACATCGCGCTGGTCAGCTATGCCGTCATCTACCGGCGTTCGCCCCAGGGGGCTTGGGCGCCGCCGGGGGTGAGCGCCGAGCAGGCCGCCTCGCTGCAGGCGGTGGCCGCGACCTTCACGGAAGCCGCCCAGCAGCCCCTGCCCACCCTGGCGGCCTGCCGGGTCCGGTGGGAACAGCGCTTCTGCGACACGTTCTGGCGGCACTGGGGGGCGCGGACGTCGGACGCGCTGTCGTGGGTGCGCCGCTACCGCCATGTCCGCCAGTGCAGGCAGGCGGTGTCGCGCGAGCAGCCGGACAATCCGTTGTTCTTCGATCCGGGGGCCGACAGGGCTTTCTGGTGGCCGGCGCCCTGACAGGTACCTCTCGGTCAATTCGGGGGTCAGGGCGCTCCCGGTTCCCGGCCTCCAAATCCAAAAGCACACGGTATCTGGCCAAGGGAAAAACCGGGATTCGAGTGCGGGTGAAACCACTCCAAGTGCCGTTGTGGCCAAACGTGCACATGTCACAGGCGCTTGGTTTGATAAGTGGCAAACCGCACGCTGTTCCCCCGAATTGAGGGGCGGGGGAAGCCCCGAAAGAGCAGCGCGCCGCCGATAATGCGTGCCTTGCGGCCCTGGGGGAGGGCAAACGCTTACTGTGGCCGGCGCGGGTTTCATTTCTGCCGCTGCTCGAGTACTGGCGGCTTCCTCGGGGTTTGCCAAAACCACATCCCCACATTTCTCGATTTCTCGCACTGAAACGATTCATCATGACAAATTCATGGCGCTGCGTCCTGGTTGGTTCCGAGTCCCTGCTGATCCAATGCGGCCAGACCCTGGAACAGGCCGGACACCACATCGTCGCCGTGGTCTCCACCGCCGCACCGATCAAGCGCTGGGCCGCCGAGCGCGGCATCCGGGTCCTGGAAAGCCCCCAGGCCATGCTGTCCAGCCAGGACCTGCGTCCCTTCGACTACCTGTTCAGCATCACCAACCTGTCGGTGCTGCCGGCCGAGGTGATCGCCCTGCCCACGCGCGCCGCCATCAATTTCCATGACGGCCCCCTGCCGGCCTACGCCGGCCTGAACACCCCCATCTGGGCCATGCTCAACGGCGAGACCGAGCACGGCATCACCTGGCACCTCATGACCCAGCAGGTCGACCAGGGGGCGATCCTGGCGCAGCGCCGCCTGCCGCTGTCGCCCAACGAGACCGCGCTGACGCTCAACACCAAGTGCTTCGAAGCCGGCATGGAAAGCTTCGAACCCCTGATCCGCGGGCTGGCCGACGGCAGCCTGCAGCCCCAGCCGCAGCCCGGCCCGATCCAGCACTACTACGGCCGCAAGGACCGCCCCGCGGCCGCCTGCGCGATCGACTGGACCCAGGACGCCGGGCGCATCGCCACACTGATCCGCGCGCTCGACTTCGGCACCTACGCCAACCCGATCGGCGGCGCCAAGGCCAGCCTGGCCGGGCAGCCTCTGATCGTCGCGGGCGTGGCCGTCACCGCCTCGTCCTCCGGCACGGCGCCGGGCACGGTGGTGGCGCTGGACGCCCAGGCCGTGACGGTCGCCACCGGCAGCCACGACCTGCAGCTGCAACGTTTCGAGACGCTGGACGGCAAGGTCCTCACCCCCACGGAGGCCGCCACCCACTTCGGCCTGCGCAACGGCCTGGTCTTCGATGCCCTGACACCCGCCCTGGCCGACCGCCTGGGCACCCTGAACGCCGAGGTCGCGCGCTTCGAGGGCTTCTGGCAGCAGCGCCTGGGCACGCAGACGCCCGTCGAGCTGCCCTACATCGACCGCAGCGCCCCGGTGACGGCTGTGCGCCACGCGCACGCCGACGCCCCTGTGCCGGCCCCGGCCGCCGCGGCCTCGCCCGAGCGGGCCGACGAGGTGCTGGGCCTGACCCTGGCCTACCTGGCCCGCCTCACCGACAAGGACGGCTTCGACGTCGGCTTCGCCGACCCGGCGCTGGTCAAAGCCGTCGACGGCCTGCAGGCCTGGTTCGCCACCCAGGTGCCGCTGCGCATGGGCTTCGACTTCTCGCAAGGCGCTGCCGCCGTGCTGCAGGCCGTGAAGGCCGAGCTGGCGGAGGTGCGCAAGCGCGTGACCTACGCGACCGACCTGGTGGCCCGCGCGCCCGAGCTGCGCGCCGCCGCGGCGGCTGGCGGCTCGCCGCGCACTTTGCCGGTGGCACTGCTGCTGGTCGACAGTCTCGATGCCTCTGCGCCCCAGCCCGGCAGCGAGCTGACCATCGCCATCACGCGCCAGGGCGACGCCAGCCGCTGGCACTTCGACGCCGCCAAGCTCGACGCCGAGGTGGTGCGGCAGATGCAGTCGCAGTGGACCAGCCTGCTGCGCGCCGCCGACACCGACCCGCAGCGCCACCTCGCCGAGCTGCCCCTGCTCGACGCCGCCGAGCAGGCCCGCGTGCTGGTCGAGTGGAACGCGACCGAAGGCGCCTGGCGCAGCGACGCCTGCGTGCACCGCCTGATCGAGGAGCAGGCCGCGCGCACGCCCGACGCCGTGGCCCTGGTGTGCGAGGACCAGTCCCTGAGCTACGGCGAGCTGGACCGCCGCGCCAACCAACTGGCGCGCCGCCTGGCCGCCCTGGGCGTGGGCCCCGATGTGCTGGTGGGCCTGTGCACCGAGCGATCGATCGAGATGATGGTCGGCCTGCTGGGCATCCACAAGGCCGGCGGCGCCTACCTGCCGCTCGACCCCACCTACCCGAAGGACCGCATCGCCTACATGGTGGAAGACGCCAAGGTGCCGGTGCTGCTGACCCAGGAGCGCCTGCGTGGCGACCTGCCGCCGCACCGCGCCACCGTGATCGCGCTCGACGCCGACTGGGCGGGCAGCATCGCCAAGGAGTCGCCCGAGCGCTTCGACGGCGGCGCCGAGCCGCGCCACCTGGCCTACGTGATCTACACCTCGGGCTCCACCGGCAAGCCCAAGGGCGTGATGGTCGAGCACCGCAACGCCGTCAACTTCTTCGCCGGCATGGACCGGCACCTGGCCGAGCCGACCCCCGCGGGGCAGCAGCCCGGCACCTGGCTGGCCGTCACCAGCCTGAGCTTCGACATCTCGGTGCTCGAGCTGTGCTGGACGCTGACCCAGGGCTTCAAGGTCGTCATCGCGACGAATGAAGACCGCTCCACCGCCGGCCCGGCGCGCGGCCCCCATGCGGCGCGCCCGATCGACTTCAGCCTGTTCTACTTCTCGAGCGACGAGTCGGAGAACAACACCAACAAGTACAAGCTGCTGCTCGACGGCTCGCGCTACGGCGACCAGCACGGCTTCAAGGCCGTGTGGACGCCCGAGCGGCACTTCCACGCCTTCGGCGGCCTGTACCCGAACCCGGCGGTGACCAGCGCGGCGATCGCCGCCATCACCGACCGCATCCAGATCCGCGCCGGCAGCGTGGTGCTGCCGCTGCACCATCCGATCCGCGTGGCGGAAGACTGGTCGGTGGTGGACAACATCTCGCGCGGGCGTGTCGGCATCTCCTTTGCCTCGGGCTGGCAGCCCAACGACTTCGTGCTGCGCCCCGAGAACTTCGCCAACAACAAGCAGGTCATGCTGCGCGACATCGAGGTGGTGCGCAAGCTGTGGCGCGGCGAGAAGGTGGCCTTCCCCGGCGCCACCGGGACCGAGGTGGAGGTGGGCATCCTGCCGCACCCGGTGCAGAAGGAATTGCCGATCTGGGTCACCTCCGCCGGCAACCCCGAGACCTTCGCCGCCGCCGGCCGCCTGGGCGCCTACGTGCTGACCCACCTGCTGGGCCAGAGCGTCGAGGAACTGACCGACAAGCTGGCCGCCTACCGCCAGGCCTGGAAGGACGCCGGCCATGCCGGCGAGGGCTACGTTTCGCTGATGCTGCACACTTTGGTGGGCCCCGACGAGGCCGAGGTGCGCCAGAAGGTGCGCCAGCCGCTCATCGAGTACCTGCGCAGCTCGGTCAGCCTGATCAAGCAGTACGCCTGGTCCTTCCCGGCCTTCAAGAAGCGCGAGGGCATGGACACCTCCGCCGCCGGCGTCGACCTGCAGAGCCTGAGCGAGGACGAGATGACCGGCCTGCTCGAGCACTCCTTCAACCGCTATTACGAGACCAGCGGCCTGTTCGGCACGCCCGAGGGCTGCCTGGCGATGGTCGACAAGCTCAAGGCGATCGGCGTGGACGACATCGCCTGCCTGATCGACTTCGGCGTCGACAGCGCCACCGTGATGGAGCACCTGAGCTACCTGAACCAGCTGCGCAAGATCGCCACCCCGCGCCAGAGCAACGCCGACCACAGCCTGCCCGCGCTGATGAAGCGCCATGCCGTCACGCACCTGCAGTGCACGCCCTCGATGGCGCGCATGCTGCTGCTCGACGAGACCGCCAAGCAGGGCCTGGCGCAGCTGCGGCGCATCATGATCGGCGGCGAGGCCTTCCCGCCCTCGCTGGCGCAGGAACTCAAGGGCCTGCTCACGCGCGGCGAGGTGATGAACATGTACGGCCCCACCGAGACCACCATCTGGTCGGCGGTGCAGAAGGTCGACCGCGTCGACGGCATCGTGCCGCTGGGCCGGCCCCTGGTGAACCAGGCCCTGTATGTGCTGGACACCCGCCAGCAGCCGGTGCCGGTCGGCGTGCCGGGCGAACTGATCATCGGTGGGCGCGGCGTGGTGCGGGGCTACCTGCACCGTCCCGAGCTGACGGCCGAGCGCTTCATCCCGCACCCCGTGCTCGGCGCGGCCGGCGGGCGCGTCTACCGCACCGGCGACCTGGCGCGCTTCCGGCCTGACGGCACGGTCGAGTTCCTGGGCCGCCTCGACCACCAGGTCAAGGTGCGCGGCTACCGCATCGAGCTGGGCGAGATCGAGGCCGCGCTGCTGGGCCACGTGGCCGTGCGCGAGGCGGTGGTCGTGGCGCGCGAGGACGTCCCTGGCGACCTGCGCCTGGTGGCCTACTACGTGGTGGCCGGCCAGCAGCCGCCCTCGGTCGCCGACCTGAAGGAGCACCTGCGCGACCGCCTGCCCGACTACATGGTGCCTTCGCACTTCGTGGTCCTGCCGGCCCTGCCGCAGACGCCCAACGGCAAGGTCGACCGCAAGGCCCTGCCGGCGCCCGACGTGGCGACCGCCGCCCCCGTGGCCGAAGTCTTCGTGGCCCCGGCCGGCGACACCGAGCAGACCATCGCGACGGTCTGGAAGGAAGTGCTGAACCTGCCGCAGGTTGGCACGCGCGACAACTTCTTCGACCTGGGCGGCCATTCGCTGTTGGCGGTGCAGGTGCACCGCAAGCTGCGCGACGTGCTGCAGCGTGACCTGTCGATCACGGACATCTTCCGCTTCCCCACCATCCAGAGCCTGAGCGCCTACCTGTCACAGGACGGGGCCGACGGCGCCGCAGCACAGCAGGGCCGGGACCGCGCCGAAGGGCGCCGCGCCGCGCTGCAGCGGCGTCAGGTGCGGCCCACGGCAGGCCAGCGGCCATGAGGGGAGGGGCTTGTCGGCCCGTGACGGGCCGGCGACGTTCACCTGCCGTGACGTGAGTGAGTGAGTGAATGAATGAGTGAG
>CBINPE010000172.1:0-8539 GCA_966252435.1 uncultured Burkholderiales bacterium | reverse complement strand
GCGGGAAGGCAAAGCGCACGCCCTCGCTCTTGCCGATCCAGTTCTCCTGCATCAGGCGCACCCGCTCGGGCCAGCCCGGCAGGTGGTCGCGCACCTGCTCGAGCAGCTCGTCAGCGTAGCGCGTGATGGCCAGGTAGTAGCCTGGGATCTCGCGCTTTTCAACCACTGCGCCGCTGCGCCAGCCCTTGCCGTCGATGACCTGTTCGTTGGCCAGCACGGTCTGGTCGACCGGGTCCCAGTTGACGACCTGGGTGCGGCGCTCGGCGATGCCGGCCTCCAGCATCTTCAGGAACAGCCACTGGTTCCACTTGTAGTAGTCGGGCGAGCAGGTGGCGATCTCGCGGTGCCAGTCGATCGCCAGGCCCATGGCCTGCATCTGGGACTTCATGTAGGCGATGTTGTCCCAGGTCCACTTTGCGGGTGGAACCTTGTGCTTGATGGCCGCGTTCTCCGCAGGCAGCCCGAAGGCGTCCCAGCCCATCGGCATCAGCACGTTGTAGCCCTTCATGCGCAGCTGGCGCGCCATCATGTCGTTGATGGTGTAGTTGCGCACGTGGCCCATGTGCAGCTTGCCGCTGGGATAGGGCAGCATCGAGCAGGCGTAGAACTTGGGCCGTGCGGCGTCCTCGCGCACGCGGTAGGCGTCGGCGGCATTCCAGGCAGCCTGGGCGGCGCGCTCGATCTCGGTGGGTTTGAAATCAGGGTTCATCAGGAAAAGAAAGATCCATGCGTCACGAAAAGGGTCCCCGGGCGCCTCAGGGCGCCGCGGGCGGCAGCGGGTCGGTCACGAAGCCGATGCGCGTCAGGCCGGCCTTCTGCAGCATGCCCATCAGCTCGGCCACGCGCCCGTAGGGCACGGCCTTGTCGGCACGCAGCTGCACATCCATCTGCGGATTCTGCTGGGCCGCACCGGCCACCCGAGCGGCAAACGCGGCGTCGTCCAGCCGCTCGTCGCCCACGTAGAGCTGGCCCGAGGCATCCAGGGCCACGGCCAGGAACTGCGGGGTGTCGTTGGGCTGGGCCGCGTCGCTGTGCGGTAGCTCCAGCTTCAGGCTCGAGGTCATGAGCGGCGCGGTGATCATGAAGATCACCAACAGCACCAGCATGACGTCGATCAGCGGCGTCATGTTGATCTCGTTCATGGGCGCCGGGCCCGTTGTTCGCTCGAGTCGTCCAAGCGCCATGGCTGTCAGCCCTCCCCATTCTCGGTGGCACGGCGGGCCGGCTCGCCGGCCGCCTCGGCCAGGTCGAGCTGCATCTCGCGCAGGTCGTGGGCGAAGCCTTCCAGCTCGACCTCGCAGGAGCCGACGATCTTGCCGAAGATGTTGTAGGCCAGCACGGCGGGAATCGCCACCGCCAGGCCGGCGGCGGTCATGATCAGCGCCTCGCCGACCGGGCCAGAGACACGCTCGACGGTGATCGAGCCTGCCGCGGAGATGCCGACCAGGGCGTGGTAGATGCCCCAGACGGTGCCGAACAGGCCGATGAACGGCGCCGTGCTGCCGATCGAGGCCAGCAGCACCTGGCCGAACTGCAGCGGCGCCAGCACGGCGTGCAGCGCGTCACGCAGGCGGCGGGTCAGTTGCGAGGCGCGGTGCGCCTTGGCTTCCAGCGAGGGGCCCTGCGCCTGCGCGGTGGCCGCGGCCACCAGCGGCAGCACCAGGCCTTCGCGGTCCAGGGTGGCGAGGTAGGTGCGCGCGGTGTCCAGCGCCGGGGCCGACCAGAACGCCGGCACGGCGCGGGTGATGTCCTTGCGGGCCCGCTGCAGCAGCCAGGCCTTCCAGAAGATCACCACCCAGGCACTGACGGACATCAGCAGCAACAGCACCGCCACCGCGTGGGTCACCACGTCACCTTGCTGCCAGAAATGTTCGAAGCCGTTCATGCGTTCAGTTTCTCCGCCCAGGAAAGAAGAGGAAAGGATCGTCGCTCAAGTTTGTGTCACTGCGTCGGCCGCGCAGGGTTTGCGGCCGAACCGCTCATCGCCTGGGCCTGATCTCAGCGCAGGCCCAGGACGTCCTGCATGTCGAAGCAGCCCACGCGGTGGTTCATCAGGAAACGCGCCGCCCGCAGGCTGCCCTGGGCGTAGGTGGCCCGGCTGGAGCTCTTGTGGCTGATCTCGATGCGCTCCCCCGTGCCGGCGAACAGCACGGTGTGGTCGCCCACGACGTCGCCGCCGCGGATGGTGGCGAAGCCAATGGTGGACGGGTCGCGCGGCCCCGTGACGCCTTCGCGGCCGTACACCGCGCAGGCCTTGAGGTCACGGCCCAGCGCCCGGGCCACCACCTCGCCCATCTGCAGCGCGGTCCCGCTGGGGGCGTCGACCTTGTGGCGGTGGTGGGCCTCGATGATCTCGACGTCATAGCCCTCGCTCAGCGCGCGCGCGGCCTGGTCCAGCAACTGCATGACCAGGTTCACGCCCACGCTCATGTTGGGCGCCATCACCATCGCCAGGTGGGCGGCGTGGCCGCGCACCTGGGCCTTCTGCGCGTCGGAAAAACCGGTGGTGCCGATCACCGCCTTGACCCCCAGTTCGCGGCACACGGCCAGGTGGGCCAAGGTGCCCTCGGGGCGGGTGAAGTCGATCAGGACCTGCGCGTCCGCCAGCCCGGCACGCAGGTCGTCGGTGATGCGCACACCGCTGGACTGGCCCAGGAAGGCCGCCGCGTCACTGCCCAGCGCCGGGTTGCCCGGCGAGCCCAGGGCACCGCTCAGCCGCATGTCGGGCGCGGCCTGCACGGCCTCCACCAGCATGCGGCCCATGCGGCCAGAGGCGCCGGCGACAGCCACGCGGATGGGCTCGGGCGTGGAAGAAGAGGATGCGGACACAGCAGAAGACATCAACGGGGCTCCAGGGGCGGGTAGCTGCGCGGCGGCCCGGACGGTGCGGGCGCGTCGGCGGGGGACGGGGACGGCGCTGCAGCGGGCCCGGCGGGTGCCGGCAGGGCCTTGAGCTGTTCGGGCGTCAGGCTGAGCGAAGGCGGGTTCTTGACCGGCTTGGCCGTGTCGATCGAGGCGACGAAGTCACGTTCGGCGGGCAGGTCGGGCGCGTCCATGCTCTTGAGCCGGTCGCCCTCGAAGCGCACCACCACGTTGCGCTGCTGGGGGGGCGCGCCGGGGCGCCGGATCGTGAAGATGTAGTCCCAGCGGTCCTCGTGGAAGATGTCCTTCACCATCGGCGAGCCGAGCACGTCGCTCACCTGCGCCCGGGACATGCCGATGCGCACCTGGTCGGCCTGCTCGCGGGTGACGACATTGCCCTGCACCACCTCGACCTTGTAGGGCGTGATGACCCCGAGGAAGGCATCCGTGCCCGGGCTGGAGCAGGCCGGCAGGAACGGCAACAGGCCCAGGGACAAGGCTGGCAAGCCCAGGCCGGCCCAGCCGAGGCGACGACGGGAAGGTTTCACAGACATGGCGGCACCCAACAAGGAAAAACTGCGTCCCGCGGCGGGACGGCGTCTTCACGCGGCGCGGGGGCTGGATATGATCGGGGCATTCTAGTGTGGTGTTCAGGGTGCCTGCCTTGCCAGGGTGTTCGACCCGTATTCACCGCCCTTCCTGGCCAGCCGGACACATCCCATGAATCACGCTGAAGAACTCAAGAGCAGCGGCCTCAAGGCCACCCTGCCCCGCATCAAGATCCTGGAGGTCTTCCAGACTTCGCAGCAGCGTCACATGACGGCCGAGGACGTCTTCAAGATCCTGCTCAACGAGGGCTCGGACGTCGGCCTGGCCACGGTCTACCGGGTGCTGATGCAGTTCGAGCAGGCCGGGCTGCTGTCACGCCACCACTTCGAGGCCGGCAAGTCGGTGTTCGAGCTCAACGAGGGCCAGCACCACGACCACCTGGTGTGCCTGGACTGCGGCCGGGTCGAGGAGTTCTTCGACCCCGAGATCGAGAAGCGCCAGCGCTCGGTGGCCTTGGCCCGCGGCTTCGAGTTGCAGGACCATGCCCTGTCGCTGTACGCCGCCTGCACCAAGAAGCCCTGCCCGCACAAGGCCAAGCACACCTGAGCCGGCTCAAGGCCTGTTCACACGACGCAGGCCCGTGCAAAGGTCATGTGAACCAGGCCTCAGGGCTTGGCGGCGGCCCGGGACACGTACACCGCCAGGGCCTGGATCTGGGCCTCGCTGAGCAGCGTCCGGTAGGACGGCATCGCCCCCACCCCGTTGCGCAGCGCGGTGGCCACGCGCTGGGCGTCGGGCTTGAGTTCGTCGAGCACAGGCCCAACGGCTCCCTGGCTGCCAGCGTCCTTCAGGGTGTGGCACACCGTGCAGGACGGCGAGGCACCCTGGGTGAACAGCAGGCGACCCGCCGCCCATTGCGCATCCTCGGGCTCGGCCATGGCCGGCGTTGCCAGCGCCATCAGCAGCAGGACCGCCGCCCTGCGCCAGCGGAAATGCAGCATCCCCATGGCCTCAGACCACCGTGACCGTCACCGCGTGGTCGGCCCAGCTGGTGTTGTTGTAGCCGCCCGCGTTCTCGAGCCGCTCGCGCGGCTGCACTGTGCCCTGCATGTCGGTGGCCCGGCTCGCCAGCACATACTGCCCCGGTGACAGTGGCAGCTCCAGCGCAAACTGGCGCCACGCGTACTTGCCCAGGTCCGGCCCCACGAAGCGGGCCGGCACCCAGGTCTCGCCGCCGTTGACGGACACCTCGACCTGGCGCACGCCATGCAGGCCGCCGAAGGCCACGCCCTGCACTGCCACCGTGCCGGCCGCCACGGCCGAGGCGCCCTCCGTTCCCGGCGAGCAGATCCAGGACTTCACGCTCATCTCCTGCACCGAGGGCTGACTCGGGTCACCCTTGCCGCCCAGGGGAGAGATGCGGTAGCCGTGCGACATGATCTTGGCGTCGCTTTCGGCCTGCGTGAAAGCCAGGCGCTTGACGTACTTGATGTTGTTGACCCCGGTGTAGCCCGGCACGATCAAACGCAGCGGCCCGCCGTGCGCCAGCGGGATCGGCGCACCGTTCATCTCCCAGGCCAGCAGCGCGTCCGCCATGGCCGATGCCGGGACCGAGCGCTCGACGACCACGCTCTTCGGGTCCACCCCGGCCGGCAGGGTCTCGCCGCCGGTGCCCGTCATGTAGCGCCGGTCCTTGAGCACGCCGCCCAGCGCGGCCACGACCTTGCGCACCGGCACACCGCGCCAGATCACGCAGCCGGCCGCCCCCACCGTCCAGGGCGTGCCGCTGGGCTTGCTGGGAAAGAACCCGCGCCCATTGCCGGAGCATTGCAGCACCATCGGCAAGGATTCCGCCCCCATCGCCTTGAGTTCGGCCACGCTGAGGCTGCGGGGCCTCCGCACGCCCTCGATGGCCACGGTCCAGGCATCGGGCTCGGCCACGATGGCCGCGTCGGGGGCCGGCAGGTTGTTGCGGATGTAGAGATGCACGGCCGGCGTGACGAGGGTCGCACCCGCCACGCTGCGCTTCGTCTCCACCGTGGTGGCACTGTGCACGGTGAGACTGCCGCCGTCCTTCCAGCCGAGGTAGGCCGGCAGGGGCTTGACCGCCGCGCCCTGCGCGAAGGCCCCACGCGTCCAGGTGGCCAGGTTGATCGCCGCCAGCGCGCTGGCACTGCCCACGAGGAGGTGACGTCGCCGGGAAGAGTTCAAGTCTGGGTGCATGGGGTCTCCTGAAGTTGTTGGGGGAACCTGCTGACACGAGGCCGGCACCGACCAGGGTTGGCCTCACAGAGGGGGATCCTAGCCTGAACGCCACAGACTTCGCGCCCATGGATTCATACAATCCACGCCCCGACCCAACCACGACCAACCCCTCTGCCGCATGTTCAACAACGCCCTGATCTACCGCATTGAATCCTGGGAGCCGCCGGCCCGTGAAGAGATCGAACGCCGCCTCGACGCCGGCCGCTTCGTCGAGTGTGGAAACACCCAGCCCGAGTCGGCCGGCTGGGTCGCGCCACGGGGCGAGAAGAATGCCGCCCTGATGGAGGGCGTGGGCCGCCACCTGATCCTCAAGCTGTGCGTGGAGCGCAAGGCGGTGCCCGGCTCGGTCGTCAAGGCCCAGTTGGAACAGCAGCTCGAGAAGATCGAGGCCGACACCGGCCGGCGCCCCCGGGGCAAGCAGGCCAAGGAGCTCAAGGAGGACATCCTGCAAGGCCTGCTGCCGCGCGCCTTTCCCAAGCGCTCGAGCACCCTGGTGTGGATCGACCCACAGGCCCGGCTCATCGTCCTGGGCACGGGCAGCGTCAAGGCCGCCGACCGCATCGTCAGCATGCTGGTCGACCTGCTGGGTGGCGGCATCGCACTGAGCCTGCTGCAGACCACCACCTCGCCCGCCACCGCCATGGCCGCCTGGCTCAAGAGCCGCGAGGCGCCCGCGGACTTCTCCATCGACCGCGAATGCGAGCTCAAGCAACCCGACAGCGAGAAGTCGACCGTGCGCTACGCGCGCCACACCCTGGACATCGAGGAGGTGGGCCGCCACATCACGGAAGGCAAGCTGCCTACGCAACTCGCCATGACCTGGCAGAGCCGCGTCTCCTTCGTCCTGGCCGAGTCGATGGCCCTCAAGAAGATCAAGCTGCTCGACGTGGTGCTGGAAGGTGTCGCCACGCCGGGGGACGGGCAGGACAGCGGCTTCGACACGGATGCCGCCATCCTCACCGGCGAGCTGAGCCAGTTGATCCCGCAGCTGATCGAGGCGCTGGACGGCGAGCTGAACCGCGACAAGCCCCAGCCCCAGGCCTGAAGCCCCGGAGCCGTCAGGAGCGGCTCATCGCCTTGGCGTGCCGCTCGATGAATTCGCGGTAGGTGTCGATGCCGCGCAGCTGCAGGATGGTGTTGCGCACCGCGGCCTCGACCAGCACGGCGAGGTTGCGGCCGGCGTCGACGGCGATCACCGCCTTGCGTACCGGCACGTCGAGGATCTCCTCGTACAGCGGCTCGTAGGGCAGGCGCTCGAACTCGCGCTCGAGCGTCTCCTTGCGCACCAGGTGCACGATCAGCTTGAGGCGCATCTTCCGCCGCACCGCGGTCTCGCCGAAGATGGCCTTGATGTCGAGCAGGCCGATGCCGCGCACCTCGAGCAGGTTCATCAGCAGCTCGGGGCAGCGTCCCTCGAGCGAGGTCTGCGAGACGCGGTAGACGTCGACCGCGTCGTCGGCGACGAGGCCGTGGCCGCGCGAGATCAGCTCCAGCCCGAGCTCGCTCTTGCCCAGGCCCGACTCGCCGGTGAGCAGCACGCCGAGCCCGAGGATGTCCATGAACACGCCGTGGCGCGTGGTGCGCTCGGCGAACAGCTGCCCGAGGTAGGAGCGCACCACGTCGATGACGTGGCCGGCCGACTCGGCGGTGACGAACAGCGGGATCTCGGCGCGCTCGCACATCGCGACCAGCCGGTCCGGCGGCACCTGGCCGTCGGCGACGATCAGCACCGGCGGCTCGAGCGTGACGATGCGCGAGATGCGCCGCTCCTGCACGTCCACCGGCTCGCCCGAGGCGTCGCTCAGGTAGGCGACCTCGCGCCGGCCCACGATCTGCACCCGGTACGGGTGGATGTAGTTGAGGTAGCCGACCAGGTCGGCCGCGGACTGCGCCTCGCGCACCGCGACCTCGTCGAAGCGCCGGTCCGGGTGCGCGTGGCCGGCGATCCACTCCCAGTGCAGCGCGCTGCGGTGGAATTCGAACAGCGCCTCCGCGCTGATGACGCTCGGCTTCATGCGGCGCGGCCGCCGGCGCGAGGGGCGCTCAAGCGACCGACTTCAGCGGCTGCCAGCCGGAGATGAGCTTGTGCACGGTCGCGGCGTCGGGCTCGACCTTGAGCCGCTCGCGCAGCTCGCGGTCGGACAGCAGCTCGGCGATCTCGGACAGGATCTCGAGATGGCGCTGCGTCGCGGCCTCGGGCACGAGCAGGAAGATCAGCAGGCCGACCGGCTCGTCGTCCGGCGCGTCGAAGGGGATCGGCTGCTGCACGCGCAGCACCGCCGCGAGCGGGTTCTTCAGCCCCTTGATGCGGCCGTGCGGGATGGCCACGCCGTGGCCGAGGCCGGTCGAGCCGAGGCGCTCGCGCGCGAACAGGTTGTCGGTGACGGTGGCACGCGCGATGGCGTGCTGGTTCTCGAACAGCAGGCCGGCGTGTTCGAACGCTCGCTTCTTGCTGGTCGCATCGACATTCACCAGCACGTTGCTGGCGGGGAGGATGGCGGCGAGACGGTTCATGGAAGGGCAGGCGCTGCTTTCGGCCCGCGGGCCTGTGCGAACGTCTTCTCTGCGTGAGACGGGCGATTATAGGAACCGGGCCCGGCCCGCATGCGCGGCGGGGCGTGCACCACGGCACACCCGTGGCGCCGGCGAAACGGCGCGGCCCCGCGCGAGGCGGGGCCGCCGGGATGCGATTGGACTCGAGAGCTCAGCTCAGGCTGGCGTCGACGCGCTTGGCGCTGAGGTGGTGGTGGTCCTGCAGGCGGTCCTTGTGGCGGCACACCTGACGGTCCAGCATGTCCATCACCTGAGCGATCGCGGCATACAGGTCTTCCTGGGCGTTCTCGACGAAGATGTCCTTGCCCTT
>CBINPE010000171.1:0-8652 GCA_966252435.1 uncultured Burkholderiales bacterium | reverse complement strand
CTCAGGGTGATCGCTGTCCTTCGATACCTCAGGACGAACGGGAGTTGGGGAAACGCTCAGGACGAACGGGAGTGGAGGAGTGGGGAGTGGGGAGTGGGGAGTGGGGAGTGGGGAGTGGGGAGTGGGGAGTGGGGAGACGCTCTTCCCGTCCAATTGATGCCCCACCGCGCTCCCCACCCGTTCGTCCTGAGGTATCGAAGGACAGCGCAGTCAGTGAGCTTGCCGCAGGGCCGAGTCACTAAAGCCCACTGAAGACCCCCTCCCCCCTGCTGGCAGGCCAGCGCCGGGTCATCGCCAAGGCCATACTCCGCCATGCCGCAATGGCGGGCCCCCATGGAGAACAGCGCATGCGACTCAAGCACATCGAGGTCTTCAACGCCGTCATGCTGACCGGCTCGGTGAGCGGCGCGGCGCGGCTGCTGCACGTCACCCAGCCCGCCATCACGCAAACGCTGCAGCATGCGGAGCTGCAGCTCGGCTACCCCCTGTTCACGCGGCAGCGCAACCGCCTGGTGGCCACCAGCGAGGCCCAGGTGCTGTACCCCGAGGTGCAGAAGCTGGTGTCCCAGCTGGAGTCGGTGCGGCGGCTGGCGGGCGGCCTGCGCGCCGGGCAGTGCGCCGAGCTGCGCCTGCTGGTGGTGCCCTCGCTGGCGGTGGGCGCGCTGCCGGCGGCGCTGAAGCTGTTCCGGCGCCTGCACCCGAACCAGGCGGTGTCCATCCGCACCCTGCACTCGCGCGAGATCGCGCAGGCCATCGCGCTGCGCGAGGCCGACCTGGGCATCGTCTACGGCACCACCCAGCACCCCGCCGTGCAGAACGTGCCGCTGGCCATGGGGCGCCTGGTGTGCGTGTCGCCCAGGCCCGAGCGCGGCGCCGCCGATCGCCGCACCACGGTGGCCCTGGCCGACCTGCGGACCACCGGCTTCATCCGCATCGACGAACGCGATCCCATCGGGGCGATGCTGGCCGAGCAGTGCGCCCGCCAGGGCCTGCCGGCCGAGGGAGGGCTGACGGCCCAGACCCACCACATCGCCATGGTGCTGGCAGAGCAGGGCTTCGGGCCCGCCATCATCGATTCCTTCACGGCCGCGGCCAGCACCAGCGGGACCCTGCATGTCCGCACCCTCGTGCCCGAGGTGCCGGTGACCATCCAGGCCCTGCTGCCCCAGGGGGTGCGCTCGCCCCGACCGGCGGCGGACCTGATCGAGGCGTTCACGAAGTCGGTGGCGTCGGTGTGAAGACGGATGCCGTGTTCAGGGGTGGTCCACCAGCGCCGTGACCTGGCGCTCCACGTAGTCGGGCCCCGGGTTGATGCTGGTGTTGGGGCAGGTGCCGCCGCCCTGGGGCAGGTTGCAGGCGGTGGCGGTGAGGCGGTACTGGATGAAGTTGGGCGGCGAGTCGGTGCCCCCCTGGGTGCAGCGCAGGGTCACGGTGTAGGGCGAGAGCGAGCCCGGCATGAGGACGTTCTGGGTCGCGGCGCAGGGGGCGTTGTTGATCAGCAGGCGGTAGCGGCCCCACTCCAGCCCCGCTTCGGCGGCCTGGTTGGCGCGCATCAGGTTGACTTCCATGGCATAGCCGTTGTTGACGCTGCTGACCAACCCGACCACGTACACGGTGAGGCCGCCCAGCAGCACCAGCACGGCGATCACCAGCATGCTCGAGGCACCGCGGCTGCGTCTGCGCGCACGGGTGGCCGCGCTCGGCACGGTCGGGGCAAGGTTCACGTCAGGGCTCCTCGCTCACGGTGAAGCTTGCCTGCAGAACGGCTTCCTCGGTCGAGCTGGGCTCCGTCAAGGAAGGTCCCAGGCGCAGCAACACGTTCACGACACCGCCCAGGTACACAGGGGGCACAACGGGTGGAGGCGGGGGCGGGGAGGCATTCAGCAATCCTGTCGATACATAGCTCAGTGCGTTCGCGCAGCTTTGCACACGGGTGGAAAGGACGGCGCTGTTGGCCCGCGGGAAAGCCACCGGCTGGGCGGGCCTGAGGGGGTAGTTCCAGTAGCGTGTGAGCTGGCGGGTCTGGGCATCGCACTCGTAGCTCACCGGGCCGGTGACGATGTAGAAGCGGTTCAGCGCGCCCGCGCCTGGAAAGCTGTGGGCCACCATGTCCACCCGGCCGTTGGCGGCCGCGGCCACCGCGGGGGTGCGTAGCGCCGCGGTGTAGGGGTCGTTGTTCGCCGTCGTGAAGGGGTTGACCACCACCCAGTCCGTGCTCGTCACGGCTGGCGTGCCCCCGTTCCAGGGACTGCGGTTGACGAAGCAAGTTTCTGCGCAGCTGGGCTCCAGCACGTCATTGGCGCCAGGGGTGCCTCCGCAGCTGACGGGGCACAGCGGAGCGCCTGCCGTGAGGGGCACGGTGCTGTAGCGCCCGCTGGCGCGCACCTCGAGGTACTCGAGCAGCACGCGCGGGCCCACCGTGCGCACCCGCACGCTGCCCGGCATGGCCTGGCCCAGGTCGCTCTTGAGCTTGGTGTGGATCACGTCGATCTCGGTGGTGAGGGTTGCGCGGCGCGTGGCGTCCATCCAGCCCTCCAGCGGCAGGCGCAGCAGGGGGATCGCGGCCATCGACAGCAGACCGATCAGGGCGATCGAGACGATCAGCTCCACCAGGGTGAAGCCGGCGCCGTGCCGGCGGGGCTCAGATGCGGTTCGGCGCATAACGCATCCGGATGCCTTCCAGCACCACGTCGTTCAGGTTGGGGCAGCTGACGCGCACGGTGATGCGTAGCGCCTGCGGGCGGCCGTTGGCGTCCAGCGCGGCCACCCCGGGCATGGACTGGGCCGTGGTCGTGATCAGGGTGCGGCAACCCTGCAGCGGGCTGTTCGGCCCACTGAGCAGGTTGCCGCCGATGTCGCACAGGCCCGCGCAGCCCGCGTTGGGCTGGGCGAAGTTGTTGTAGTCGTTGACGTTGTCGAAGCGGGCGTTCGGCGGGGTGGTGACGGCGGTCACGGTGCGGCCCTCGCCGGGCTCGGGCCCCAGGGCCTCGACCGTGGCCTGGCAGCCCGTGCCGCCCACGAACGCCCCGGTCGCCGTGGTGGCCTTGGTGTCCTGCGGGTCGCAGTAGGTGAAGGGCATCATGCGCACCTCGTTGAGCAGCGCCTGCGCCACGGCCAGGGCCTCGCGGGCGCGCAGGGTGTCGCTGGACTGCACGGCCAGGCGCGTGAACAGCAGCGTCATTGCGCCGGCCACGACGCCCAGCAGCACGATCATCACCAGCAGGTCGATCAGCGTGAAGCCGCGGGCCCGGCGTGGCAGTGCCTGGATGCGCGAGCGCTGCAGCCCCCACCCCAACCCTCCCCCAGCGGGGGAGGGCGTCGCTACCCCCTTCCCCGCTGGGGGAGGGGTGGGGTGGAGGCCGCGGCGCGGAAACACATCAAGACCCTCGGTCAGTGGGCCACGCCCGTCTCTTGCTCCACCGTCAGGCTGAGGCTGCCCACCGTGACCGTCTGGCTGACGGCCGGCACGGGCTGCCCGCTCGGGTTGAAGCGCAGCAGGGCGGCCCCGCCGAAGCTCACGCCGTTCGGCGCCGTGACCACGTAGGGCCCGGTGCCGCCCGGGGCCAGCACGCTGGCGTTGGCGCTGCAGGCCCCGCCGACGGTGTAGACCGCACTGGCCTGGCCGGGGTTGATCAGCACGCACACGTCGCGCTGCTGGGCCACGGCCAGCTGGCGCGCATGCACCAGCAGGCCGCGCAGCTGGGCCTGCGCGCCGCGTTCTTCCAGGGTGCTGGTGCTGATCAGCCGCGGGATGGCCAGGGCCGACAGCACGGCCAGCACCATCATCACGACGATCAACTCGACCATGGTGAAGCCACGCATGGTCGAGTCCTTCGGGGTGGGGAGCGTCGCTTGGCGCTCGGGTCGATCCGCCGGGTGGAGGATCAGCAGCCGCTCACCGTCGGGGCGCTCACGGCCGCGGCCACACCAGCCGCCGTGGGGGCGGTGTAGGTGAAGGAGCAGTTGGCTGCGGCCGTGCCGCCGGGCACCGTGATCGTCAGCACCGCGCCGGCCGCACCGCCGCCGCCGGTGGTGGCATAGCCTTCGGCGGCCAGGGAAGTCACGTTGGGTAAGGCGTTGCCCTGCGTCAGGCCGGCGGCCGCGACGATGCCTGCCAGGTTGGCGGTGGGGTAGAGCTGGACCACGGTGACCACGCCGTTTTCCGTGCAGATGTTGCCGGCGCCGGCGGCATTCACGTTGGGCACCGTGCCGGAGGCCGGGCAGGTCGGCTGGACCTGGCCCTGGCGGGCCACGGCGGCGCCGTGCACCTGGGCGGCGGCGGAGGCCACCGCGCCGCGGGCGGCGTTGAGCTTGGCGACGCGGGCGTCGCGCTGCATGTTGGTGAAGCGGGGCAGGGCCACGGCGGCCAGGATGCCCAGGATGATGATCACGACGATCAGCTCGACCATCGTGAAGCCTTTTTGCATTTGTCGCATTGCGAACTCCTTGGTGAAAAACTGCGCAGGCGGAAGGGGGGATGAGGCAGGAAACAGGTCCGACAACCGGAAATCCGCCTGACTTGCCCGCTATATCGGCTGCTGTGCGGCTTACTTGAGCGCGGCCTTGCCCAGGTCCCACATCGGCATGAAGACGCCGAGGGCCAGCACCAGCACCATGAGGCCGAGCACGAAGATGAGGATCGGCTCGATCTGCTGCGACATGTTCTTCAGCTCGTACTCCATCTCACGCTGGTAGATCTGGCCGATCTCCTCGAGCATCTCGTCCAGGGTGCCAGACTCTTCGCCCACCATGATCATCTGCAGGACGATGGGTGTGAAAATTTCCGCACGCTGGCTTGCCGCGAGCACGCTCTCGCCGCGCTCGATGCCGGTGCTCATGCCGCGGATGGCCTGCTCGATGTGGGCGTTCTCGGCCACGTCGGCGGCCAGGCCCAGGCCCTCGAGCACCGACACGCCGCTCTTGAGCACCAGCGCCAGGCTGCGGCACGAACGGGCCAGGCAGCCCTTGAGGATCAGCTTGCCGACGATCGGCAGACGCAGCTTGTAGCGGTCCCACAGCAGCCGCCCCCGGGGCGAGCCCAGGAAGCTGCGCCAGCCCAGCCCGCTGCCGACCACGGCGGCCAGCATGTAGGGCCAGCCCACGATGAAGGCCTTGGAGGTGCCCAGCAGGACGCGGGTCATGATCGGCAGTTCGGCATGGAAGCTGGCGAACACTTTCGCGAAGGAGGGGATCACGAAGACGTTGATGATCACCATCGCGATGACCATCGCCGCGACCACGAACTTGGGGTAGCGCAGGGCGGCCTTGACCTGTTCGCGGATCGAGCGCTGGAAGTCCAGGTGGTCGTGCAGGGTCATGAAGATGTGGGACAGCTGCCCCGTGGCCTCGCCCACCCGCACCATCGAGACGAAGAAGCTGTTGAACACGTCGCCGCGGCGCGCCATGGCCTGCGACAGGTCGTGGCCCGAGTCGAGGGACTGGCGCAGGTCCTTGATGACGTCCTTCATGCCCAGGTGGCTGGAGGACTCCTGCAAGCCCTGCAGGGCCCGCAGGATGGGCACGCCGGCGCGCAGCAGGGAGTACATCTGGCGCGCGAACATCAGCAGGTGCGCCTCGGTGACGCGGTGCTTGCCCAGCATGCGCGCCAGGGTCTCGCTGGCTTCCACGGGGGGCACGTGGGGCTCGATCACGACGGGCGTGATGCCCATGCTCATGAGGATCTCGGCCACCTGCGAGGGGCTGGTGCTCTCCAGCACGCCACGCATCGGCTGCAGCGCGGCGTCGCGTCCGTAGTAGGCGTATTGGGGCATGGTGGTCAGCTTTCGAGCCTGCGGCCGCGTGCCTGGCCTTGAGGTGAATGCCGCCCGTTGACCGCGGTCGGCGAAAGGCGTGGACAAGACACAGGTGGCGAGCTGCGAAGGCTGCGCCCCCATCCCAACCTTCCCCCAGCGGGGGAAGGAGCGGACTCCCTCCCCCGCTGGGGGAGGGCTGGGGTGGGGGCTGGTGCGCACCGCATGCCAATCCCGTCGCGCTGGGCGCTGTTTCTTGAGAGACGGCCGGCAATCTCAGCGCGCATGGGATGTGTGCGCTTGCCTGCCGGGGGCTGGCCAGGGTAGATCGCGGGGCGGGCGGTGCGCGGTCTGTCCATCATCGCCACCACTCAGAACTGACTGCTGATGCGCATGGCCTCGGACAGCGTGGTGCGTCCCTCGCGGGCCAGGCTGAGGGCGCCGCGGCGCAGCGAGTAGTCGGCGAAGGCGCGGCGGGCCTCCTTGGCGAAGGCGCCGGGGTCGTCCTGGTTGGCCAGGTGCATCAGCGCCGGGGTCATCTCGAGCATCTCGTACACCGCGATGCGGCCCTTGTAGCCGCTCTCGTGGCAGTGGCCGCAGCCGGTGCCGTGGTAGTAGGTGTGCACCTGGGACAGGTTGGCGGCGTCGGCCTCGTCACCCTCCAGCAGCCACTCCTGCTCGTGCGGCAAGGGGTTGTAGGCGGTGCGGCAGTGCGGGCAGATCTCGCGCACCAGGCGCTGCGCCAGCACCAGCCGCAGGCCGAGCGCCACCATGTACGACGGGATCCCCATGTCGCGCAGGCGCAGCGGCGTGCTGGCGGCATCGTTGGTGTGCAGGGTCGAAAGAACCAGGTGGCCCGTGAGCGAGGCGCGCAGGCCGATCTCGGCCGTCTCCTGGTCGCGCATCTCGCCCACCAGCAGCACGTCGGGGTCCTGCCGCAGGCAGGCGCGCAGCACGCGTGCGAAGGTCAGGTCCACCTTGTCGTTGACCTGCACCTGGTTCAGGCCCGGCATGCGGTACTCGACCGGGTCCTCCACCGTGATGATCTTGGTCTCGGGCTTGTTCAGCTCGGCCAGCGCGGCGTACAGGGTGGTGGTCTTGCCGCTGCCGGTGGGGCCCGTCACGAGCACCATGCCCGAGGGGCCGCCCAGCACGGCGCGCAGCCGCTTCAGGATCGGCTCGGGGATGTCCAGCGCGTCCAGCCGCATGCGCTCGGGGTGCTGCACCAGCAGCCGCATCACCACCGCCTCGCCGTACTGCGTGGGCAGGGTCGAGATGCGCACGTCGAGCATCGCCGTGCCCACCTTCATGCGGAAGCGCCCGTCCTGCGGCAGGCGCCGCTCGGAGATGTCCAGCGCCGACATCAGCTTCAGCCGCTGCACCACCGCGCCGGCGATGCGGCTGTCCGGGGTGCTCTGCACCTGCATCACGCCATCGATGCGGAAGCGGATCTGCAGCTTGCGCTCCTGCGGCTCGATGTGGATGTCCGACACGTCACGCGCCACCGCGGCCTGGAAGATCGACTGCAGCAGCCGCACGATCGGCGCGTCCTCGGCACTGGCCTCGGCGCCGTCCAGGGCCGACAGCGTCAGCACGCCTTCGCCCACGTCGGCCACCACCTCCTTGGCCAGGCTGCTGAGCTCCTCGCCGCGCTGGTAGATGCGCTCGACCTTGGCCAGCAAGGCCTCCTCCGTCACCACCACCGGGTAGACGGCGGTCTGCAGGGTGCGGGCGAGCTGGTCGTAGGCCATCATGTCGGCCGGGTCGACCATGCCCACCTCCAGCCCGCCGGCCCGCGGCCCCAGCACGATGGCCCGGAAGCGCCGCGCCATGCCCTCGGGCAGGCGCCGCACCATGGCGGGGTCGAGCTCGCGCTGGAACAGGTCGACGTAACTGATCTTCAGCTGGTCGGCGATCACCTCGCAGATCTGCACCTCGGTGACGAACTTCAGGTCGGCCAGCACACGGCCCAGCTTGCGACCGGTCTTGCGCTGCTGCTCCAGCGCCTCGCGCAACTGGGCGGCATCGATCATCCCGCGGCTCAGCATCACCTCGCCGAGACGGAATTTCTGGGGATTGAAAACGGCGGCGGTGGGACGGTCCATGGTGGGCAGCGGCGGCTTGAAGAGGGTTCAACACGGAAGGATGGAGGGCGGTCTCATTCGAGGGCCTTCAGGCGCTGCGCCACGTAGGCACCCAGCTCGGGATCGGCCACCCCCATGGCCTGCACGCGGGCGAAGGTCTGGCGGGCGAGGGCGGTCTGGCCGTCGCCTTCCAGCGCCACCGCCAGGCCCAGCCACCAGGTCACCTGGCCGGGCTGTTTCTCCAGCGTGGCCTGGTAGGCCTGGATGGCCTGCTTGTACTGGTGCAGCTGGCTCCACAGGCCGGCACGCAGCCCTTCCGCCTCGAGCGTATGCAGCTGGTGGCGGTCGAGCGTGGCCACCGCCTCCGCCTGCAGGCCCTGGTGCGCCTGCAGGCGCGCCATCAGCAGCGACAGCGCGTCGGCGCGCGGGTCCAGGGCCAGGCCCTCGCGCAGCAGGTCGACGGCCTGGCCGGTGCGCGCGGTCTCGTGCAGCAGGATCGCCGCCAGGTGCCGCGCTGCCTGGTGTCCCGGCTGCAGACGCAGCGCCTCCATGGCCTGGCCCAGCGCCTGGACAGGCCGGCCGGTCTGGACCGATTCCACGGCCTGCGCATAGCTGGCCTGCGCGCGCTGGGCAACCGTCAGGGGGCTGAGTTTCTTCTCGACCGTGCCGCCCTCGCCCGGGGGCAGGGCGGTCGCGGTGGCCAGCGCGGACGGGGTGACGGGCGCGGCGGCCGCAGCACTGGCGGCGGTGGCGCCGGCCGCCGTGGCGGCGAGCGCCGGCGCGGCCTTGCGCGCCACGCCCGCGGAGGGCGGGGGAAC
>CBINPE010000170.1:0-8867 GCA_966252435.1 uncultured Burkholderiales bacterium | reverse complement strand
AGTTCGAATACCGCCGCGGCTACAAGTTCTCGACCTACGCCACCTGGTGGATCCGTCAGGCCATCACGCGCTCGATCGCCGACCAGGCCCGCACCATCCGCATCCCGGTGCACATGATCGAGACGATCAACAAGATGAACCGCATCTCGCGCCAGCACCTGCAGGAGTTCGGCTTCGAGCCGGACGCGCCGACGCTGGCCGAGAAGATGGAGATCCCCGAGGACAAGATCCGCAAGATCATGAAGATCGCCAAGGAGCCGATCTCCATGGAGACGCCGATCGGCGACGATGACGACTCCCACCTGGGCGACTTCATCGAGGACACCAACAACACCGCCCCGATCGAGGCCGCCATGCAGGCCGGGTTGCGCGACGTGGTGAAGGACATCCTCGACAGCCTCACCCCGCGCGAGGCCAAGGTGCTGCGCATGCGCTTCGGCATCGAGATGTCAACCGACCACACGCTGGAGGAAGTCGGCAAGCAGTTCGACGTCACCCGCGAGCGCATCCGCCAGATCGAGGCCAAGGCGATCCGCAAGCTCAAGCATCCCAGCCGCTCCGACAAGCTGCGCACCTACCTCGACAACCTCTGACCCGGCGAGGCAGCGATCTGCCCTCTCCAGGAAATCAGTCACTGCCAACCGCAGCCCCCCGGCTGCGGTTTTTTTTTGCCACCGCAGCTACACTGGCGCCGACGCGAGGCGCACCCGCGCATCCGGCATCCGTTTCGGAGAAGGCAGGCATGACCCTCATCATCGAACGCACCATGCTGTTTGCGGACCTGCGGGGCAGCACGGGGCTGTACGAATCGATCGGCAATGCGGAGGCCACCCGGCTGGTGACCCAGAGTGTGGCCCTGGCGGCCCGGGTCGTGGACCGCTGCGGCGGCACGGTGGTCAAGACCCTGGGCGACGGCCTGATGGCCATCTTCAATGACTCCCCCGCCGCCGTGCAGGCCGCGTCCGAGATGCACGACGCCCTCGAACGCATCGGCAGCGCCTCGGACCACAGCGTGCGCCTCAAGCTGCAGGTGGCCCTGGCACGCGGCGAGGTGGTGGAGATGGCAGGCGACTACTTTGGCGATGCCGTGAACGTGGCCGCCCGGCTGCTGGACCACGCGGGGGACAACGAGACCCTGGTCACCTCGGTCGTGCTCGAGGGCCTGCCCCCGAAGGACCGGGCCGACTTCCGCAGCCTTGACCGCATGCAGCTGCGCGGGCGCATCGAGCCGGTGCACGTGTACCTGCTGGACACCCACCGCAACCTGGACAGCGACACCACGGCCTACGCCGACCTGGGCGGCTCGACGCCCGACCCGGAAGGCATCCGCCTCAGCTGGTTCGACCTCACCCGCGTCTACTCGCCCAGCAATCTGCCGGTGGTGCTGGGGCGCAGCCCCCAGGCCACCTACTGCATCGACGATGCCCGGGTGTCACGCACCCATGCCCGCATCGACTGGCACAGCGGCAGCTTCCAGCTGATTGACCTGAGCTACAACGGCACCTTCGTGCGCTTCGGCAACAACGACGTCGAAGTCGTCAGCCTGCGCCGTGGCACCTGCACACTGCATGGCAGCGGCACCATCGGCCTGGGCGCGTCACCGGCCGATGCCGCGGTGCCCTGTGTGAAGTTCGAGGTGATGCGCTTCTCGGACACGCAACCGCAGCTGCCAAAGGACTTGTCGCCCCCCGACGGCCCGGATCAGGACGCGTTGCGCTGAACGTACTGGGACATGGGTGGCGCGGTGAACGCCGAGCCGGCCGCCATCTTGCCCTGGAGGTAGCGCGTCACCAGCTCACCGTAGCTCAGACACATGCCGATCACGACGACGTTGAGCGTGCCGATGGTGTTGATCGTGCTCACGCCGACGATGGTGATCATCACACCAAGCAAGGTGGCCAGCAGGGCCCGGCCGAGGACATGGAACTCGTCGCCCGGGCTGCTGGCCTTGTAGCCCACCCACACCGCGCGCAGGGCGCAGAAGAACATGCCCAGGTACAGGGCCAAGCCGACCAGGCCATAGGTCAGGGCCACGCCCATGTAGGAGTTGACGATGTCGATGATGCCCTCGCCCGTCTTCAGGGGCTGCATCAGCGGCAGCTCGCGGTAGGTGAAGGAGCCGAACAGCGGATTGAGCTTGATCACCTCGATGGAGGCCTCGAACAGGCGCTGGCGGTACTCGGCGTTGAACTGCGCCACCGGATCGACGGCCGGCCCGGAGACGAAGGGCAGGATCGCCACGATCTTGTCGCCCGCCGGGCTCAGCAGGATGCCCACGACCACCGGGGCGCACATCAGGATGAGCTTGATGGTGCGGGAGAAGGGGCTGGGACCGGTGGCATAGATGACGGCCAGCGCGGCCAGTGCGCCCAGCCATGGCCCCCGGGAGATGGGGGCCCACAGGCCGGCCAGCAGGACGATCAGGCCCAGCGTGGCGAACTTCGGCGAGCGGATGAACTGCCGTGCATAGGCATACAGGCCCGAGGCCACCACCATCAGGTAACCCAGCGACAAGGCGTGTCCGGCCGAGGCCATGGCCCGGAGGTCGCCGCCGCGGGCCAGGTACAAGCCCATCTCCCAGCGGATGCCCAGCGTGGGCGCCAGGCTGCTGTAGAGCAGCCACTTGCGCCCGTATTCGAACAGGCCCACCGGGGCCATCAGCATGATCCCGATCACCAGCGACATCACCGCGTCGCGGAAGGCCGGCAGGTTGCGCAGCGCACGGCTGGCCACGTAGTAAGGCAGGAAGATGTCGATGAACTGGTACACGCCCTGGCGGAACGTGTTGGTCAGGGTGTCCGTCACGCCCTGCAGGATGAGCGGCAGCACGAGGAAACCCAGCACGCACTTGTCGGCCAGGGTCCGGCCGAACGGCGTCACGTTCGGATCGCGCCGCAGCGCGAGGTAGGTGGGCAGCAGGAGCAGCAGCGACAGGAGCTTGGGGTAGTCCAGGCTCATCAGGTAGTTGAGGATGCCGAAGCCCGGGATGTCGGCCGAGAACGGCGGCACGACGAACAGCACGAACAGGTACATCGCGAACCGGCTCGAGTCGCGCATGCCCAGGAAGATGACCAGGATCGTCGAGAGGAAGACGAAGAACCAGAAGTCATGGGCCAGGAAAGCGAAAGCCGCCACGCCCAGCCAAAGGTTCCTGCGCCGCACGTAATCCGCTTCCTCGATGGCCAGCTGGCAGACCGGCTTTTTGGCCAGCCAGAAGAACGGCAGGCTCAGTGCAAGGATGACGATGAAGGCACGGATGGTCTCAGACATGTTTCAAATTCACAGGCTCGGGCGCGCGGAAAATCTTCGCCAGAACAAAATCCAATACAAAGAGGATGCCGATCGACACCAGCATGAGCAGGATGCCGGCCGCCCCATGCAGGAAACCCTGCCCCACCTCGTCGCCGAAGTGGAAGGTCAGCAGCACCAGCACCGCCACGCGGACCAGGTTGGCGGCGAACGCGATCGGCAGGATCGCGCACAGCATGACCAGGTTGTGCCAGACGTTGCGGCGCCCCACGATGTACATGAAGAGCGTGCCGACGGCCGTCAGGCTGAACATGGAGTTCAGCCCCGAGCAGGCGTCGGCGACCAGGAGCTGGTAGGGGCCGATGGTCATGGTCACGCCGGTGCGGGCGATCGGGTAGCCGACCGCGTACAGCCCCCACTCCACGATGATCGAGATCCATTGCTTCAGCGGCCCGGTGATGGCGTCGATGAAGAAACCCGGGACGGGCACCATGAACACCAGGTAGAACACCGGGAACCAGGCCAGGCCCAAGGCGGCCCGTCCCTTGAGCAGCAGCAACGCCCCGGCCACCACCAGCACCTGCGAGCTGAACTCGAAGATCGAGATGCTGAACACGCGGCCCATGGCATAGATGAGCAGCCCGCAGAGGAACAGGGGCCACCCCAGCCAGGGGGCGGGCCGGGGCGGCAGGGCCAGCAGCGGCTTGCGGATCACCCAGAACAGCCAGACCAGCACGCCCAGCACCAGCGGGGCGTGGGCCTGCTCATCGGTGGTCCAGATGGTGTTGGAGGCCCACCAGTAGACGGGCCCGTACATCGCCAGGAAACCGGCGAGGGTGATCAGCCAGGCCAGCCCCGACCGCTCGAGCCCGCCCCTCGGCCCGTCTTCGCCTGCATGCACGGTGGGTGATGCAAGCCGCCCATTCACTTGGGTGCTTTCTTGGCTGGCACGTCGTTGAGCACCGAGCCCACGACCGCCACGCCAGCGTTCATCAAGCCCTGAACCAGGTTGGTAAATGAGGACACGCGCGTCTGGGCCGAGCGGGCCATGACCAGCGCCGCACCGGCACGCAGGGCGATGATGATCGGGTCCTCGCCCACCGCGAAGCTGGGGGTGTCGACGATGATGACGTCGAAGTTCGCGCGTGCGTTGGCCAGCAGTTCGTCCAGCGTGGGACGGCTCAGCAGCTCCAGGGGATTCGGCGGGATGGGCCCGGCGGGCAGGACGAACAGGCCGGCCAGGTCGGTGATGCGGATGATCGACTCGTCGCTGGAGCGGCCGGCCAGGATGGTGGACAGCCCCAGCTTGTTGTCGAGCTTGAACAGTTCATGCTGGCGCGGCGTGCGCAGGTTGCCGTCGATCAGCAGGGTGCGCTCGCCGAGCTGGGACAGCACGATCGCGAGGTTGGCCGCCATGTAGCTGCGCCCCTCCCCCTGCTCGGTGCCCACCAGGGCCAGCACCTGGCGCTGCTCCGACTTGTCGAACCAGCGCAGCATGAGCTGGCTGCGCAAGGCACGCAGCTGCTCGACCTGTGGGCTGAACGGCTGGTAGGCCGCCACGAGTTCGTCGCTGACCGGCTTGCGCTCGGCGGTGGAACGCAGGTAGGGGTAGGCGAACTGCCGCGCCAGGGCGAACTGGATGTCGGCTTCCTTCAGCACGCCGAGCTTGATCGCAGCCTCCCCGAAGCGCAGCCCTTGCTGCTTCTGCAGCAGCAGGATGCGCTCGGCGTCCTCGGTGGACAGCAGGCCGGCGTCCATGAGGATCGCGCCGATCGTCCGATTGGCCCGGGGCGCCGTCGGCAGCAAAGAGACGGACATTTTCATTACCGCGCTCCAAGCAGTGGCATCGCTGGCTTATTCGGCTCCTGGGGACCCAGGGAGAGTTGCCGGAAGGTGGGCTGTTTGGAGCCTTCGGGCCGCAGGACACCGATCACGGGCACGCCGTACATGAAGGTCATGTCCTCGGCACCGCGCACGCGACGGTCCAGCATCTCCAGGCCCACGGCCACCGCCACACCCAGCAGCAGGCCGCCGATGACCGAGACCGCCAGACCCACGACCATCTTCTTGTTGGAGCGGGTGAAGGGTTCGACGGCCCGGGTGAGGATGCGCAGGTTGGAGTCCGCGGTGGTGCTGCGGATGCCTTCCTCGCTGGCGCGCTTGCTGGCTTCTTCATAGGCGCGCTGGGCAGTTTCCACGTCCTTGAGCAGCACGGACGCCTGGTCACGCTCGAAGCGCAGCGAGAGCACCTTCTTCTTCTGCTCCTCCAGCGCCTTGCTCAAGGCCGCGACCTTGCCCGACGCCGCGCCCAGCTGGGTCTTGGCACTTTGCCCGACCCTGCCGATTTCCGTGTTGAGCTGCCGGTTCAGGCTGGCCAGCTTGGCCTCCGCAGCCACCCGCTCGGGGTGGTTGGGGCCCCAGTTGGCGCCGTTGCTGCTCAGGATGGCCTGCTGGGCCGAGATCTGTGCCTTGAGCGCCTGCACCGAACTGCTCGCCATGACGTCCGGCGAGGCTTCGCTGCCGGTGCTGTGGTTCAGGCCGGACAGATCGGCCTGGGCCGTGGCCAGCTGCTCCGTCAGCAGGTTGAGGCGGGCATTCTCCTGGTCCATCTGGCCGTCGGTGATGATGATGCCCTTTTCCTGCTGGTACTTGGTCAGCCGGGCCTGCGCCTGCTCATAGCTGGTGCGCAGCTCCTTGACGCGCTCGGAGAACGCGGCAGCCTGCTGCTGCGCCGGCGCCGACTTCAGCTCGATGGAAGTGTCGATCGCCGCCTGGGCAAAGGCATTGGCCGCCGCCGCCGCGAACGCGGAATCGGCCGAGGTGAAGCTCACCGAGACCACGTTGCTGAGCTTCACCGGCTCGGCGCTCATGCCGCGCTGCAGCAGCGAGGCATAGAAGCGCTCGAGCGGCACCTTCTTGCCCTCGGTGGACTGCAGCCATTGCTCGCGTGCCTTCGGGTCCTTGTCCATGCCCAGGATCTGCACAGCCCGCGTGGCCACCTTCTCGCTCTTCAGGACTTCGATCTGGGTGGCAATGTCCACCGGGGCCACGAGGTTGCCCAGCAGGGGATCAGGCCGCACGTCGACGATCAGGGAGGCTTCGGCGACGAACAGCCTCGGCAGGTTGAGCACCACCACGCTGCCGATGGTGGCGGTGGCCACGAAGATCAGCAGTACCAACCATTTGCGGGCCCAGATGACCCTCAAATACTGTCGCAAAGACATGGCCATGATTTACTTTCAGAAGACGGACTCGCGGACGTAGATGACATCGTCGCGTTCAACGGGATCGATCATTTTGGGCTCGATGATCTTGGTCCCTCCATTGGGGTCACGGCGGTGGATGCGGATGCCACGCTCGGTGCCGCGCTGGGTCAGCCCGCCCGCCTGGGCCATGGCCTGCAGCACGGTCATGCCGCGATCCCAGCGGTACGACCCCGGCTTCTGGACTTCACCATAGATGAAGATCTTCTGTTCGCGGTCCACGTGGAGGATGTCGCCATTGGACACCACCATGTCGAGGTCGCGCTTGCCGGCTTGCAAGATAGACGGCAAATCTATGTCGTACTTCACTGGTTTGCCGTTGCGGGTTCCGACGAGGGTGACGATGTCGGAGCCCCCGGGCAACACGCCACCCGCGGCGGCGATCATTTCGGAAACCCGTGTGGTGCTGCTCTCGATGGGATAGCGGCCCGGCTTGGCCACCTGCCCCAGGATGGAGACCTGGTTGCTCTTGACGGTAACGAGGGCGATGCTCACCTGGGGCTTGACCACGAAGCCGCCATCACGCAACTGCTTGGCGATCTTGTCCTGGGCCGCTGTGACGGACAGCCCTGCCAGGGTGACATTGCCGATGAGGGGGAAGCTCACCTGACCCAATTCGGAGATGCGCGCCTCGACGCTGAGGTCGGGGTTCTGGAACACGGTGACGCGGATCACGTCGCCGGCGCCGAGGATCGGCTCGGCACCGCCCGCGGCCGCGGGCTGGGCCGCCGTTTGCGCCAGCGCACTCGCGCAGACAAAGAAACTCAGCAGGAAGAATTGGAAAAGTCGTCGCATCATCATCATTTCAATTTCTTTCGTTCGTCACTGTGGCCAGTACCACTGGAATTACGGACCTGGTTATTGTTGTTGTCAGATTCCTTCTTTTCTCTCTTTTTCCGTTTTCCCCCGCCCCGTTACTTCGACGCCGCGGCTGTCGCCGGGGTTTCCTTCGAGCCCTGGGCGGCGGCCTCGTCGGGTTTCCCGGGTTTGGCGTACTCACCCAGGTATTCGATCTTGGCCGCGGTGCGCAGGTCACGCAGATCTTCGTCGATGATCTTTCTTTTTCGTTCGTTGAGCAAAAACTGTTCGATGGCAGGACGGGCCGTGGCCTCGTCCACTGGCTGGCTCTGGGAATTCAGGAGCACCAGCACCTGCACGCCCTGGGGCAGCAGGTTGATCACGGTCTGACCGTCCTTGAGCTTGGCGTAGGCCTCGAGACTGGACAAGGGAAGCTGCTCGGCCCCCTTGCTGACCTGCGCGTTGGAGAACTTGAACCCCTTGCTCTTGAGGTATTCGACGAATGCATTGGTGCTCTTGGCATTGCCCAGGGCAGTGCGCAGTTCATCCGCCTGGGCTGGCAGCGACTGGATGTTCAACTCTTGGAAGTTGTAGACCTTGCGTTCCTTGAACAGCGCGGGATTCTTGTCGTAGTACTGCTTGATGTCTTCGGGCGAAGGCTCAGAGACACTGTTGACGATGCGCTCGACGTAGGCACGCGCCACGATCTCGCGCTTGGCCGCCTCGAGTTGCTGCATGACCTTGGTGTCCCGGTCCAGCTTCATCTCGGTGGCCTTCTGGATCATCAGTTCCTGGTCGACGAGGCGCTCCAGCGCTTCCTTGCGGGCCGCCTCGGCCTGTTCCGGCGTCAGACGGCGCTGCTGCAGCAGGAAATTGATCTGATGAACCGTGATTTCCGACCGGTTCACCTTGGCCGCGGTTTGCGATGCGACCTTGTCCTCCTTCTTGCTTCCGCAGCCCGCCAGCAGCACCGATCCGGCAAGAATCAGAACGGACGGACAAATCCAAGAAAGAGCAGATGACTTACCAGCAAAAATCATGAAAAAGTGGGCTCCGAATTACTTGATGAACACCAACCATGGGGAAAAATTACCATCTGCAAAAAGGTAATTCGAAAACCCGCAGAGTGTAGCGGGATTGGCACATATCAGGGTCTCCCCTGTATCGGGGGGGTAAGTACGTACCTCAGGCACTGCGTCAACACTTGATGCCGGCATGCAGCGCCACCACCCCTGCGCACAGGTTGTGAACGTCCACATGTCCCAGGCCGGCCGCCTTCATCATGGCCTTGAGGGTGTTCTGGTCAGGGTGCATGCGGATGGACTCGGCAAGGTAGCGGTAACTGTCGGCATCGCCGGCAACGAGCTTGCCTAACGCAGGCAGCACCTTGAAGGAATACCAGTCGTACGGTTTTTGCAGCGGTGCGGCCACCTTGGAGAACTCCAGCACCAGCAACCGTCCCCCTGGCCGCAGGACGCGGCTCATCTCCGACAGGGCGCGCTCCTTGTGGGTCATGTTGCGCAGGCCGAAGGCCACGCTGACCAGGTCGAAGCTGCC
>CBINPE010000169.1:0-9023 GCA_966252435.1 uncultured Burkholderiales bacterium | reverse complement strand
CGAGGGCGAGGGCGAGGGGGTGGCTGCAGGAGCGGGGCTGGCCGAATGGGCCGCAGGAACCGGTGTGGTTCCCGTCCCATTGGCGCTGGTTGCCGTTTCAGCGCTCGCCTCACTGCCGCCCCCACCTCCACAGGCGGCCAGAGGCAGCATGCCCGTGCCGTACAGCATGACCGATGAGGCCAGTCGCGTCAGCAGCCGGCGGCGTTGGTCCGGGTCGGGTTGCGGAGCCTCGGGAGGCGCGGGGAGGTTGGTATGGTCATTCGGCATAAAAAAATTCTAGGAGCCGGGGGTGTGAACAAGCGTGACGGGTTGTTACCGCGCTGCTGCGGCGGGCAATCCATCACGCGGATGGTGGCCCAGGCCCGCAGCAGAAGCGCTCTGCGGCCTTCCGTGGTGATTGATGTCCCTTCGTGCCGCAGGGACGCTTCGTGCTTGCTGGGTGGTAACCCTTCCGGGCTTTCGAGGGGTCTCGGAAAACTCCGGGCCTCGCTGTGACCATCGCGACCGGTCAGCCAGCGCACCACCGTCCGGCGCGCCGGACGGCAATCGCTGTTCCCTGCCAGGGGCGTGCACCTCCTGGCGCAGTCCCTGCATAAGAGGGGTGGATCCGGGTCGAGTCGGGCTTATGGGTGCCCTCGTCCTGTGACGTAATGGTCGAGTGAACATTTTCGACCAAGGGGTTCTCATGTCCACTCGTCCGAATCGATCCTGCAGTGCTTCCGGCCGTCCCTCCGGACGCTGCGCCTCGATTTTCAAATTGACCGTTCTCGCCGGTGCGATGAGCCTTGCGGCCTGCGCCAGCATCGAGCCCAAGCCCCTGAAGGTGGCTGACATCCGCCAGCAGGCCCAGCTTGACCGCGCCGCCGCGCAAAGCGACGTGCCGCCCCTGAGCGCCCCCCTCAGCCTCGACGAAGCCATCGCGCGGGCGTTGAAATACAACCTGGAGCGGCGTACCCGCCTCATGGACGAGGCGATCGCCTTCAACCAGTTCGACCTCAGCCGCTACGACATGCTGCCCAAGCTCGTGGCCTCGGCCGGCTACCAGTCGAATGACGAATACGCGACCCGCCGAGCCACCGACGCGGTCACCGGCCAGCCCTCGCTGGCCAACCCCTTCATCTCCAGCGAGAAGAGCCACACCCTGAGCGAACTGGGGCTGACTTGGAACCTGCTGGATTTCGGCTTGTCCTACCACAACGCCAAGCAGAACGCCGACCGCGCCCTGATCGCCGTGGAGCGCCGCCGCAAGGCCATGCACACGCTGATCCAGGAGGTGCGCACCGCGTTCTGGCGCGTCACCAGCGCGCAAAAGCTTCGCGGCGAGGTCAAGCAGGCGATCGAGGAAGCCGAGGACGCGCTGGCGGACGCCCGCAAGGCGGAGGATGCGCGCGTGCGCTCACCCCTGGACGCGCTGCGCTACCAGCGCCAGGTGCTGGAGAGCCTGCGCCTGCTGGAGACCATCGAGCAGGACCTCTCGACCGCCTCGGTCGAGCTGGCCACCCTGATCAACGTGCCGCTGGCCGTGAACCTGCAGGTCATTGAGCCGGGCGAGACCCTGAGCCGCGCCATGCTCGAGCAGCCGGTCGAGTCGATGGAGGAAGCGGCCATCGCCCGCAATGCCGACCTGCGTGAGCAGTTCTACAACGCCCGCCTGGCCACGGAGGAAACCCGCAAGGCGATGCTGCGCATGTTTCCCAGCCTGAACCTCAGCTACAGCACCAAGCATGACGACGACCAGTACCTGGTCCACCGGACCTGGAACGAGGCCGGGGCACGGTTGTCGTTCAGCCTGCTGAACCTGCTGTCGGCCCCCACGCAGATGAAGCTGGCCGACGCCGGCGTCGCGCTGGCCGACCAGCGCCGCGTGGCCACCCAGATGGCGGTGCTGGCCCAGGTGCACGTGGCGCGCTTGCAATACGCCAACGCCTTCCAGCAGTACCAGCGCGCCGACGCCATCTGGCGCGTCGACGACCGCATCAACCATCACGTGGCCAACCGCGAGCAGGCGCAGACGCAGAGCAAGCTCGACAAGGTGGCCAACAACACCGCGGCGATCCTGAGCCAGCTGCGCCGCTACCAGTCGCTGGCGCAGGCCCATGCAGCGGCCAGCAAGCTGCAGGCCACGCTGGGCATGGAGCCCGAGATCGGCAGCGTGCAGGAACTGAGCCTGGACGAGCTTCAAACCGCCATCCGCACCGCCAGAGCGGGCTGGGACAGCGGCTCGCTGGTGCCGCTACCCCTGCCTTCCGAGACCGCGCAGCCGGGCCCGGCAGGGGGGACGGCCTCGGCGCTGCCGGTGGGGGCGGCGGGGGTCGAGACGAGCGAGCTGCCGCAGGCCACGCAGACCCCCGCAGAGACGCCCGCCGCGGCCACGGCGGCGCCTGCGGCCGAGGCTGCCTCCGCGGTGCCGGCTGGGCGCACGGTCTGCTCGGCGCGTACCGGGCCGGGGATGCCGGTCACGGAGTGCATCGTTTCGAACCCGCCAATGGCCGGGATCCCAGGTCGGACGCTCGCCAAGCCGGGCGCGTCGGCGGGGGGCTGGATCGTGCGGCTGGGGTCCTTCCGCAAGCCCGCTTCCGTGAGCCTGGTGGTAGGGCGCACGCGTGCCCTGTCCCTGCCGGTGTTCACCGCGGAGTTCACGCCCGGCGGCACGCGCCGCACCCTGGTGCGCGCGGGGCCGTTCGCGAGCCAGCAGGAGGCCGAGGCCGCACGCGCCCGCTTGGCCGAGGTGAACCTGGCCGGGAATGTGACGCCTCTGTGAGGCCCTGATTCCTTCGATGTCGACACCGCAGACCGGCTTTTGATCCGGCGAGGAGTGTGCATGGTTTCCTTCCCTTTGACGGCCCGGCGTTTCCTCACGATCGCGGCGACGGCGTGCTGGGCGGTCGTCGCCCAGGGGGCGGAGGGCGCACGCGCCCCGGCCGCGGTCATGCCGCAGGCAGGCCCGGCCTCGGCCGCGCTAGCCACCGCCGGCACCAAGGCGCCCGAGCCGGCCAAGCCCGGCCTCGATCAGCAAGAGATCCGGGCCCAGCTGGCCCCACACCGTTTCACCACGCTGGCGGCCGAGATCGGCGCCAAGGTGAGCCGCCTGCCCGTGCCGGAGGGGGGGCGCTTCCAGGCCGGGCAGCCGCTGGTGAGCTTCGACTGCACCCTGCAGCAGGCCCAGCTCAACAAGGCCCGCGCCGCCCTCAGCGGGGCGCAGACCACCTGGGCCGGCAACAAGCGCCTGGCCGAGCTGAACTCGATCGGCAAGGTCGAGCTCGATGTGTCGGCGGCCGAGGTCGGCAAGAACCAGGCCGAGGTCGCCTCCATGCAGACCATGCTGGGCAAATGCAGCATCGGCGCGCCGTTCGCCGGCGTGGTGGCCGAGCAGAAGGTGCGCGAGCAGCAGTACGTGCAGCCTGGCCAGGCGATCATGGACATCATCGACGACAGCGTGCTGGAGATCGAGTTCCTCGTGCCCAGCAAGTGGCTGGCCTGGCTCAAGCCGGGGCACAAGTTCCAGGTCAGCATCGACGAGACCCGCAAGAGCTACCCGGCCAAGGTGCAGCGCATCGGCGCGCGCATCGACCCCGTCAGCCAGTCGATCAAGCTGGTGGCCACCATCGACGGCAGGTTTCCTGAGCTGATTGCCGGCATGAGCGGGCGGGTCAACCTGGCGCCGCCGCCCTGAGCCCGCCGGGAGCCGCCCACCCATGGACCGCGCCGCCGCCAGCCCATCGCCCTGCGCACTCGTGAGACCTGTCACGGGCTGCCGGCTTGCGACTGTGTCCCGATCTACCTTTCGTTTTGAATTGATCGATCATGGCGTGATCGGTCGGATCGTCGAGGAAATCTCACCATGAACCGCACTTTCCGCAGCGTTTGGAGTGAAGTCACACGCACCTGGGTGGCCGTGGCCGAGACCGTGAGGCGACATGGCAAGTCGTCTGGCGGCACGCTGCAGGACGCGTCCCTCGCATCGGCTTCCCCCGGCGCGTTGCTGGCGGACACCGTGGCGGGCGGGCAGCGTGGCATCCAGCGGCCCCGGCCGGCCATGCTGGCCCTGGAAGCCCGTCTCATGTTCGACGGCGCGGCCGTGGCCACCGCAGCGGCCGTGGTGGACGATGCCCATCACCCCGCCGCGGAGGCCGTGGCGCCGCCCCAAGAGACGGTGGCCGCACCGCCGCCTGCGCCCGCCGAGGTCGAGGTCGCCCGGCTGGCGCCGCCCGCGTTGGAAACCGCCGCTGCGCCGCGGCGCAGCGAGATCGTGTTCGTGGAGAGTGACCTGCGCGACGTCCAGTCCCTGGTCGACAACCTGGCGCCGGGGGCAGAGGTCCACGTGCTGGATGCCACCCAGGACGGCCTGGCGCAGATCGCCGACGTCCTGGCACAGCGCAGTGGCATTGATGCCGTCCACGTGCTGTCGCACGGCACGCCGGGCGCGCTCAGCCTGGGATCGCTGACGCTGGACACCGGCAGCCTGTCCGGGCACCAGGCCGAGCTGACGGCCATCGGCCGGGCGCTGAGCCCGGAGGGCGACATCCTGCTCTATGGCTGCAACACGGGGGCGGGTGCCGAGGGGGCAACCTTCATCGGCGCGCTGGCACAGGCCACGCAGGCCGACGTCGCCGCGTCGAGCGACCTCACCGGTACTGCCGCCTATGGCGGCAACTGGCGGCTGGAGGTGGCGTCGGGCACGATCGAGAGCGGCACGGCCGTCCTGGGACGCGCCGTGGACAGCTACACCTTCGAGCTGGCGCCCAACACGCCGCCGTCCATCGGCGGCACCGTGGCCAGCCAGGCCGTGCGCGATTCGGCGATCGTCTACCCCTTCTCCAACGTCACCATCACCGACCCCGACGGGGGCGCCTCGGTCACGGTGACCATCACCCTGGACACCGCGGCCAAGGGCGTCTTCACCTCGGCCTCGCTGACGGCGTCGGGCTTCTCCACCTCCAACGGCGGCCTGAGCTACACCCACGCCGCGGGCACGCCGGCGGCCCTGCAGACGGCGATCCGTTCGCTGGTCTACGACCCCACCGACAACCGGGTGGCGGTGGGCAGCACAGAGACGACCACCTTCACCATCAGCGTGAGCGATGGCATCGCCAGTGCCGTCACCGACAACACCACCACCGTGGTGTCCACCTCGGTTGACTACGGGCAGAGGACCTTGTCGGGCACCTCGGGTTCCACCATCTACGTGCGTCCCGGCGACACCAGCCAGACCTGGACCCACACCGGCGTCTACGACATGGCCTACTACAAGGCCGACTTCGCCCCCACCGGTCTGGGGGCGGAAGACTGGCGGCTGACGCGCGGGAAATTCCAGTACAGCACCGACAGCGGCAGCACCTGGACGGACTACAACGACACCACCACCATCCCGAACAGCGGTCCGGTGAACTTCGTCACCGCATCGGGCAAACTCTGGCGCTACGTCGACAACAGCCCCTCCGACACGACGACGACCAACAACATCGGCTACGGCTACCACCTGACCAACGGCGGGGGCAGCACCGGCACCGGCAGCTCGATCGTCGTCGACCTCGCGCCGACGGACATGTCCGCCAGCAAGAACTACTTCCTGGCAGGAACGGCCCAGGGCACCGCCGTGGCGACCCTCACGCCCACCGACACGGGCGACACCACCGGCGGGTATTGGGAGATCGACAGCCAGTCGGTGCCCAACCTGTTCACCATCGCGGCCACCAATTCCAGCACCACCAACACGGCGGTCCTCAGCATCGGCTCGGGCACGATCCCCGCCGCCGGCCAGACGGTGACGGTCACGGCGCACTACTACGACCGCTTCCAGACCAACAACGCCAGCACCCCGATGTCGGGCGACGGCTTCAGCAAGCAGTTCACCTTCACCGTCATGGACGAGCAGTCGGCGGACCTGAACTTCGGTGACGACATCAAGGTCAACACCACCACCGCCAATGACCAGCTCAGCCCGGCGATCACCACCCTGAGCAACGGCAACTTCGTGACGGTCTGGCAGTCGGACGCCCAGGGCGAGGCCAGCGGCAAGAACGGCATCTACGGGCAGATCTATACCTCCACCGGCGTGGCTGTCGGCAGCGAGTTCGCCATCACCACGGCCGGCAACGGCGTCAATGAGTATGCGCCGGCGGTATCGGCGCTGGACAACGGCCGCTTCGTCGTGGCCTACACCACGACCGGCACCGGGCAGGACATCGCCTACCGCATCGTCGAGGCCAATGGCACCGTGGGCAGCCAGCTCATCGCCAACACCACCACGGCCGGCAACCAGCTCACGCCCTCGGTCACCACCCTGACGGGCGGTGGGTTCGTGATCGCATGGGAGTCGTCGGGGAGCATCTACGCGCAGAAATTCAACGCCGCCGACGGCTCCAAGAACGGCAGCCAGCTGACCATCGACACCGCGGGCAACGATGCGAGCCCGATGCTGGCCGCCTTGAGCAACGGCGAGTACGTGGTCGCCTGGGGGGACGCCGGCGCCTACGAGGTCAAGGCCCTGGTCAGCAGCGCGCCCTCCACCGTCATCGACGTGAGCACCGGGAGCATGGCCGCGGCCAACGTCTACAGCTCGGGCATTCCAATGGCGCGGGTGGCCGGGCTGACCGGCGGCGGCTTCGTGATGGCCTGGAGTTCCTACGACAGCGGCTACGGACAGACGGACATCATGTTCCAGCGCTACGACAACGCCGGCGCCGCCCAGGGCAGCACGACGCAAGCCAACGTCTCCACCGCCGTCGGGGAGTACAAGGACCTGGCCACCGTGGCCGCGCTGTCGGGCGGGGGCTTTGTCGTGGGTTGGCAGGCCGACACCGGCGACTACGACCAGAACGGGATTTTCGGGCGCCGCTTCAGCGCCACGGGCGTCGCGGTGGACAGCGCGGACTTCGAGATCAACCAGCACCGCCTGGGCAGCCAGTACGGGCCGGTGATCACGGCCTTGAGCTCTGACCGCTTCGCCACGGCCTGGGTCGATGGCACCGGCGACACCACCAGCGCTGGCATTGAGGCTCGCGTGCTGCTGCCCAACGGCCCCACCATCACCAGCGCCACCTACGACGCCAGCACCGGCGTGCTGGCGGTGACCGGCACCAACATGACCGGCGGCGACACCATCGACACCAGCAAGCTGACGCTGACGGGCGAGGGCGGGGCCACCTACACGCTGACCACCACCGGCATCACCGCGTCCAGCGCCACGGCGTTCAGCATCACGCTCAACGCCACCGACCAGGCGGCCGTGAACCTGATACTGAACAAGAACGGCACCAGCTCGAGCAGCGGCACCACCTTCAACCTGGCGGGCGCCACCAACTGGGAGAGCACCGCCACCGCGGTGGCCGACGCCACCAACGCCGTGACCGTCAGCAACGTGGCCGTGCCGGCCATCACCTCTGCCACCTATGATGCCTCGACGGGGGTGCTGACCGTCACCGGCACCGGCTTCCTGAGCAAGAGCGGCGCGGCCAACGACATCGACGTGACCAAGCTGACGTTCACCGGCGAAGGCGGGGCGACCTACACCCTGACCTCCGACACCAGCAACGTCGAGGTCACCAGCGCCACCGCGTTCTCCGTGACGCTCGGCAGCACCGACCGCGCCACCCTGGGCCAGATCCTCAACAAGAACGGCACCAGCTCGACCAGCGCCACGACCTACAACCTGGCGGCCGCGGAGGACTGGGCGGCCGGCGCGGCGGCAGCGGTGAACGTGGTCGACACCACCAATGCGCTGACCGTCAGCAACGTGGCCGTCCCGGCCATCACCAGCGCGACCTACAACGCGAGCACCGGCGTGCTCACGGTGACCGGCACGGGTTTCCTGAGCAAGAGCGGCGCGACCAACGACATCGACGTGTCCAAGCTGACCCTCACCGGCGAGGGCGGCCAGACGCGCACCCTGACCACCAGCAGCGTGGAGATCACCAGCGGCACCAGCTTCTCCGTCACCCTGAACGCGGGCGACAAGGAGGCCGTCAACCTGTTCACGAACAAGAGCGGCACCAGCTCGACCGGCAGCACCACCTACAACCTGGCGGCGGCCGAGGACTGGGCGGCCGGCGCCGCAGCGGGCGTCACGGACGTCGACGCCACGAATGGCGTCACGGCCACCGTGCCGGCACCGGCCATCACCAGCGCCACCTACGACGCCTCCACCGGCGTGCTGACGGTCACGGGCACCGGCTTCTCGACCCTGAACGGCAGCGCCAACGACATCGACGTCACCAAGCTCACCCTCTCGGGCGACGCGACGGCCTACACGCTGACCAGCACCGACGTCGAGGTCACCAGCACCACCAGCTTCAGCATCACCCTCAACAGCGCCGACCGCTCCGCGCTGCGCGCGCGCCTGAACCACAACGGCACCAGCTCGACGGGCGCCACCACCTACAACCTCTCGGCCGCCGACGACTGGGCGCGCGGCGCGAGCGCGGCGCTCAACATCGCCGACACCACGGGCAACGGCATCACGGTCAGCAACTTCCAGGACGCGAGCGTGACCAGCGCGACCTACGACCAGTCCACCGGCGTGCTGACGCTCACCGGCGCGAACATGATGACCGGCGACACCATCGACCCGAGCCAGCTGACGCTGACCGGGGAGGGCGGCGCGACCTACACCCTGACCACCAGCAGCGTCACCGCTTCCAGCACCACCTCGGCGCAGATCACCCTGAACGCCACCGACCGCGCAGCACTCGGCCTGAGGCTCAACAAGGACGGCACCAGCTCGACCAGCGGCACGACCTACAACGTCGCCGCGGCGGCGAGCTGGGACAGCAGCGCCGCGTCGGGCGCGGACCTCACCGGCAACGCTGTGACCGTGAGCAACACGCCGGCCCCCACCCTGACCAACGCCGTCTACAACGCCACCACCGGCGTCCTGGTGGTGACCGGCACCGGCTTCAACTGGAAAGCTGGCGCGACCAACGACATCGACGTCACCAAGCTGACACTCACCGGCGAGGGCGGGGCGACCTACACCCTGACGGCCAACACCGCCAACGTCGAGGTCACCAGCGGCACCAGCTTCA
>CBINPE010000168.1:0-9099 GCA_966252435.1 uncultured Burkholderiales bacterium | reverse complement strand
CGCGGTGCTGCAGAACCGCATGCTCAAGGACGGCAAGCTCAACGCCTACTGGGTGATGGTCAACAACAACATGCAGGCCGGCGCCAACCTGATGCAGGAAGGCTACCCCGGGTACCGCAATCCGGCGAACTTCGTGGTGGTCTCCGACGTCTACCCGACCGTCACCGCCGTGGCGGCCGACCTGATCCTGCCGGCCGCGATGTGGGTCGAGAAGGAAGGGGCCTACGGCAACGCCGAGCGACGCACCCACTTCTGGCACCAGCTGGTCAGCGCGCCAGGTGAAGCGCGTTCGGACCTCTGGCAGCTGATGGAATTCTCCAAGCGCTTCAAGGTGGAGGAAGTCTGGCCTGCCGAGCTGCTGGCCAGAAAGCCCGAGTACCGGGGCAAGACACTGTTCGACATCCTCTACCGCAATGGCGTGGTGGACCGCTACCCTGTCACCGACATCGAGCCCGGCTATGCCAATGCCGAGGCGAAAGCCTTCGGCTTCTACGTGCAGAAGGGGCTGTTCGAGGAGTACGCGCATTTCGGCCGCGGCCATGGCCATGACCTGGCCCCCTTCGACACCTACCACCAGGTGCGCGGCCTGCGTTGGCCGGTGGTGGACGGCAAGGAAACACGTTGGCGCTACAAGGAAGGCCTGGACCCTTACGTCAAGCCGGGCACGGACTACCAGTTCTACGGTTTTCCTGACGGCAAGGCGCGCATCTATGCGCTGCCCTACGAGCCTCCACCCGAGGTGCCGGACAAGGACTACCCCTTCTGGCTGTCGACCGGGCGCGTGCTGGAGCACTGGCATTCCGGCTCAATGACGCGCCGGGTGCCGGAGCTGCACCGGGCCGTTCCGCACGCCGTGTGCTACATGCACCCCGAGGACGCCGCCGCACTCGGCGTGCGGCGCGGGTCCGAAGTCGAGATCCGCTCGCGCCGCGGCAGCATGCGCACCCGGGTCGAGACCCGCGACCGCAACAAGCCGCCCCGCGGGCTGGTGTTCGTGCCATGGTTCGACGCCAGCCAGCTCATCAACAAGGTCACCCTGGACGCGACCGATCCGATCTCGTTCCAGACCGATTTCAAGAAGTGCGCTGTCAACATCGTCAAGGTCTAGATCATGAAGATGATGCGTACCCTTGTTCTGGGCTCAGCGCTGCTTCTTCTCCTTCCCGGCGTGCAGTCCACGCCGTTGACGGACCCGCTGCGCGGCCCGACACCGATCACCGGCACGACCGAGCCGCCACGGCTGGGCAATGCCATCAATGACGACAACCGGCCGGCACGCAACTACAGCCAGCAGCCGCCGCTCATTCCGCACCGCATCGACGGCTACCAGGTCGACAAGAACTTCAACAAGTGCCTCGACTGCCATGCCCGCGAGAAGACCGCCTTTTCCCAGGCCACGCCCGTCAGCGCCACGCACTACATCGACCGCCAGGGCAGGACGCTCAACCGCATCTCGACGCGACGCTATTTCTGCAAGCAGTGCCACATCCCGCAGGAAGGGGTGCCACCCCTGGTCGGCAACGGGTTCCGGGGCGACCCCGCGGACACCACCCCTCTGCCAGCCAAGTAGAACGAGAGCACGGCCATGCGCAAGCACATCAAGCGATACTGGGACATCATCCGCAAGCCGAGCGTGCACTTCAGTCTGGGCTTCCTGACGTTCGGCGGCTTCATCGGGGGCATCATCTTCTGGGGCGGGTTCAACACCGCCATGGAGGCGACCAACACGGAGCGCTTCTGCACCGGCTGCCACGAAATGCGCGAGAACGTCTTCGCGGAGCTCAAGACGACGATCCACTACACGAACCGCTCCGGCGTGCGCGCCATCTGCTCGGATTGCCACGTGCCGCACAACTGGACCGACAAGATCGCCCGCAAAATGCAGGCCTCCAAGGAGGTCTGGGGCAAGGTGTTCGGCACCATCGACACGCAGGAGAAGTTCCGCGACATGCGGCTCGAGCTGGCGCAGCACGAGTGGGCGCGGCTGAAGGCGAACGATTCGCTGGAGTGCCGCAACTGCCATCAGTACGACTCGATGGATTTCACGCGCCAGAGTGTGCGGGCGCAGAACATGCACTCGACCTACCTGGCCAACAAGGAGAAGACCTGCATCGATTGCCACAAGGGGATCGCCCACCGCCTGCCCTTCATTCCCCCCGGCGAAGCCCCGACCGACACCCCGGGGCAGCTCGTTCCCACCCCCACCACCCAGGCACCGACACCGTCGGCTGCGGCCAGCGCCCCCTGAGGGGCCAACGGGTGGGCAGCCTCAGGCCAGGAAAGGCAGCTTTCCCGGCCGCCAAGCCAGCCTGAACCGGGGGACGTGGGTGCCGCCCGGTGCGTGCCACACGTCGGTTCCTACGTTGTCCGCGCCGTGCGCACGGTAGAACTGCTGAGCACTGGCATTGCTCTGCAGCACCCAGAGGTACAAGCCACTCGAGGGCGCCCCGGCCGCGCACCAGCCGGCCACGGTGGACAGAAGCTGCGAGCCCAGGCCCCGCCGGTGGGCCGTCGCTCTCACATGGATGTTGTCGAGCAGGCAGCCCCAGCGGGGATCCTCGTCAAGATAAGCACAGGCGAAACCCAACAAGACGTTCCCTTCCCAGGCAACGAAGACCTGCTGCCGGGACGAAGGCTGGGGCATCGGACAGCAAGGCGGGGCGGATCATTCCGGGAACGAGTCAACACGGGCGGAAAGAATCTATCACTGACGTGCGCAATGCCAGCCTCCAAGGGAGGATCGACCTCGTTGCCTGCCGCATGGAACCGCTGCGCCAAGGCCAAGCCGATGCCCTTGGCTCCACCAGATGAGAACGCGACGGGCAGATGTGCGCATGGGAATCCAGGAGTGGAAAAAAGGACGAAGGCTCACATCTACGCCCAAGTGCCAAACGACCTCTCACGCGCTCCCTCCTGTGTTCCATGGCCCACCGCCTATAAGTTGTTTTGTGCAACAATATAAGTTGCATAAAACAACAAATGCATTGGAGCAAGCCATGTCCCTGAAAGGAATAGCCAAGGAGACCCTGGCCATCCTGGAATCCCGCCGGTACGTCAACAGCCGAGGCGAGACAGTCGATTTCGCCGAGGTGCTGGACGCAGCGATCCGTCAAACACGGCTGTACCCACCCGCAACCGCGACAACCCTGCTGGGCCCAGCGCAAAACCCGGCCCACGGGACGCCACCTCGGGTCGAGGTCATTGAAGAAACCACCCAGGCTGCGGCACGGCGTCTGGTCGAAACAGACGGTTGTTCAGACCTGGTGCTGCTCAATTTCGCCTCGGCCCGCAATCCGGGCGGTGGCTTCATCAATGGCGCCAAGGCCCAGGAGGAAGATCTGGCCCGCTGCTCCGGGCTGTACCCCTGCCTGCTGAGCCAGCCGGGCTACTACGAAGCCAACCGGCAAGAAGCCTCCCTGCTGTACACCGACCACCTCATCCATTCCCCGCAGGTGCCGTGGTTCCGTGTGCGCAACCGTGAACTGTTGGACCAGGTCTTCCTGGCTTCCGTGATCACGGCCCCCGCCCCAAACGCAGGACAAACCTTGGCACGCGACCCCAGCGCCGGGCCCAGCATCAAAGCCCGGCTGCACCATCGCGCCGGGCTTGTCCTTGCGGTCGCCCAGCAACATGGGCATCGCAACCTGTTGTTGGGTGCCTGGGGTTGCGGGGTCTTTCGCAATGACCCGGCCATGGTGGCTGATGCGTTTGGCTGCTGGCTCGCCCATGAGCGATTCAAAGGCGCATTTGAGCGGGTCGTTTTCGCCATCTACGACAGCAGCCCCGAGAAAAACACGCTGAATGCGTTCCGGCAGCGCCTCCAATGAAGCCATAAAGACAAACCCCCCCGAATCTTTCGATCCGGAGGGGTGGGTGGCTGAAACGCCACCAATTCGGAGATCCGGAGATTGAAGTCCGGGGCTCCTGGGCGCAATCACTGCGCCACTTGGTTTGCCTTCAAAAGGCAAGGCCATCGTACGGCCAGTGTTCCCAAAGCTCAAGTCCCGCGCAGGAAAAATTCACTCTCCAGGCGAATTCAACCACTTGCGAAGCCCGCAACCCTGCCATGCGCAAGGTTGCTCATGAGGTGGCGGAAGGCGCGCTCTTCTGCATGCGCTCGAACAGCTCGTCCATGCGTCGGCTCACGGCCGCGTCCATCTCGATGGTGCGGCCCCACTCGCGCGAGGTTTCGCCCGGCCACTTGTGGGTGGCGTCCAGGCCCATCTTGCCGCCCAGCCCGCTCACCGGCGAGGCGAAGTCGAGGTAGTCGATCGGCGTGTGGTCCACCAGGGTGGTGTCGCGCACCGGGTCCATGCGCGTCGTGATGGCCCAGATCACCTCCTTCCAGTTGCGGACGTCGATGTCCGCATCGGTGACGACGATGAACTTGGTGTACATGAACTGGCGCAGGAAGCTCCACACGCCGAACATCACGCGCTTCGCATGCCCGGCGTAGCGCTTGTGGATGCTGATCACCGCCATGCGGTAGCTGCAGCCTTCGGGCGGCAGGTAGAAGTCGACGATCTCGGGAAACTGTTTCTGCAGGATCGGCACGAACACTTCGTTCAGGGCCACGCCCAGAACGGCCGGTTCGTCGGGCGGCTTGCCCGTGTAAGTGGAGTGGTAGATGGGATCACGCCGGTGTGTGATGCGCCCGACCTCTAACACAGGGAACCAGTCCTGCTCGTTGTAATAACCCGTGTGGTCTCCGAAGGGGCCTTCGAGCGCGTGAAGGTAACCACCGTGTTCCTTCAGCGGGATGCCATGTTCGCTCACCCCGGTGAAGCCAGGCGCCGCGGCCGGGATGTGCCCCTCCAGCACGATCTCTGCACTGGCAGGCACCTGGAGCCCGTGCTCGCCCTCGCCCACCCCGGTGGCCACGACCTGGGTGCGGCTGCCTCGCAGCAGGCCGGCGAACTGGTATTCGGAGAGGCTGTCGGGCACGGGAGTCACCGCCCCCAGGATGGTCGCCGGGTCGGCCCCCAACGCCACCGCCAGGGGAAACGGCTGGCCGGGATTGACGCGCGTGAACTCAAGGAAATCCAGCGCGCCGCCCCGGTGGGCGAGCCAGCGCATGATGACTTGGTGGCGGCCGATCACTTGCTGCCGGTAGATGCCCAGGTTCTGACGCCGGCGCGCCCGGGGCACCTGCTGCGGCCCCCGGGTCACGACCAGGCCCCAGGTGATCAGCGGCCCGGCATCACCAGGCCAGCAGGTCTGCACGGGCAGCAGACCCAGGTCGACCGCCGAGCCTTCCAGCACTTCCTCCTGGCAGGCTGCGCGGCGCACGACGTCAGGCTTCATGTCCCACAGCGACTTGAGCATCTGAAGCAGGCGCCCCGTGTCCTTCAAGCCCCTTGGTGGCTCGGGCTCCTTCAGGGCCGCCAGCACCCGCCCCACCTCGCGCAACTCGCTCACCTCGGCAGCCCCCATGCCCAGCGCCACGCGCCGCGGCGTGCCGAACAAGTTCGTCAGGACCGGCATGCGCCCCCCCGTCGGCCGATCGAACACCAGGGCCGGGCCCGCCGCTTGCAGCACACGGTCGCTCAGCGCCGTCATCTCCAGATGGGGAGACACCGGTTCGCTCACATGCACGAGCTCGCCGCGCTGTGCCAAACCCGTCATGAAATCCCTCAGATCACTGTATTTCATACACAAAAGTTATTGAAATGAATTTCTATACACTTGACCAGTTATCAAGGGCGTTTCTAGAATCCGCCGAACTTGAAGTACCGGGGGAAACCCACCCCCCATTCGCGGGGGGCACGTGGCTCAATAGGAAAACCGGTTCGACAAGCCCTTCGCAGTTGCTGGGCACGCTTGCACAGCCCTTGCGACGAATTATGAGCGCCGGCCGATACCGCCTTTGGGTGTCCGGTCCGGCGACAACGAGGAAAGTCATGAAGGTCATCGGTCCCTTGCTGCGCCTGGCGCGGCAAATCGCCAACGCAGTTCGGCAGTCCACCTGGGTGTTTCTCAAAGACCTGGGCCACGGGATGCTGGAAGTCAGCCACAACACGCTGGCGCTGCTGGGTTTGGGCGTGCTGGCGCTGGTGCTGTTCGTGGCCAGCCACCGGGAATTGCGCCACACGATCGAGTCGCATGCCTTCGGCTGGCTGCTGGCGCGACACGAAGCCCGCCAGGACCCGGCCGAGCTGCTGGCGGCGGCACTGGGCGAACCCAACGCCGTGAACCGCGCCACCGCCGTCAACCCGAAAGAGCTCACCCGTGAACAACTGGCGGTGGCCTACTGGATCTCGCGCCGCTATGGGGTGGCCCCCGAGCCGGTGAGCCGGCTGGTGACCGAGGCCTGGCAGGTCGGGCAGAAGGCCTCGGTGGACCCCACCCTGATCCTGGCAATCATGGCCGTGGAGTCGAGCTTCAACCCCTTTGCCCAGAGCCCCGTCGGTGCGCAAGGTCTGATGCAGGTCATGACCAAGGTGCACAACGACAAGTACGACGCCTTCGGAGGCAACCTGGCGGCGTTCGATCCGGTGAGCAACCTGCGCGTCGGCGTCCAGGTGCTCAAGGAATGCATTGCCCGCGCCGGCAGTGTCGAGGGCGGGCTGCGCTACTACGTTGGAGCCGCCAACCTGCCGAGCGATGAAGGTTATGCCGCCAAGGTGCTGTCCGAGCAGGCCCACCTTCGCATGGTGGCCAGCGGCAAGGCCGTGCCGCCGACCGTGCCGCGGCTGCAGGCACCCACGCTGACGTCGGTGGCCAGCCCTGCACCGACGCCCAAGCGTCCTGCCGAGGCGGCCGAGGCCAACGCGCCGGCCCCGCAGTCGGCGCCCAAGGAAGACGACGGCACGGGCGACCAGATCGCCTTGTTGCTGGGCCGCACCACCAACTGAAGCTGGCGCGCTACACTCTCGGGACCGTGCAACTGGCGATACGGCCTGGATCCCTTCAGGTCGGAGGTGGTGAACCACCGGGAAGCATGGTCGCGGCAGCCGCTTTTTTCACTCGTTCCCTGCGGATGGATGGGCGGCACCGTGCTTTCAGCCGTTCGCCTGGGCAGCCCAACGCGCTGTGTGCTCGTCGAGACCACCACCGTGGGTCCACTCCCTCAGGACTGCCACCATCATGTTTGATCGCACCACCTCCACCCTGCCGCTCGTCGATCCCGAACTCTGGGCTGTGATCCAGAAAGAGAACCAGCGCCAGGAAGACCACATCGAGCTGATCGCCTCCGAAAACTACACCTCGCCCGCCGTGATGGCCGCTCAGGGCAGTCAGTTGACCAACAAGTACGCCGAGGGCTACCCGGGCAAGCGCTACTACGGCGGCTGCGAATTCGTCGACGTGGCCGAGCAACTGGCCATCGACCGCCTGAAGGCCCTGTTCGGGGCGGAACACGCCAACGTGCAGCCGAACTCGGGCTCGCAGGCCAACCAGGGTGTCTTCTTCGCCCTGCTCAACCCCGGCGACACCATCCTCGGCATGAGCCTGGCCGAAGGCGGCCACCTGACCCACGGCATGGCCCTCAACATGAGCGGCAAGTGGTTCAAGGTGGTCAGCTATGGCCTCGATGCCAAGGAAGAAATCGACTACGAGGCCATGGAACGCCTGGCCCATGAGCACAAGCCCAAGCTGATCATCGCCGGCGCCTCGGCCTACAGCCTGCGCATCGACTTCGAGCGATTCGCCAAGGTGGCCAAGGCGGTCGGGGCCTATTTCATGGTCGACATGGCCCACTATGCCGGGCTGATCGCCGGCGGCGTGTACCCGAACCCCGTGCCCTTCGCGGACGTGGTCACCTCCACCACGCACAAGAGCCTGCGCGGCCCCCGCGGTGGCGTGATCCTGTCCCGTGACGAAGCCATCGCCAAGAAAATCAACAGCGCCATCTTCCCCGGCATCCAGGGCGGCCCGCTGATGCACGTGATCGCCGGCAAGGCAGTGGCCTTCAAGGAAGCCCTCTCGCCCGAGTTCAAGGCCTACCAGCAGCAGGTGGTGGCGAATGCCGACGTGATGGCCCGCACGCTGATCGAGCGCGGCCTGCGCATCGTCAGTGGTCGCACCGAAAGCCATGTGATGCTGGTCGACCTGCGGCCCAAGAACCTGACCGGCAAGGAGGCCGAGGCGGTACTGGGCAGCGTGCACATCACCTGCAACAAGAACGGCATCCCCAACGACCCGCAAAAGCCCATGGTGACCAGCGGCATCCGCCTGGGCTCCCCGGCCATGACCACCCGCGGCTTCAAGGAAGACGAGGCACGCCGCACCGCCCACCTGATCGCCGACGTGCTGGACGCCCCGCACGACCCCGCGGTGCTGGACGCGGTGCGGGCCAAGGTCGCTGCGCTGGTGCGCGACTTCCCCGTGTACCGCTGAGCCCGCGGGCAGACTGTCGTGGCGCGGCCCCTCCCGTTCTTCCTTCTTCTCTTCACCGCCCCGCTGCCCGGGGCCGTGGGGGGCCGCCGTTGTTGTTGTTGAAGAAAACCCATGCGCTGTCCCTTCTGCGCTCACACTGAAACCCAGGTCGTCGAGACGCGGGAGTCCGACGAAGGCGACGTGGTGCGCCGCCGCCGGCGCTGCCAGCAATGCGACAAGCGCTTCACCACCTACGAGCGGGCGGACGTCTCCCTGCCCTTCGTGGTGAAACGTGACGGCACGCGCGCCGACTTCGAGCTGAGCAAGGTGCGCGCATCGATGTCGCTGGCGCTGCGCAAGCGCCCGGTCAGCGTGGAGCAGATCGACAGCGCGCTCGAGCGTATCCAGGAAAAGCTGCTGCACAGCGGCCTCAAGGAAATCCCCACCACCAAGCTCGGTGAGCTGGTGATGCGCGAACTCAAGCGCATCGACAAGGTCGCCTATGTGCGCTTCGCCTCGGTGTACCGCAGCTTCGAGGACGTGGACGAGTTCCGCCAGCTCATCAAGGACATCTGAGCGGGCGCAGAGAAGTCCTGCGCGCGAGCCTGCACCGAAGACATTCCCTTTTCCTTTTCTTCATCTCCCCGAGTCACGCCCATGAGCACCACGACCATCCGACAAGCCGACCTGATCGACAGCATCGCCGCGGCCCTGCAGTACATCAGCTACTACCACCCCGCCGACTACATCGCCCACCTGGCGCGCGCCTACGAGCGCGAGGAA
>CBINPE010000167.1:0-9150 GCA_966252435.1 uncultured Burkholderiales bacterium | reverse complement strand
TGATCGACGGCATCGCCTTCCAGACCAACATCCTGGCGCTGAACGCCGCGGTGGAGGCGGCGCGTGCCGGCGAGCAGGGCCGTGGCTTCGCGGTGGTGGCGGGCGAGGTGCGCAGCCTGGCCGGTCGCTCGGCCGAGGCGGCCAAGGAGATCAAGAGCCTCATCGGGGCCTCGGTCGAGAAGGTTGAAGGCGGCACCCGGCTGGTGGCCGACGCCGGCAGCACCATGAAGGAGATCGTCGGCTCGGTGCAGCGCGTGGCCGACATCATCGGCGAGATCACCGCTGCCTCGGGTGAGCAGTCGGAAGGCATCACCCAGATCAACACCTCGGTCACCCAGCTGGACCACATGACGCAGCAGAACGCCGCGCTGGTGGAGCAGTCGGCCGCCGCCTCGGAGTCCCTGAAGGAGCAGGCGGGCAGTCTGGCGAAGATGGTCAGCACCTTCAAGCTGGACAGCCACGCTCACCACTGAGGTCGGGGCGGATTCACGTCTGGGCCGCTCGGGCGCCAGATTCCTCCTCGCGGGGCAGCCAGGTCAGCCGGGCTGCCCCGCGTTCGCGTTCGCGCTTGCCTCCGGTCGTGAACGGCATCACGGGTGGCCAGATCCTCTGATGATCCCGTCCCGTGGCTGCGTTCCTTTCTCACAGTCCTCCGCTCATGGTTTACCCGACTGCGGACGACGTTGATGGCGGCCATCAAAACGAGTGATTGGACAGTGCCCAGGCACTCCCCGTCCAATGAGCGCGTCGCAAAGGAGGTTCCTATGAAGTTGCTGCGCTGGTCTCGTTCCCTGGTGGTGGCCGCAGGTGCTTGGTGGATGGGAGGCATGGCGAATGCGGCCGATGTCGTCCAGGTATTGAGCTCCTACCCTGCCGAGGTCACGGACACCTACAAGCAGGCTTTCGAGAAGAAGCATCCGCAGTTCAAGGTCGAGATCCTGAGCAAGAGTGCCAGTGATTTCGTCCAGTACCTGCAAGGCCTGGCCTCGGGCCAACGTCCTGATGTGGTGTGGGCCTCTGATCCTGGCGTCTTCGGCGCGCTGGCGCAGGCGGGGCTGCTTCAGGCGGCACCGCAAGTACGCAACGCCGGCATCCCCGCCGCGATCGGGCGGTTTCCGATGGACGGACCGCAGGACCTGTATTTCGGTCAGGCTGTGTCGGGCTACGGGCTGATGTGGAATGTTCCCTACCTGCGTGAGCATCAGCTGGTCGCGCCGCGTTCGTGGGCCGACGTGGCCGCACCGACTTACTTCGGGCACGTGCTGATGTCTTCGCCGTCGCGCTCGGGAACCACTCACTTGATGGTGGAGGCCATCTTGCAGGCTGAGGGGTGGGAGGCCGGTTGGGCCCTGCTCACGCAGATCGGTGGCAACTGCAGGGCGATTGCGGAACGCAGTCTGGACGTTCCCGCCAGCGTGAACACAGGCAGGGCGGGCGTGGGCCTGGTGGTGGATTTCTTCGCGCTGGCAGGCCGGGCCTCCCGCCATCCTGTCGATTTCGCCTACCCCCTGAACACGGTGGTGCTGCCCGCCAGCGTCGCCATGGTGGCGGGGGGCCACAGCGTCAAGGGGGGCGAATTGTTCACGCAGTTCACCCTGAGCCGCGAAGGGCAGGAATTGCTGTACGAGCCACAGATCAGCCGGCTGCCTGCGTCACCGTTCGCCGCCGCTTCCATGAAAGTGCCCTCCAACTTTCCGAACGTGTATGCCGTGGCGCGCAAGTCGACGCTGGACTTCGACCTGGCGCTGGCCGAGCAGCGCCGCGCACTCGTCACGCGGATGTTCGATGCGGTGATCACGCAGCCACACGCCGAACTGCATGCCGCCATGCAGGTGTTGAACCAGGCCGAACGCGCCCTGCGCGGCTCGACCGATCCCCAGGCCCTGGCGCTGCTCCAGCAGGCCCGCAAACGTCTGGCTCAACCCGTCGTCACGCTGGCGCAGAGCCAGGAGCCGTCTCTTCTCTCCTCACTGCAGTCGGGAGGGCGGTCGGGCTGGAGCGAGACGGCGAAAGGCAACTACCGGGAGGCGGCCCAGCTTGCGGCACAGGCCTCCGCCCGGGCCAAGGGGACACGGTGACGACGACCGCCGGGACTTAGCGCGCGACGTCCCACGCGACAGGATCAACCCCGGTCCTGCGCTCTCCCAAGAAATTTTGATTTGCATGTCCCGCCTCATCCATCTGCGGTGGGCCGGACGTGGATTCGGCCGCCACATCGATTGACATCGGAGTATTCGAAATGATCAGCTTCCTGAGAACACGCCCCCCCGTCCGCCCTGTGCCGCCTTCCGAGGTGGCTGGCAGATACAACACCTTGAGGATCCGAGCGCTGTTCGGTGTCTTCATCGGGTACGTCGCCTACTACTTCGTGCGCAACAACTTCACCTTGTCCACGCCGTACTTGATGAAGGCGCTGAGCCTGTCGAAGACGGACATCGGCTTGCTGAGCAGTTGCCTGCTCATCACCTACGGCATCAGCAAAGGCGTCATGAGCAGCCTGGCGGACAAATGCAATCCGAAGCACTACATGGTGTGCGGCCTGATCTTGTCGTGCATCGTGAACGTCTTCCTGGGCTTTGGTTCAGCCTACTGGATGTTCGTGGCGCTGATGATCCTGAACGGCCTGTTCCAAGGCATGGGGGCCGGGCCAGCCTTCATCACGATCGCCAGTTGGTTCCCCCGGCTGCAACGGGGGCGCACCAGCGCCCTCTGGAACATCTCCCACAACATCGGGGGCGGGATGGTGGCACCCATCGCGGCCGGTGCTTTTGCCCTGTTCGGCGCAGAACACTGGCAGGCAGCCAGCTACTGGGCACCCGCCGCCGCTGCCGTGGTCGTCGCGGGGGTGGTCATGGTCTTCGGCGTTGGCACGACCTACAACGCGGGGATGCCTTCGCTCGAGAAGATGTTCCCTTCCGAGGCGCTGGTGAAGGACGCCACCCGCCATGCGCCGGAGACGCTGTCGGCGTTCGGGATCTTCTGCAAATACGTGCTGACCAATAAGAATGTCTGGTATGTCTCTCTGGTGGATGCCTGTGTCTACGTGGTCCGCTTCGGTGTGCTCACCTGGCTGCCCATCTACCTGCTGCAGGCTAAGGGATTTTCCAAAAGCGAGATGGGGATGGCTTTCACCATATTCGAATGGGCGGCCATTCCGTCCACACTGTTCGCCGGCGTGCTGACGGACAAGTATTTCAAAGGACGGCGCATGCCGCTGGCCATCGCTGCCATGATCACCATCCTGGTGGCCTTGCTGGTGTACTGGAAAGCGGATTCCCTGCTGGGCGTCACCCTGGCCTGCGGCTTCATCGGCTGCCTGATCTACGTTCCGCAGTTTCTGGCGTCGGTTCAGACCATGGAAGTGGTGCCGCATTTCGCCGTGGGCTCGGCAGTGGGCCTGCGCGGCTTCATGAGCTACGTGGTGGGCTCGACGCTGGGCACGGCGCTCATCGGGAAGCTGGCTGACACCTATGGTTGGAACGCCGGTTTCTATGTGCTGCTGTCGGCGGCCGTGCTGTGTATCGTTTTCTGCTGTCTGGCCCACCTGGGCGCAGTGGCCCTGGAGCGAGAGAAAGTTTCGGCCCAGGCCCGGGCTGGTGAGCCCTCTGGCCGGCTTGCCGGTGCAGCGGGTGTGGCGAACGTCGCGTGAGAGGGGGCCGGGCTTGATCTTCTCCAACAGCAAGCCGGCGTTTCAGACCACAATCCGCGGGCACTGGGGCCGATGCGGTTCAAGCGACGCGGGCTGGCAGCATGGTGAAGCCCTTTCCCGCCCCAGTACGACGGTGTCCGTGGGCAACCTCATTGAGCATAGGAGAACCTGATGTTCGCTTCGTTCAGATCGGTGGCGCTGGCCGCCGCCGTTGCAGGTGCAGTGACCGTGGTGCAGGCTGGCACGGTGACCGTCGTCACCTCTTTCCCGAAAGAGCTGACCCAGGCCTACAAGACCGCTTTCGAGAAGGCCAACCCTGACATCAAGCTCGAATTCCTGAGCAAGGCCACCAACGTGGCCGTCGCCTACGTCCGTGAGACGCCGGCGGGGCAGCGGCCCGACGTGTTCTGGGCCTCGGCGCCCGATGCGTTCGAGATGCTGGCCAATGCCAAGCTGCTGGAGCCGGTGGCCGCGATGGCCAACCCCAACGCGCCCAAGAACATCGGCAGCTATCCGCTCAACGACCCGGAGGGTTTCTACCTGGGTCAGGCGCTGGGCGGCTATGGCCTGATGTGGAACACCCGCTACCTGGCAGCCAAGAACCTGACCGCGCCGGCGGAGTGGGCCGACCTCACCAAGCCGGCCTATTTCGGCCACGTGGCGATGAGTTCGCCCTCGCGTTCGGGGACCACGCACCTGACCGTGGAAACCATCCTGCAGGGCGAGGGGTGGGACAAGGGGTGGGCCCAGCTGCTGCAGATCGCGGGCAACTGCGCCTCGATCACGGAACGCAGCTTCGGCGTCTCGGACGGGGTCAACAGCGGCCAGTTCGGGGTGGGGCTGGTGATTGATTTCTTCGGGCTGAGTGGCAAGCTCTCGGGCTTTCCGGTGGACTTCGCCTACCCCCAGGTGACCGCCCTGGTGCCCGCCAACATCGCCTTGATCGCTGGCGCCAAGAACACCGCCGACGCGAAGAAGTTCATCGCCTACAGCGTCTCGAGGGAAGGGCAGGAAGTGTTACTGCAGCCGCAGTTGGCGCGCTTGCCCATCCTGCCGCGCGACCAGCTGACCATGCCGCCCAACTACCCCAGCGCGATCGAGGTGTCACGCCGTGCCAAGGTCAAATTCAACGCCGAGTTGTCTGCCGCCCGGTACAGCCTGGTGGTGGCCCTGTTTGACCAGATCATCACCTCCCGGCTGAAGGAACTTCAGGCCGCCACCAAGGCCATTCATACCGCCGAGGCGGCCTTGGCGCTCAAGCCCAACGCCCAGGGCGCAGCGTTGGTCAAGCAGGCGCGTGAGTTGGCTTTCACGCCCCCGGTCAAGGCCGCGGTGGCTGCAGACCATGGCTTCCTCGAAAGTTTTTCGGCCGACAAGAAGAATGCCGAGGCCAGCAAACAGGCCCTGGCCATGGAAAACGACTGGAACAGCAAGGCCCTGTCCAACTACAACGAGGCCCGACAGCTCGCCGAGAAGGCCGCCGCCCTGGCCAAGTAGCCACCCAGGGGCGGGCTGTGTCCCGCCTGTCGATGCAAGAGAACACGGCGATGCCCAACCTGTCTTTCCTTCGTCGGTATGCAGGACGCAGCGTGCCCTGGGGGGTGGGCTCGCTGGTGCTGGTTTTTCTCATGCTGTTCCTCGTGCTGCCGGTGGGCAGCGTGCTGCACGCGGTGGTGCTGGACACGGACGGCAGCTGGACGCTGGGGCACTTCGAGGCTTTTTTTGCACAGGGGCTGATGCGAGAGGCATTCTTCAACAGCGCCTATGTGGCGGCGATGTCGACGGCGCTGGCCGCCGTGCTGGCCGTGCCGCTGGCCTACCTCGCTGTGCGCTTCCAGTTTCGCGGCAGTGTGCTTATCCAGTCCCTGGGCCTGCTGCCGCTCGTCCTTCCGCCCTTCGTCGGGGCGGTGGCGATGCAACTGATCTTCGGGCGTTCCGGCACCGTCAACCTCTTGCTTCAGGAATATCTCGGCTGGACCGTCCCCTTCATGGATGGTCTGAATGGCGTGATCTTCGTCGAGGGACTCCACTACTTCCCGTTCATCCTGCTGAACCTCACCGTGGCCTGGGGCCGCATCGATGGCGCCGCCGAGGAGGCCGCCATGACCCTGGGCTGTACGGGCTGGCGGCTGTTCCGGCGGGTGATCCTGCCGCTGGGCCTGCCCGGGCTCGTCGCGGGGGCCTCCCTGGTCTTTGTCAAGGTGTTCGATGACCTCGGGACGCCACTCGTGCTGGGCTCCACCAACCTGCTCGCTCCCCAGGCCTACCTGCGCATCACCCAACTGGGCGCCGAAGACCCCCTGGGCTATGTGATCGGCGTGATCATGGTCGCGTTCTCGGTGTGCGTGATGTCGCTGTCGTCGCTCAGCCTGAAGCGGATGGATTTCGCACCCTTGTCTGCGGCTCCCACCTACGGCGGCGAGGGCCTGCGACGCCGCGCGCTGGGACGGCGGGGTGCGGTGCTTGCCTATGCCTGGGTGTTCTTCGTGATGGGGCTGGTGCTGTCGCCGCACGTCGGCGTGCTGCTGCTGTCGTTCGGTTCCATCTGGAGTTTCGCGCCCTTGCCGGATGCGTTCACGCTGGCGCACTACGCGACCGTGTTCGACGATGCCGCGGGCATGTTGAAGAACACCTTGCTGTACTGCGGCCTGGCGGCCGGACTGGATGTCTTGCTGGGGACGGCCATCGCCTATCTGCTGATGCGCACCTCGCTGCCAGGACGGCGCTGGCTGGCGGGTTTGTCGACCGCCACGCTGGCCGTGCCGGGCATCGTGGTGGCGATCGGCTACCTGAGGTTCTACAAGGGGGTGGTGGTACCCGGCTCCGATGTCCTGCTGACGGGGACCTGGGTGGTCATCATGCTGGCCTATGCGGTGCGGCGCCTGCCCTATGCCCTGCGCTCCTGCATGGTGGCCCTGCAGCAGGTCCCTCCCGCGTTCGAAGAGGCGGCCCACAGCCTTGGTGGCACGTCGCTGCGCACCTTGCGCCGCATTGTGCTGCCCCTGATGGCGGGAGGGCTGGCGGCGGCGTTCATCACCAGCTTCGTGACCGCGGCGGTGGAACTGTCGGCGACCATGATGCTGGTTTCGGCCGAATCGCAGGTCCCCATGAGCTACGGCATCTATCTCTACATGCAGAGCGTGGCAGGACGTGGCCCTGCTGCCGCCTTGGGCGTGCTGTCCATCCTGGTCGTCGCGCTTGGCACCTGGGCCTCCCATGCTTTCCTGCGTCGGGCCGACCGCATGACGCCAGTGGGTGCGGGTGTTGAACGCCCCCTTTGGCCTGCAGACGGCTTCCCGGGCCTGGCTGCGCCGGCGCAAATGCCGCTGCGGCGCAGGCCGCCCGGTGCGGCTTACTCCACACGGCTGGAGCAGGCGCCATGAAGAAGAATGTCAGCATCCAGTGCCGCAACCTGAGTCTGTCTCACGGCAATCAGGTCGTGCTCCATGACTTGAACCTGGACATTGAGCCGGGCGAGTTCTTTGCGCTGCTGGGCCCCTCGGGCTCTGGCAAGTCCACCCTGCTGCGCATCATCGCGGGGCTCTGCCCGGTACCGCGTGGGCAGGTCTTTGTCGACGGACAAGACATCACCCAGCTGCCGCCCTGGGAGCGTGACATCGGCATGGTGTTCCACAGCCATGCGCTGTGGCCGCATCTGTCGGTCTGGGACAACGTGGCCTTCGGGCTGGTCGAGCGGCGCCTGGACAGCCGGGTGGTGCGCGCCAAGGTGGCGGCCATGCTGGAGATGGTGGGGCTGGCGGATTACGCCTCGCGCAAGTCCGCCCAGTTGTCCGGCGGGCAGCAGCAGCGGGTCGCCCTGGCGCGCACCCTCGTGATCGAGCCCCGGGTGCTGCTGCTGGACGAGCCCTTGTCCAACCTGGACAAATTGCTGCGTGTGCAGATGCGCCAGGAACTGCTGGCCTTGCAGCGCCGTCTCGGCATCACCACGGTTTTCGTCACGCACGATCAGGAAGATGCGATGACCACGGCGGACCGCATGGCGGTCCTGCACCAGGGCGTGCTGCAGCAGGTCGGCAGGCCGGCCACCTTGTACGACTATCCCGTCAATACCTATGTGGCCCATTTCGTCGGCACGATGAACAGCCTGCGGGGACGCGTGCGCCAGCGTCATGGCGCGAGCGTGACGCTGGAGGTCGAGGGTGTGGGCTCGCTGGCTTTCCCGGTCAATCCCGAAGCGCCTCATGCCGAGGACATGGTGGCCACCTTCCGGCCCCATGCGCTGCGCATGGACGTCGCCGATGCGGTCCTTGACGCCCGCTTCCTTTGGATCCCGGGCACGGTGGTGGCCAGCGAGTTCTTCGGTGGCTTCTCGCGGTACAGCGTGCGGGTCGGGGCGCAGACTGTCGAGGTGGACCTGCCTCACTTCGCCGGGCTTTCCAAGTTTCCGTCAGGCTGTGCGGTCAGCCTGGGGCTGGAGTCTTCGCAAGTGCGGGTGTTTGCGGCCTGAGTCGGTGGAACCATGAAGCTCCGCCCCCACGACAGGACGTCCTGACCCATGGAGCTCTACCAGGTCCGTGCCTTTGTGACCGTCTCCCGCATGGGCAATGTGACGAAGGCAGCCGACGCCTTGTGTGTCACCCAGCCTGCCGTGACGGCGCAGATCAAGGGATTGGAGCAGAGCCTGGGCCTGGCTTTGTTCGAGCGCAGTGGGGGGCGGCTGAGCCTGACGCGGGCTGGTGAGCTGCTGCTGCCGCACGCAGAACTTCTCCTCAGCGCCAGTGGTGAGCTGCAGGGGTTGGCACGCCAGATGAAGGGGCAGCTGACGGGTGTCATCGAACTGGGCGTGCCTGGTGACACCCCTGATTTCCTGCGGCTGGGGTCTTTGCTGGCGGGCATGCAGGCCGTCACGCCACTGCTGGAATTGCGCACCCGCAGCCAGCCGGTGCTTCATCTGCTCGACCAGGTGCGCGGCGGCGGCCTGACGGCTGCCTATGTGATTGCCACGCATCCTCCCCGCGACGTGCAGTGGGTGCCCTTGCGCTCACTGAGCTACCGCGTGGCCATCCCGGCGCGGCTGTGGCCCCAGATGGTCGAGAACAACAGCTGGCGCACCCTGGCTGAGCTGCCATGGATCGACGGGGTGCTCGAGTCCCATGTCCACGCCATGCTGCGCGGCTTGTTCGAGACCCAGGGCTTGGGGGCCAACATCGTGCTGCGCAGCGAAGACACCAGCGGCTTGGACGCCTTCGTGCGGGCGGGCAGCGGTTGCGCGCTGCTGCGCGAGGAGGTGGCCATGGCGGGCGCCGAGACCGGCGTCTGGATGGTCTGGGGCGTGGCGCGCGTCGAGGCGCAATTGTTTTTCGTGACCTCCGCCGAACGAAGCAGCGATCCGCTCGTGGTCGCCCTGATGTCGGTGGTCCGGTCGGTGTGGGCTCAATGAGCCTGTCTTGTCGTTGTCTTTTCCATTGAACAAAGGATTGTTTTCATGTCCCGTGCCACCAAGATAGTTGCCACCCTCGGTCCCGCATCCAGTTCCCCGG
>CBINPE010000166.1:0-9592 GCA_966252435.1 uncultured Burkholderiales bacterium | reverse complement strand
ACTTGGCTACGAACCAAGGGGTCGTGGGTTCGATTCCTGCCAGCCGCACCAGTAAGACCGAGGGTTAGCACGTTCCGACGTGCTAACCCTTTTGTCTTTTCTGGCGAGCCTTTTTGTCTTCTGCGCTTCTTTCTGGCTTCAATGCCGCAGCCTTGCCGGCATGCCACGCATGAATCGATGAACAGCTGGCGGGGCGGCCGTCATCACGGGCCAGGGCAAGGCCCAGCCGTTGGTGGCAGGTTGCCCGACGAGCCCTTCAGCCCACGCCCACCACCCGCAATCACGCCCCCAGCAGGGCTGCCGAGCGATAGCACTCGATGGCGCGGGGCATCTGGTCGTCCTGCTCGGCCATGCGGGCCAGGGCCAGCCAGGCCTGCCGGCGCGTGCGCAGGGCGCTGCCCGTGTCTTCCGCAGCCTGGCTCAGCAGAGGCTGGGCCTTGCCCCACAGCTGCAGCTGCATCAGGGCCATGCCCACCGCATGGGCCACTTCGGCCTCGCGGCCGAAGGCCTGGGCGGCCTCCTCCAGGCGCGGCAGCCACTCGGCACCAATGCCCTCGATGGCCTCCACCAGGCTGGTGGACAGCACCGCCCGTTCCTCGGCGGTGAAATCGGACATGCGGTCCCAGAACGGACGCAACCAGCCCCGTGCATGTTCAGGCGCGCCCAGCTGCGCCACGCGCGTGGCTGCACGCGCAGCCACGAAGGGATCGCGCCGGTCGGCCGCGTCAAATTGCAGCCAGATGCGCTGCAGCTGGTCCACGTCGCGGGCCGCATCGAGTGACTCGAAAGCCAGCGAACGCATCAGGCCGGCCGCCGCCACTGGGGAGATGCCCTGGTGCTTGATGAGCAAGCGTGCGGTCTTCAGGGCTTCCTGCGGCTGGCGGCCAAGACGGGTCGCCTGCAGCTTGAGGCGCAGCGCATGGGTGCGGCGCGCCACGCCCGGCGGCAGCTCGGCCAGCAGCGACAGCGCGCGCGACGCATCGCGGTCGTCCAGCGCCCACTCGGCGCACAGCAGGCGCGCGCCCTCCTCCACCGCACGGTTCATGCTGCGCTGGGACAGCTCCAGGGCCTGCGCCAGCTGCGCGTCCCGGCCCGCCCGGTCCTGCAGGCGGTGCGCGCTGGCTGCGCTCAGCAGGCGCGCCAGGGCGGTGAACTCCTTGTCCTGCGTCAGGATGTCGCTGTCGCTTTGCACAGTCAGGGCCCGCTGCGCCAGCTTCTCGGCGCGGCTGTAGCGGCCTCCGAAATACAGCGCCAGGGCTTCGCGCAGCGAGGCCTGGGCCACGCGGTCCTTGCGGCCGGCACGCCACTCGCGCGCACGCTGCGGCAGGCCCACCAGGGTGCGCACGCCCTGCATCACCAGCACCAGGACGAAACATGCCTCCAGCACCAGCAGCAGGAAGAAGTTCAAGGACAGGTCGACACGGTGCACCCGCCAGAAGAAAGACACCATGCCGTCGTTGGTGCCCAGTGTGGTGGCACAGATCACGGCCACGACAAACAGCAGCACGAACCAGATGACGAAGCGCATCGGCAACCCCGCTTTCAGCGTGCACCCTCGACGGCCGCCAGGGCCGCCAGGGTGTCATCGGGACGCGGCACCTGCACCACGCGCGCCTGGGCAGCCACCTGGCGCACCACCTCGGCCGCCTGGGCCGTGCGGCGCGAATGGGGATCGAAGTAGCGCTGCACGGAGTCCTGCACCACCTTCAGGTCAGCCTGGGCGGTGTCGAACTGGCGGCTCAGCAAGGCCAGGCGGGCATTGAGCAGGCGCAGCTTGAGGTTCTCGCGCAGGAAGAAGGCCTGCTCCGGCGCCAGCAGCACCGCGTCGGGATGATCGATGCGCGACACGCGCACCAGCGAGCGGACCTCCCCCCAGATGCGCTGCCCCAGCGTGCGGCCCAGTCCCCACCAGGCCGACTCGCCCTCGGCTGGTGCGGCCGGCGCGGACGCAGCCGATGCCACCGACGCGGGCGCCGGTGCGGATGCCGCCGGGGCGGCGGTCACCGGCGCAGCGGGGGCGTCGTCCTCGGCGAGCTGTGCAGACAGCAAGGGCAGCTCGTCCACCAGGCGCACGGCCTCGTCCAGGCGGATGGTGAGCGCACCGATGTCGGTCACGCCAACGGCCCGCACGCGGTCCAGGTCGCGCACCATGGCCCGGCGCACGCCCTGCAGCCGGGGCTGGTTGTAGCGTGCCAGGCGCTCGTCGGATTGCTTGAGCACGGCCACCAGGGGCTCCGCGCTGCCGGTGATGGCGCTTTGCTGCAGGGCCACGCGAATGGCCGCCTCGATGTCCACCACCACGTTCTCGTCACGCGAGCGGCTCAGGGACTGCACCAGTTCCTCGAGCTGACCGCGCTGCACCGCCACCTCGGCCACGCGGGCCTCCAGCAGCGCCGTTTTGGCGGCCGACTCGCGCACCGTCTCCTGGGCCTGCTTGGCCAGCATCTGGGCCTCGGTCGCCTGGTTCTGGCTGAGTTCCTGGCGGCGCACCAGCTCCTGCTCCAGCACGCTGACCTGGCGCTGGGCCTTCCAGGCCAGGGTCAGGCTGAGCGCACAGGCCAGGGCCATCATCCCGGCCACGAACCACCACCACACGCTCCACCAGCGGGAGGCCCGTTCGGGCGCGGCCGCGGAAGGCGCGGGCATGGCATCCGACGCACGTCGACCCAAGGTCGAGATCGAGGACGACGACGCTGCGAAATCAGAAGGGGATTCGGTCACCATGCGGCGGATTGTATGCAGGCCACCACGGCCTTCAGATCAGGGGCCACCGCAAGCACCGTCCCGAAGCCCGCCGAACGGGCGCGCTGCGCAATGCGGGGATGGGTGGCCAGGGCATGGCTGCGCGGCCAGACGGCCTGCGCGTCGGGGCAAAGTTGCTGCAGGTGGTCGATCGCCTGGGCACTGCTGAACAACCACAGGTGGCCTCCGGGATCTGCCAGTGCAGCCTCCAGCAGCTGCCGTTGTTCGGGGGCTGCGCAGCTGGGCACGTGGCGGGCATAGGCTTGCACGAAATCGACCTGCGCCCCGGCCGCGGCCAGTTGCTCGGCCAGCCAGGCTCGTCCGCCGTCGCCGCGCACGATGAGGACACGCCGGCCGGCCCAGGGTTGCCCGGCCAACCGCGCCCACAGGGCTTCTGAGTCGATCTGCGCAGCGTCCGTCGCCGGCGCCGTCAGCTGCGCGGCCGGCACCCCTGCATCGCGCAGTGCCTGGACCGTGCCAGGGCCGACCGCGCCGACGTGGACGGCCGGCCATCCCGACTCCAGCCCCGCGGGGCGGGCCGCGAAGAATTGCTGCACGGCGTTCGGGCTCACAAAAAACGCCCAGTCGCGTCCCGCCAGCCCACGCCAGGCTGCGTGCACGGGGGTGGGATCGGGCAACGCGCAGATGTCGATCAGGGGCAGCGCCTCGGCCTGCAGCCCCTGCGCACGCAAGGCATCGCGCACCGCCCCGGCCTGGGCCGCCGGGCGTGTCACCAGCACGCGCGGCGTGGCGGGCTTCTTCACCAGCGCGGCCGTCATCGACCCTCGCCGCCCGCCAGGTAGCCCGCCGCGCCGGCCGCCTGCAGGGCCATGGCGGCCCGCTCCCCCAGGGCCTGGGCCTCGGCCTCACTGCGCACCTCGGCCGTCGCCTCGGCCCGCAGCAAGGGCGCGCCAGGCAGGCCGGCGTGTCCCAGCAGGGCCCGCAGGTGCAGCGTCCCACCCTCCGGCTGCCAGGTCGCGTGGGCCGCCAGGGGCATGCTGCAGCTGCCGCCGAGCGCCCGGGAGACCGCGCGTTCGGCCAGCGTGGCCAGCCAGGTCGGCATGTGGGCCAGGCCACGCAGGGCCTCGACCAGGCCCCGATCGGTGCTGCGCACCTCGATGCCCAGGGCGCCCTGCCCTGCGCTGGGCAGCATCTCGTCGGTGCTGAACTCGGCGCGGATGCGCTGCGCCAATCCCAGGCGCTTGAGGCCGGCCGCCGCCAGGACGATGCCGGCATACTGCCCTTCGTCGAGCTTGCGCAGCCGGGTGTCGAGGTTGCCGCGCAGGGGCTGGACGTCGAGGTCGGGACGCAGCGCCCGCAGTTGCACCAGCCGGCGCAGGCTGGAGGTGCCCACCACCGCGCCGGGCGGCAGCGCCTGCAGGTTGGCGTACTGCGGCGACACCCAGGCGTCGCGAGGATCTTCGCGTTCGAGCACGGCGGCCAGCGTGAAGCCGTCGGGCAGCTCCATGGGGACGTCCTTCAGGGAATGCACCGCCAACTCGGCCCGCCCCTCCAGCAGGGCGGTCTCCAGTTCCTTGACGAACAAGCCCTTGCCGCCGACCTTTGACAGGCTGACGTCCAGGATCTGATCGCCGCGGGTGGTCATGCCGAGAAGGCCAACCGGCACCCCCCAGGCAGACTGCAGGAGATCGCGCACGTGATGCGCCTGCCACAGGGCCAGGCGGCTTTCCCGGGTGGCGATGGTGAGGGAGGAAAAAGGCACGGACATCCACAGATGCTAGCCTGGAAAGCAGGCGCGTCCGGCCGCCACCCCCGTCTGTCCCTTACGATCATGCTTTTTCAACATTTGAACCCCCTCTTTCCGACATGAGCACCCGTCGCCCCGCCTTGCAAGAAGCCCTCCAGAAAAGCCAGCCCCTGGTGCAGGACATCCGGTTCCTCGGGCGCTGCCTGGGGGACGTGATCCGCGAGCAGGAAGGCACCGCCGCGTTCGACCTGGTGGAGCGCATCCGCCAGCTGTCCGTGGCATTCCGCCTCAAGCGCGACGCCGACGCCGGACGCACGCTGACGCGCGTCCTGAAGAACCTGAGCAACGACCAGACGGTCAGCGTGATCCGCGCCTTCAGCTATTTCTCGCACCTGGCCAACATCGCCGAGGACCGCCACCACATCCGCCGCCGCGAGCACCACGAGCGCCAGGGCCACCTGCACCCCGGCTCACTGGCCATGAGCCTGGAGCGGCTGGCCGGCGCGGGGGTGGGCTCGGGCGAGATCGCCGAGTTGCTGTCGCACGCCATGATCTCGCCGGTGCTGACGGCGCATCCCACCGAGGTGCAGCGCAAGAGCATCCTCGACGCCGAGCGCGCGCTGGCCGAGCTGCTGGCGCGGCGCGACAGCCTGAGCACGCCGCGCGAGCTGGCCGACAACGAGGCCCTGGTGCGCGCCCGCGTCACCCAGCTGTGGCAGACACGCATGCTGCGCACCGCCAAGCTCACGGTGTCGGACGAGATCGAGAACGCGCTGAGCTACTACCAGTCCACCTTCCTGCGCGAGATCCCGCGGCTGTACCGCGACCTGGAGACCGCGCTCGACGGCCACGAGGTGGGCACCTTCCTGCGCATGGGCAACTGGATCGGCGGGGACCGCGACGGCAACCCCTTCGTGACGGCCGACACCTTGCGCATCGCGCTGAGCCGGCAGTGCGAGACCGCATTGCGCTTCTACCTCACCGAGGTGCACGAGCTGGGCGCCGAGCTGTCGATCTCGGCCTCGCTGAGTTCGGTCACGCCGGCCATGGCGGCCCTGGCCGACGCCTCGCCCGACCGCAACCCCCACCGCGCGGACGAGCCCTACCGGCGCGCACTGATCGGCATCTACGCCCGCCTGGCGGCCACCCTGCACCACCTCACGGGCACCGAGGCGCTGCGCCACGCCGTGGCCCCCACCACGCCCTACGACAGCGTGGACGAGCTGCTGGACGCGCTGAAGGTGATCGAGGACTCGCTGCGCACCCACCACGCCGAGGTGCTGACCACGCCCCGCCTGCGCCCGCTGATCCGCGCGGTGCAGGTGTTCGGCTTCCACCTGGCCACCGTGGACCTGCGCCAGAGCTCCGACCAACACGAGCGGGTGGTGGCCGAGCTGCTGGCCCAGGCGCAGATCGAGCCGCACTACAGCCAGCTGCCCGAGGAGGCACGCCGCGAACTGCTGCTGCGCATGCTGAACGATCCGCGCCCGCTCCTCGTGCCCGAGGCGCCGTACAGCGAGCACACGCACAACGAACTGGAGATTTTCCGCACGGCCCTGCAGATGCTGCGCCGCTTTGGGCCGCACGCCATCCGCCACTACATCATCTCGCACACCGAGGAGGTGAGCGACCTGCTGGAGGTGCTGCTGCTGATGAAGGAGACCGGCCTGCTGCGCGGCACCCTGGCGCACGAGGCGACGAGCCAGCTGATCGTGGTGCCCCTGTTCGAGACCATCGGCGACCTGCAGCGCGCCGAGGACATCATGCGCTCCTTCTACGCCCTGCCCGGCATCGGCGCCCTGGTGCGGCGCTCGGGCGCCGAGCAGGACATCATGCTGGGCTACAGCGACAGCAACAAGGACGGCGGCACCTTCACCAGCCACTGGGCGCTGTACCGCGCCGAGATCGCGCTGGCCGAGCTGTTCCAGGAGCTGCGCCAGACCTACGGCGTCAAGCTGCGCCTGTTCCACGGCCGCGGCGGCACGGTGGGCCGGGGCGGCGGCCCGAGCTTCGACGCCATCTTGGCGCAGCCCCCGGGCACGGTGAACGGGCAGATCCGCCTCACCGAGCAGGGCGAGGTGATCGCCTCCAAGTACGCCCATCCTGACATCGGCCGGCGCAACCTGGAGACGCTGGTGGCCGCCACGCTGGAAGCCTCCCTGATGGGCCCGGGCCGCCAGCGCGTGAGCAAGGCCTTCGTCGAGGCGGCCAGCGCCATCAGCGACGCCAGCTTCGCCGCCTACCGCAAGCTGGTCTATGAGACCCCGGGCTTCACCGACTACTTCTTCAACGCCACGCCGATCCGCGAGATCGCCGAGCTCAACATCGGCTCGCGCCCGGCCTCGCGCAAGCCCAGCCGGGCCATCGAGGACCTGCGCGCCATCCCCTGGGGCTTCAGCTGGGGCCAGTGCCGCGTCGGCCTGCCGGGCTGGTGCGGCTTCGGTTCGGCCATCGCGCAGTACCTGGGCGACGACCCCGAGGTACGCGCCCAGCGCCTGGCCCTGCTGCAGCGCATGCACAAGCAGTGGCCGTTCTTCCGCACCCTGATGTCCAACCTGGACATGGTGCTGGCGAAGATGGACCTCGGCATCGCCGCGCGCTACGTGGAGCTGGTGGAGGACAAGCGCCTGGGCAAGCGCATCTTCGGGCTCATCGAGGCCGAATGGCAGCGCACGCAGGAGGCGCTGGAGCTGATCACCGGCGACGCCGAGCGGCTGGCCCACAACCCGGCCCTGGCGCGCTCGATCGAGCACCGCTTCCCCTACCTCGATCCGCTGAACCACCTGCAGGTGGAGCTGATGCGGCGCTACCGCCGCGCCCACGCGACCGGCACCGAGACCGAGCCGGGCATGGAGCGGGTCAAGCGCGGGATCCACATCTCCATCAACGGGCTGGCAGCGGGGCTGCGCAACACGGGTTGAGCGAGCGCCTGGGCCTTCCCCCACCGGGGGACATGGGGTTCACCATCCGCGCGGTCAGCCCAGGTCCAGCCCCAGGAACTGGGTCCCCGGCACGGGGTTGAACGACACGGGCGGTGCCGGGCTGAATCCCAGCGAGGCGTAGAGGCGCTGCGCCGCGGTGAACTCCGGCAGCACGTCCAGGCAGATGCGCGCATAGCCCGCACCGCGGGCCTCGTCGATGATCCGCTCGACCAGGCGCCGGCCCAGCTGCTCGCCGCGCGCGGCGGGCCGCACATATACCCGCTTCATCTCGCAGGTCCGCGCGTCCACCCGGCGCAAGGCCGCGCAGCCCACCACGGCGTCGCCCCGCCAGGCGAGCAGCAACCGCCCCTCGGGCGCGGCGTACTTCCCCGGCAGCGCGGCAAACTCGGCGGCGTATTCTTGAAAGTCCAGGCTCACGCTGGGACTGTTCACGTACTCCTGAAAAATGCCGATCACCTGCGCGTGGTCCTGCGGAAACACTGCCATCCTGATCTCGCTCGTGCCATTCGCCATGCCAGCGTCATCCTTCCTTTTTCAGTTCGCGCGATGCAGACGCCCAAGCCGCATACGGGTGGGCTGCGAGGTTCGAGTTGAAATACCTCGCGTCGTGGGTGACCTCCGCGCCGAGCCAGGGCGGCCGCTCAAACGCCTGGTCTTCCGAACGCAACTCGATCTCCGCCACCACCAGGCCTGCGTTCGCGCCGAGGAACTCGTCGACCTCCCAGGTGACGCCGCCGTGTTCGACCTCATGCCGGTGCTTCTCCACAACCGGCCCGTCGCACAACGCAAGCAGTTGCTCGGCATCGGCCAGCGGAATCTCGTATTCGAACTCGGCCCGCGTCGCGCCCTGGGTGGCCCCCTTGATGGTCAGGAACGCCTGGCTGCCCGCCCGGCGAACCCGCACGGTGCGCGCCTTGTCCCGGTTGAGGTAGCCCTGGCTCAGGCGGACACCGCCTCCCGAGGCGCGCCACCCCTCTCCAGTCACCAGAAACTTGCGCTCGATCTCGACGGCCATGCCCGTGCCTTTCCATGAAACGGGATGATTCTCGCCCACGGCCGCGCACTTGCGCTAACCTCGGCGCGCCGCGGCCGGCCTCTTCCGGCCGGCGGCTCACCCCATGCATTCCGCCCCCGCCCCCCACGAACCCGCCTGGACCCCAGGCGTCCTGCCGGTCGACGCCCTGGCCGCGCACCCTGCCCTCTCGCTGTTCCAGAAGGTCCTGCTGGCCACGGACGGCACCGTCACCGACCTGGTGGCCCTGTACACCGGCGAGGCCATCAAGGCCTGCAAGCTGTCGCAATCCCTGGCACGCGGACAGCGCGTTTCCCACCTGGCCTGCGACGAAGACGCCCAGGTGCTGCATCGCCGCATCCTGCTCAGCGGCGTGGGCAGCGGACGCAACTACCTGTACGCCGAGTCCGGCTTCGTCTTCGACCTCTTTCCCGAGGCCATCCAGCACGGCCTGCTGCACACCGAGCAACCCATCGGCCTGCTGTGGCGCGAGGCGCGCCTGGAGATGTACCGCGAGATCATCGACCGCCGCATCGAGCACTGTGCCGCCACGTCGGCCTGCTTCGGCCTGCCGGCCACGACGCCGCTGCTGTCGCGCACCTATGTCATCCACCATGCGCGCCGGCAGCTGGGCGTGATCACGGAGAAGTTCCCGGCGCACCTGCTGCGCTGAAGAAGCCGGCCGGACGCCGGCTCACTTCCACGTGCACCCGGCCTCCTCGAAAGCCTCGTTGTCCTGCGAGAACGGGATTTCCTTGCCGGTCCGGTGGCTCTTGTAGACGAACTCCTCGATGTTCGCGCCCTGGCTCGCGATCCGGTACTCGCCCGAGATCTTGCCGTCCACCACTTCCAGCCATGTGGAGGTGAACGCCCAGGGCCGGTTGTCCGGCCTGTCCGTGACCTCGGAAGAACGCAGGACCAGGGGAATGACCTGCTTGGACCCCTTGTACTTCACGTAGGCCGAAGACCAGCCGCTCGCGGGCTCGGAAAACGTCCGCCACTCCAGCCGGACCGGTTTGGCGCCGCCCGTGGTGAGGCAGCGAAACTCGACGGCCACGGGCTCAGCCGCCAACGCGGGCCCCGCCAGCAGGAACGCGGAAGCAGACAACAGGATCGCTCGCACAGGGCTCCTCCTCATTCCTGCGCCTGGCGCAGGGTCACCACCACGGGCCGGCGCAGGATGTCGCG
>CBINPE010000165.1:0-9708 GCA_966252435.1 uncultured Burkholderiales bacterium | reverse complement strand
CAGGCGGTAGCCGGACCTCGCGTCGCCCGCTTCCGCCGCCGGCCACACGGACAGCCGCTCCAGCCAACTCCCGGCCTCGTGCATCCCCGCGTCCTTGGCGGCTGACAGCCATCGGCGGGCCTCCCCGATGTCCACCACGCCGAAAGTCCCCGTCAGCAAATCCTTGCCCCAGCGGTATTGCGCCCACGGGTGGCCACCCTCGGCACGGGCCTTCAGCATGTCCCTCACCAGCGGCCCGAGCCGCCCGGCCGCCAAGGCAGGTTCCGCCGCCAGGAGATCCGCCAATGCAAGCAGCGCATGAACATGCCCCTGCGCGGCCGCCGCGGCATACCAGTGCGCCGCCAGGGCTGGACTCTTGTCGACCGATCGGCCGGTGGCATGCATGGCTGCGAGTTCGTACTGCGCCTCGGCGTTCCCCTCGCTCGCCCCGTCGAAGTCCGGGTAGCTCTTCAGCACCCACTTCGCCTGGTGGTGGCCTTGTGCGGCTGCGGCCCGGAGCAGCCGGTGCGCTTCCCGGTCATCGACCGGCACGCCCCGCCCCGCTTTGTAGCGCATGCCCAGCTGGTACTGGGCCAGGTCCAGTCCACCTTCGGCGGCCCGGCCCAGCCAATGGATCGCCATGGCTTCATCCAGCGCGACGCCGCGGCCCCGCTCATGCGCGTCGGCGAGGCAGTACTGCGCCGCCAGGCCCTTGCTGAACATGTCCTGGTCTTCGTCTTCCCCGAACACCGCCTGCGCCTGTCGGGCCGCAGCTTCGAACCAGCGGGCCGATTCCTCCAGCCGTGCCACGTCGCTGCGGCCGCAGAGGCAGCCCGCCACGTACTGGGCGATGAGATCGCCCGACGCCGCCAGGTGCCGCACACTGTCGAGGAGCCCCTCGCGCGCGGAGGGGTCCGCCTCATGAAAGGCGATCAGGTGGCGCCTGACGCGCGCTTCACCGGACATGGGCGCGCCAACAGGGTCCCAACCGCGGCAGGGAATCGAGTCCGCCACCTGGAGCCGCCCGGACCTGGCAAACGACACGCCGGGCAGCGCATGCACCGGCGCCGGGTGTCCAGGCGTTGCCATGCCCGTCTCCATGCCATGCCGGGGCTGTTTCGGCTGGCGAAGGCGCGCATAGGGAGACGGCACGGCCGGCGCGATCAGGTATTCGTGGAAATCGTGCGCCTGGTGCGCCTGCTCGAACGCGTACATGCCGTACACATCCACCACCATGTCCCGGTGTTCGGCAGGCGTCACCCAGCGCCAGGCCGACACGCGCTGCCTCAGCAGCAGACACAGGGCGCTGGCCAGGGCCGTTCCTTCAAGCAGGTGGTAAACGGGCCGCGTCCCGTCGACGCGGATAACCCCCTCGTCCTGGGTGAATTCCCGGGAATCGGTGGCGTCGAGCAGTTCGACAAAGGCGCCCCAGACGTGGACAACCCTGAGAGAGTGCTTCAGCGTCGCCGCCTGCGCCTCGGACAATCCCGGGTCCATCACCAGTTGGTCGAGCGCGACGCGCTCCTCCTCGCTCAGCCTGGCCAGGACCTGCTCGACATCACGGATGACCTCCCCGCTGCCCAGGGGGTCGCAGACCGCCGCCAGGAAAGGCACGCCGTGCTCGTCACGGCTCAAGAACGCGGGCAGGTTGGACAGGCCATCCACGGCGCTGGGCCCATGCGGGAGGGGCCCGGTTTCACGGGTATCGAATATCGCCACCTCGCCGGCCTCGTCGATGGCGAACCAGTGGGTGTCCATGCTGTGGGCAGCCGGAAAGTCGGGCCAGGCGGTTGGCATCGGGGCGTCCTGTTTCATGGCTTCCTCCAGACAATGCGGGCGTGGCTGCCGCAGTAGGCCAGCCCCAGGCCCTCGAGTGCCGCCCGCAGTGCGGCGTGAGTGGGTGAGGCCACGCGCCGGCGTGTGGCCGTGTAGGAGCACCAGGCGGCTTCGCGGTCCCAGGAGATCGAGCAGAACCTGGGACTCGGCCCGCAGGCCGACAGGCAGGTCATGGACTGGAAGGGCCCGCCCGCGACCCGCGCGACTTCGCGGGCGCTGGGAGAATCGGGGCCGCCGCGCTGCGGCAGGTAGACGATGCGGCGGTTGTCGATCCCGGCTGCGTGAAGGCTGGACGCCGCGGCGCGGGCAGCCTCGACCTGGCCGACGGGCACCAGCAGGTTCACGCCGCTGGCGATGCCGGCGCTGTGCAAGGACTGCACCGTGTCGATCACGAAACGCACTTCAGCGGCCGAGCCGGGATGGTGGATGGACACATGCACCTTGTCGGGCCGCGCCTCGACGAGCCGCGCCAACACCGCCTGACGCGCCAGCAACAGGCCATTGGTCGTGATCGAACGGAACACCGCGCCACGCAGGCTGCCGAGGACATCCCAGAGACCGTCGAACATCAAGGGCTCACCGCCCCCGAACGACACGGCCCGGGTCCCGTGGCGGGCACAGTCCAATGCCAAGCTCACGACCTCGTCCGCCGTCCAGCGTGTCTCACCTTCGCTGTGGCTCCGGTTGTAGCAAAACGCACAGCCTTTGTTGCAGGCGTTGGTCAATTCAATGGAGATCCGCTCGAGGTTCATGGAGCATCTCCAGGGGGTTCCTGATCAGCGCGACGCCCGGGCATGGCGCATCGCCTGGACGATGCACCCCACCGCCCCGAGCAGGACCACCCACAGCAGGGCCGACACCACCATCACCGTGTCCGTGCCCGCCTCCGTGTCGCCGGGCTCGAAGCTCATGCCGATGTGCAAGAAGCCCGTGACCAGCAGCAGAAGGACACCGCCCAGCCAGGCCGCCCACAGGCGCCGCTGGAACAAGCCCACGGCCGCCCCCAGCATGGCCAGGCCATAGACCGAGCACAGGCTGCTCATCACGAGGTCCATCTCGTTGCCCGGCTCCATGCGGTGGAAACCGAACAGGCCGATGACCAGCGACACCAGGCCGAGCACCCCCACCCCCGCGCCGGTCGCGAAGAACAACCACGCCGGGCGCGGACCGGCAGGCCCGGCCGGATCGGCCACGCCCACGGTCGGAGGTGCGAATCGCTGGTCCATGGCCACTGTCCGGAAAGCTCGGGAACGGATCGACAACTTTTTTTCTGCAGGTGTGCATCCACATCGGCGAACCCTGCGTAAAGGCCCTCAGGTTCCCGCCTGCCCTGCTGCCTCGAGGTTCGGCTGGCAGGAACCCCACCAGCTTAATTCAACCAGGAGATCGCACCATGGCCCGTTCATCCACACCCGTCCAACTTCGCACGCTGGCCGCCGCCGCATTGCTGGCCACGCTGGGCACCGCCCACGCCTCCAGCCACCGGGAGGCCCCGTTCATCACCACCGCGCCCAAGGTCGACGCGACCGACTTCTACATGTTCCGCAGCTACGAGCCCGGCCGCAGCGACTACGTCACGCTCATCGCCAACTACGCCCCCCTGCAGGACGCCTACGGTGGGCCGAACTACTTCTCGCTCGACCCCAACGCGCTGTACGAGATCCACATCGACAACGACGGCGACGCCCGGGAGGACATCAGCTTCCAGTTCCGCTTCAAGAACACCCTGGCCGGCGGCGGCAAGGGCATCGAGCTGCCGGTGGGCGACAAGAGCGTGGCGATCCCGCTGATCCAGGCCGGCCCCGTCAGCCAGGTCCGCGACGGCAGCCTCAACCTGGCCGAGACCTACACCGTCTCGGTGGTGCGGGGCGACCGCCGCGGCGGCCATGCCGCCAGCCTGACGAACGCCAGCACCGGCTCGGCCACCTTCGACAAGCCGGTCGACAACATCGGCTCCAAGACCATCCCCAACTACGCCGCCTACGCGGCCCAGCACATCCACACCGTCAACCTGCCCGGCTGCGCCATGCCGGCCAAGGTGTTCGTGGGCCAGCGCCAGGACCCCTTCGCCGTCAACCTCGGCACCATCTTCGACCTGGTCAACGCCGACGTGGCCACCCTCACCAACCCTGCCCTGATCGGCGCGGTGCCCAACACCATCGACGACAAGAACATCACCACGCTGGCCCTGGAAGTGCACAAGGACTGCCTGACCTCGGGCAGCGGCGAGACCGTGATCGGCGGCTGGACCACCGCCAGCCTGCGCCAGGCGCGCCTGCTCGACCCCACGCCCCGGCCGGGCCACCAGACCACCGAGAAATCCGGTGGCGCCTGGACGCAGGTGTCGCGCCTGGGCATGCCGCTGGTCAACGAGGTGGTGATCGGCCTGAAGGACAAGGACCGCTTCAACGGCGCGCGCCCCCGCGACGACGCCCAGTTCGCCACCTACGTCACCAACCCCAGCCTGCCCAAGCTGCTGGAGATCGCGCTGGCGCTGCCCAACACCGCGCCCACCAACTACCCACGCACCGACCTGGTCACGACCTTCCTCACCGGCATCCCCGGCGTGAACAAGCCCGCCCACGGCGTGGCCGCCGAGATGCTGCGGCTGAACACAGCGATCCCGCCGGTGCCCTATGCCCAGCAGAACCGGCTGGGCATCGTGGGCAACCTGCTGGCAGGCGGCAGCGACAACGCGGGCTACCCGAACGGCCGGCGTCCCAAGGACGACGTGGTCGACATCTCGCTGGTGGCAATGATGGGCGGCCTGTGCATGGCCAACGGCAACGCCAACGCGCTGGGCCTGGGCGTGGACTGCAAGCCCTCGGCCGTGCCCCTGGGCGCCACCTCGCTCAGCCTGCACGACGCGGTGGACCAGGCAGCCTCGACCTTCCTGCCCGCCTTCCCCTACCTGAACACCCCCCTCAGCGGCTCGGGCCACTGAGCGCGGCCGTCCCTCTCCTCTTTTTCCTACACAAGGAGCAAGACATGTCCTCATCATCGACAACCCTCCTGCGCGGCGGCCCGCTGCTGCTGTGTGCCGCACTGGCCGTGGCGATGCTGGTGCTGGGCGGCTGCGGCGGCAGCGTGGACGGCGGCGGCATGCCCTCGCCGACGGACAACCCGCCCGCCACCGAGAGCAGCAACAGCGTGCCGGACAGCGCGCTGGCGTCGGCCTCGTCCTTCGTGAGCTACCTGCTGGCCATGCTGGACAAGTCCAGCGACACCACCGAGCCGCTGAACCTCGACAGGATCGGCGAGGCCCCCGCCAGCGACACCACCGAGGCCAGCGCGCTGTCATGAGCCCTGAGCCGCCGGCGCGGAACTCGACCCTGCGCCTCCATCCCGCCCTGCCGCAGGACGCGGACGCCTTCCCCCGCGGGGGGAAGGTTGGGATGGGGGCGCTCCCGCCACGACCGCTCCGGCATCCCTCATCCACCCCACCCGGCACCCGCCGCCCACAGCCATGCGCCATCCCGCCCCTCCCCTTCACCGCCGGCGCGGCCGGCCCCTCCGCGGTCTCCTTGCCTTCGCCGCCGCCCTGCTGCTGATCGAGCCGTGCTTTGCCGCGCCCTTCGTGCCGCACGGCGACGACGAGGTGGTCGAGACGCTGCCCCGCCGGCTGGACACCCCCGCACAACGCCACGCCCAGCGCGAGGCCCGCGCCCAGCTGCAGCGCGAGCCGGCACAGCTGCCGCTGGCCCTGGGCCTGGCCCGGCAGGCGATCACCCGGGCGCGCCAGCAGGGCGACCCGCGCGAGCTGGGCCAGGCGCAGGCGGCCCTCGCCCCCTGGTGGAACCTGCCGGAGCCGCCCCCTGCCGTGCGGCTGCTGCGCGCGACGGTGCGCCAGAGCCAGCACGACTTCAGCGCCGCCCTGCGCGACCTCGACGCGCTGGTGGAAGCGCCCAGGATCCCCCCGATCCCGCTGCCCGTGCAGGCCCAGGCCGAGCTGACACGCGCCGCGGTGCTGCAGGTCCTGGGCCGCTGGCAGGAGGCCCAGGCCGGCTGCGAACGCCTGCAGGGTCCGCGCTACGCGGCCTTGGGCGACGGGGCCCGCCGCCCCGCGCAGGCCTGCCTGGCCGAGCTGCGCAGCCTGCAAGGCGAGGCCGACGCCGCGGCGCGCACCCTGCGGTCGCTGGCGCGCGGTGCCCCCGCCGGCGAGGCGGCCTGGCTGGCCCTGCTGCAGGCCGAGCTGGCCGAACGCCGCGGCGACGCGGCCGCCGCCCAGGGCTTCTACCGCACCGCAACCGAAGGCGAGCAGCCCGAGGTCTATCCCCTGGCCGCGCGGGCCGACTGGCTGCTCGACCAGCAGCGCCCCGCCGAGGTGGTGCCCCTGCTGCAGGGCCGCGAGGACGCGGACGCCCTGCTGCTGCGCCTGGCCATCGCCTGGCAACGCACCGGCGACCCGCGCGCCGCCGCGGCCGGCGCCACCTTGCAGGCGCGCTTCGACGAGGCCGCCCGGCGCGGCGACGCGGCGCATGCCCGCGAGCGCGCCCGCTTCGAGCTGGACGTGCGCCAGCAGGATCCTGCCGCCGCGCTGCGCGAGGCCCAGGCCAACTGGGCGCTTCAAAAGGAACCTGCCGATGCGCTCCTGCTGGCCCGCGCGGCCCGGGCCGCCGGACAGCCCGCGGCGGCCCAGCCGGTGTGGGACTTCGTGCGGACCACCGGCCTGCAGGACGCCCGCCTGCAACCCCTGCGGGAGGCCCAGCCATGAAACACTTCTTTCCGCCTTCGATGTGGCGCGCGGGCATCCTGCTGTGGCTGGCCCTGTGCGCCAGCGCGGCCCAGGCCCACAAGGCCAGCGATGCCTATCTCCAGCTGACCCTGCCTTCCGCAGCGCAGGCCTCCGCCGCACCACGCCTGGAGACCCGCTGGGACATCGCCCTGCGCGACCTGGAGCGCGAGCTGCAGCTCGACCGCGATGACGACGGGCGGCTGAGCTGGGGCGAGGTGCACACCCGCTGGGACGACATCCAGGGGCTCGCACTGCGCTCGCTCAGCCTGGCGACCGAAAGTGGCCCATGCCGCGCCCAGGCGCTCGGCGAGCCGCAGCTGGAAACCCGCAGCGACGGCCGCTATGCCGTGCTGCGCCACGCCTGGACCTGTCCCGGGACCCTGGCGGGCCTGCAGGTCCGCTACCGGCTCTTCGCCGACAGCGACCCCACCCACCGCGGCATCGCCGTCGTCCAGCCCCTGGACGCCACCGCGGACACACCACCTGCCCAGGCCCTGGTGCTGCCGCCGGATGGCACGCCCGTGGCACTGGCCCTGCCCGGCCATCCCGGCGACGCCGGGCACGGCCAGGCCCCCGCCGCGGTCTTCGCCGGCTTCGTCAAGGAAGGCATGCACCACATCCTGATCGGCACCGACCACGTGCTGTTCCTGCTGGCGCTGCTGCTGCCTGCGGTGCTGGTGCGGCACAAGCCGGGGAAGGCCGGCGGGCCGGCGTCCTGGCAGCCCGCGCCGGCGCTGGGCCCCGTGCTGCGCGACGTGCTGCGGGTGGTCACCGCCTTCACCGTCGCGCACTCGGTGACGCTCGGCCTGGCGGTCTTCGGGGTGGTGAGCCCGCCGGCCCGCTGGATCGAGTCGATCATTGCGGCCAGCGTGGTCCTGGCGGCGCTGAACAACCTCGCGCCCGTGGTCGGCCGGGACCGCTGGAAGCTGGGCCTGGTGTTCGGGCTGATCCACGGCTTCGGCTTCGCCAACGCCCTGCAGGAAAGCGGCCTGCGCGACGGCGGCCTGGCAGCACCGCTGTTCGGCTTCAACCTCGGGGTGGAGCTGGGCCAGCTGGCGATCGTGGCCGTGTTCTTGCTGCTGGCCTGGCCGTTGCATGGCCGCGCGGTGTACCGCGGCCTCGTGCTGCGCGCCGGCTCGGCCGGCGTGGCCCTGGTGGCGACGCTGTGGCTGCTGGAGCGCGCCCTGGACCTCGACCTCACGCGCCTGGGCGCGTGAGCGGTGCGGGCTTGTTTACAGCGCCAGGAAGTTCGCCCGGTAGTAGGCCAGCTCGTCGATCGACTCCTGGATGTCGGCCAGCGCGGTGTGCGCCTGGGCCTTCTTGAAGCCGTCCAGGATGCCCGGCTTCCAGCGCCGTGCCAGTTCCTTGAGGGTGCTGACGTCCAGGTTGCGGTAGTGGAAGAAGGCCTCCAGCTTGGGCATGGTGCGAGCGAGGAATCGGCGGTCCTGGCAGATGCTGTTGCCGCACATCGGCGACTTGCCGGCACTCACGTGCCGCTGCAGGAAGGCGATGATCTCGGCCTCGACCGCCGCCTCGTTGTAGGTAGAGGCCTTGACGCGGTCGATCAGGCCACTGCGCCCGTGCGTGCCCTTGTTCCAGGCGTCCATGCCGTCGAGCACGGCATCGGACTGGTGGACCGCGAACACCGGGCCCTCGACCCGCACCTGGAGGTGGGGATCGGTGACCACCACGGCGACTTCGATGATGCGGTCGGTGTCGGGGAACAGGCCGGTCATCTCCAGGTCGATCCAGATCAGGTTGTCGTCGCTCTTGGCGAGCACGGGGGCGGGTTGCGGGGTTGTCGTCATGCGATGGCCTGGGTTGGTGGGAACTCATGAACAATAGGGGAGATCGCATTCTCGCAGGCTTGGCCGGCCGCCCCGTGCATCCGGCCCTGCCCGCACCTCGCTCATTCCTTTGCCTGCCCTGCCCATGCCCGCCTTCAACCTGACCCTGCTGTTCGCCTTCATGCTGTGCGCCTCGATGATGGTGAAGTTCTGGCTTGCCTCGCGGCAGATCCGGCACGTGGTGCGGCACCGCGACGCGGTGCCGGCGACCTTTGCAGGGACGGTCACCCCGGCGGCCCACCGCCGCGCTGCCGACTACACCGTGGCCAAGACCCGGCTGGACATGCTGTCCACCGCCTGGGGCAGCGCCCTCCTGCTGGGCTGGACCCTGCTGGGCGGCCTGGACTGGCTCAACGCCATACTGCGCGACGCCCTGGCGCCGGCGTGGGGCCCGATGGCCTACCAGCTGGCCCTGCTGGGCTGCTTCAGTTTGATCAGCAGCCTGCTCGAGGCGCCGTTCGGCCTCTACAGCACCTTCTGGATCGAACAGCGCTACGGCTTCAACCGCATGACCTGGCGGCTGCTGCTGGTCGACACGCTCAAGGGCACGCTGGTGGCCGTCGTGCTGGGCGTGCCCATCGCCGCCCTGGTGCTGTGGCTGATGGCGCAGGCCGGACCGCTGTGGTGGCTGTGGGCCTGGGCGGCCTGGACGGGCTACAGCCTGCTGATGATGGTGGTCATTCCGACCGTGGTGGCCCCCCTGTTCAACCGCTTCGAGCCGATGCAGGACGAGGCCTTGCGCAGCCGCGTGCAGGCCCTGATGGCGCGCTGCGGCTTCGCGGCCCGGGGGCTGTTCGTGATGGACGGCAGCAAGCGCTCGGCCCACGGCAACGCCTACTTCACCGGCCTGGGCGCGGCCAAGCGGGTGGTGTTCTTCGACACCCTGCTGAGCAAGCTGGCGCCCGGCGAGGTGGAAGCGGTGCTGGCGCATGAGCTGGGCCACTTCAAGCGCCGCCACGTGCTCAAGCGCATGGTCGGCATGTTCGCCCTGAGCCTGGCCGGCCTGGCCCTGCTGGGCTGGCTGTCGCGCCAGCCCTGGTTCTACCAGGGCCTGGGCGTGCAGCCCTCGATGTCGGCGCCCAACGATGCGCTGGCCCTGCTGCTCTTCATGCTGGTGGTGCCGGTGTTCGGCTACTTCCTGGCGCCGCTGTCGGCGCAATGGTCGCGCCGCCACGAGTTCGAGGCCGACGCCTATGCCTGCGCGCAGGCCAGCGCCGATGACCTCGGCGCCGCCCTGCTCAAGCTGCACGAAGACAACGCCGCCACCCTCACCCCCGACCCGCTGTACGCGCGCTTCTACTACTCGCACCC
>CBINPE010000164.1:0-10207 GCA_966252435.1 uncultured Burkholderiales bacterium | reverse complement strand
CCACCGCCTTCATCAGGCCGATGTTGCCCTCCTGGATCAGGTCCAGGAACTGCAGGCCGCGGTTGGTGTACTTCTTGGCGATCGAGATCACCAGGCGCAGGTTGGCCTCGATCATCTCCTTCTTGGCGTCGCGCGAGGCCTTCTCGCCCTCGTTCATGCGCTTGTTGATCGCTTTCAGGTCGTCCAGCGGAACGACGGCGCGCGCCTGCTGGTCCATCAGCTTCTTCTGCAACTCCTGCACGGCGGGCAGGTTGCGCTCCAGGATGGCGCTGTAGGGCTTGCCGGAGGCGGCCTCCTTCTCGGCCCACTTCAGGTTCAGCACGTTCGGCGGGAAGTGCTTGATGAAGTACTCCTGGGGCATGCCGCACTTGTCGACGATGATCTTGCGCAACTCGCGCTCGTAGCGGCGCACGTCATCGACTTGCGAGCGCAGGATGCCGCACAGCTTCTCGATCGTCTTGACGGTGAAGCGGATGGTCATCAGCTCGGTGCTGATGGCCTGCTGGGCCTTGTTGTAGGCGGGCGACTGGTAGCCCTCCTTCTCGAAGGCGCGGCGCATCTTCTCGAAATTGGCGCGCAGGCTGTCGAACTTGGCCAGCGCGGCCACCTTCATCTCCTCCAGCTTCTTGGTCAGGGCCTTGCTGCCGCCCTGGCCGTCGTCGTCGTCTTCCTCGTCGAAGAAGTCGACGTCCTCCTCGGCCACGTAGTCGTCGGCCTCGTCCTCGGACACGAAGCCGTCGACGGCCTCGGAGATCTTCATCTCGCCCGAGGCGATGCGGTCGGCATAGCTGAGGATCTCGGCGATGGTGGTGGGCGAGGCGCTGATGGCAAGCATCATGGCCTGCAGGCCGCCTTCGATGCGCTTGGCGATCTCGATCTCGCCTTCACGCGTGAGCAGCTCCACCGTGCCCATCTCGCGCATGTACATGCGCACCGGGTCGGTGGTGCGGCCGAACTCGGAGTCCACGGTGGACAGGGCGGCCTCGGCCGCTTCCTCGGCCTCCTCCTCGGTGGCGGTGTTGGTGCCGCCGCCGGCGATCAGCAGGGTGGCGGCGTCGGGCGCCTGCTCGTAGACGGCGATGCCCATGTCGTTGAGCATCGAGATGATGGCTTCCAGGATCTCGTTGTCGACCAGCTTTTCGGGGAGGTGGTCGTTGATTTCCTGGTGGGTCAGGAAGCCGCGCGTCTTGCCCATCTTGATGAGCGTCTTGAGCTCCTGGCGGCGCTTGGCGACTTCTTCCTCGGTGAGGGCGGTCTCGTCCAGCCCGAACTCGCGCATCAGCGCGCGCTCCTTGGCGCGCGAGACCTTCATGCGCAGCGGTTTGGCCTTGGCCTTAGTTTCGGTTTCGTCCCCGGCGGCCTCGGCCTCGGGTTCACCCTCGAGATCGGCCTCGAGGTCGGAGAAGTCCTCGTCGGCCATGTCGGCCTTCTTGCCCTTGGCGTCATCCTTGCCGGGCTTGCGGCCCCGGGTGGACTTGGCGGGGGCCTTTTCGGCCGCGGCCTTGCCCACGCTGCCACCCGCCGCTGCCGCTTTGCCCGCCTTGGCGGGCTTGGTGTCCTCTTCCACGCTGGCGGCACGGGACTTGCCCGATGCGGCGGCCTTCGTTACCTTGACGGGAACACTCTTTTTGACGGTCATGCGAATCCTCGGTGGATGGTGGCGACAGGGCGACCCCAGGGGTCACTCAGACGAGATGGGAAGAGACCTCAGGCAAATCATCGGCAAAGCTGAAGCAGCGGACGGTGGTTTGGACCTGGGAATGGCGGTTGGTTGATGTGGTTGACCCCCATGGGCTGGCAAGGTGTGCCTGGGGTAAACACCGAACCGCGTACCACAAAATCTCGCGTTGGCGTAGCAGAGGATTATAACTTTGCCTCACCCGCCTTGTGGAGTGATTTTTTCAGCTGGTTCAGGCGCAGGGTGAGGGTTTTGTAGTGCGCCATCGCTTCGGCGTCATGGGCGGCGGCGGCGGCCAGCCGGGTCTGCTCCTCGCTGAGCTTGCCGACCCAGAGCGTGTCCAGCACGCGCCGCAAGTCCTGGAAATGCAACTCGTCCTCCATGCCCGACAGGGGCACCAGCCGCTCCACGACCTCGGCGCCCGCCTGCTCGCGCAGCGCCGGCTCGAGGGCCGCCCAGGGGAGCGGTCCGTGCTCGGCCAGCTGGCGTTCCAGCCAGGTGCCGATCTCGCCATGGGGTGGCGGCAGGTGGTGGATCAGGTCATGGTCGTCGGGTGGAAGCTTTTCCAGCCACTCGCTGTGCAGGAGCAGCATCCGCAGGACGTGGTCGGCCGGGCTGCTGGGGGTGGCGTGCCGGGCGGCGCGGGCGGGCCGGGGAACCGCCAGGATGGGCGGCGCGACGATGGCAGGCCGAGGTGCGGCTGCGGCGGGCGGGGCACCCGCGCTGCCGGCCGGGCTGCGGCCGCCCAGCTGCCAGAGCTGTCCCAGATCCTCAAGGGTCACGCCCCCCTGCCGCGCCAGGTCGCCCAGCAGCTGGCGCTTCAGCGCCCCGTCGGGCAGGGCGTTCCACAGCGGGCGGGCATTCACCAGGAAGCGCGCACGGCCTTCAGCGGCCTGGAGGTCGCACTCGTCCTGCGCCAGATCGATCAGGTGCCGGGACAGGGGGACGGCCTGCTCGACGCAGGCCGTGAACGCCTCTGCGCCCAGTTCGCGGACGTAGGAGTCGGGATCGTGCTCGCCGGGCAGGAACAGGAAGCGGATGCTGCGTGCATCGGTGGCGAAGGGCAGGGCGGCTTCCAGGGCCCGGCCTGCCGCCCGCCGCCCCGCGGCATCGCCGTCGAAGCTGAAGACGATGTTTTCGGTGAAACGGAAGAGTTTGCTCACGTGCTCGGCGGTGCAGGCCGTGCCCAGGGTGGCCACGGCATTGCACCACCCGGACTGCGCCAGGGCCACCACGTCCATGTAGCCTTCGACGACCAGCGCGTAGCCCTTGTGGCGGATGTCGCTGCGGGCCTCGTGCAGGCCGTAGAGCTCGCGCCCCTTGCTGAAGACCGGCGTCTCGGGCGAGTTGAGGTACTTGGGCTCGCCCGCGTCAATGACCCGCCCCCCGAAGCCGATGACTTCGCCCTGCACAGAGCGGATCGGGAACATGATGCGGTCGCGGAAGCGGTCATAGCGCTTGCGCATCGTCTCGCCAGAGGCCCCCGCGCCGGGCTCGGGTTCCGGCGCGATGACGAGGCCGGCCTCGACCAGCCGGGGATCGTCGTACGCCGGCAGCACGCCGGCCAGGAAGCGCCAGCCGTCAGGGGCGTAGCCCAGCTGGAAGCGCTCGATGACCTCGGGCGACAGCCCACGCTGCGCCAGGTAGCGGCTGGCCCGGGCATGCTTGACGAGCTGGCGTTGGTAGTGCTGGCTGGCCTGTGCCAGCAGGTCGGACAGCGAGGCCTGCTGCTTGCGCAGGGCGGCGCTGCGTTCCCGCTCCTGCGCGCTGCGCTCGTCGGTCGGCACGTTCAGGCCGACCCGCTGGGCCAGGTCGTGCACGGCGTCGACGAAGTTCATGCCGCAGTGCTGGATCAGGAAGCCGATCGCGTTGCCGTGCGCGTTGCAGCCGAAGCAGTGGAAGGTCTGCCGGGAGGCGCTGACCGTGAAGCTGGGGCTTTTCTCGTTGTGGAAGGGGCACAGGCCCTTGTGGGTGTTGCCAGCCTTCTTGAGCTGGACGTGCTGGCCGACCACGTCCACCACGTCGGTGCGGCTCAGCAGGTCTTGGATAAATTGCGGGGAAATCACCCGGCCGAGTCTATCCAAATCCGCCGGCCGGGCGCTCGGCGGACAAGGCGGTGTTCAGTCTGACCGTGCCGCGGTAGTTGCGGATCCACAGCGGCAGCTCCTCGGCCGGCATGGCCTTGGCGATGCCGTTGCCCTGGCCAATCTCGCAGCCCGCCGCGATCAGCTGCTCGGCCTGCTCGGCCGACTCGATGCCCTCGGCCACCACGATGCAGCCGAAGGTCTGCGACAGGCCGATCACACCCTGCACGATGGCCATGTCCTGGCTGTCGTTGAGCATGTTGTGCACGAAGGAGCGGTCGATCTTGAGCAGGTCGAGCGGCAGGCGCTTGAGGTAGGTGAGGGTGGAGTAGCCCGTGCCGAAGTCGTCCAGGGCGAAGCGCACCCCGAGGGTCTTGCACTCCTCCATCAGCTGGCTGGTGTAGTCGATGTTGGCCAGGGCCGCGGTCTCCAGCACCTCCAGGATCAATCCCCGCGCCACCGCAGGCGGGTGCTGGGCCAGCCGTTCGGTGAGGCGTTGCTTGAAGTTGGGGGCCTGCAGGTGGCGGGCTGAGACGTTGATGCTGAGGGTGAGGTCCAGGCCGGCCTTCAGCCACTGCGCCAGTTGCTCGATGCCTTTTTCCAGGACCCAGTCGCCGACCTCCTCGCTCAGGGGGGTGGGCTCGATCAGGGGCAGGAACTGTGCGGGCGGGATCACGCCGTGGCGCGGGTGTTTCCAGCGCAGCAGGGCTTCCACGCCCAGCACCTTGCCCAGGCGCATGTTGACCTTGGGCTGGAAGTAGAGGACGAACTGCTCGTCGGTCAGGGCCTGCTGCACCCGGGCCAGGGCCTCGAAGTGGGCTTCCTTGCGGCGGTCGAGTTCGGCATCGAAGAAGAGGTAGCCGTTGCGGCCGGCCTGCTTGGCGCGGTACATGGCCTGGTCGGCGTGGCGCAGCAGGGTGTCGGCGTCCGCGGCGTCGATGGGGTAGACGGTGGCACCGATGCTGCCGGTGACGTGGATCGCCGGTTCGACCTCGGGCAACTGGAAGGGCATGGCCACGCTGCGCAGCACGCGCTCGGCGGTGCGGCGGCTCTGCTCCAGCGTGGCGCTGCGCAGCAGCAGGGCGAATTCGTCGCCGCCCAGCCGGGCCACGGCGGGCAGCGCGTCCTGGGGCAGCGCCACGGCCTTGACCAGGCGCTGGGAGACGGCGGCCAGCAGGGCATCGCCCGCGGCGGGGCCGTGGCGGTCGTTGACCAGCTTGAAATGGTCGATGTCGAAGGAGCAGATGGTCAGCAGGAAGCCTTCGCGCTCGCTCGCCTGGATGGCTTCCCTCAGCATCGATCCCAGGCTGACGCGGTTCGGCAGGCCGGTGAGCTCGTCGAAACGCGCCTGGCGTTCGAGTTGCTCCTTCTGCTGCAGCTTCTCGGTGATGTCCGACAGCACAAAGGCGCACAGGCGCAGTTCCCCCTGTTCCTGGGTGGCGCAGGCGGTGGTCTGAAACACGAGTGAGCGCCCGAAGCGGCTCTGGGTGCGGATCTCCCCGCGCCAGTGACCGTGCAGGAGCAGGTCGGCCGGCAGTGCATTCAGGGTGCCTGGCTCGACCAGGGGCTTGATCAGCCCCGGAATGCGGCCCAGGGTCTCCTCGCGGCCGCACCCCAGCAGGTCGGCCAGGCGGGCATTGAAATCGAGTGTCTTGAACTGCCCGTCGGTGATCAGCAGGGCTTCGTGCAGGTGCTCGAAGATGGCGTTGGAGAGCTGCTGCTTCTCGGCCGCCAGATGCTGCGCCGTGACGTCCCGCACCACCAGGGTGATGCGCAGGGGCTGTCCGGTGGGGGTGAGCTGGTCCAGGACGGCATGGCACTGCAGCCAGATCCACTCGGACTGCAGGGTCTGCATGCGGAACTCGATCGGTCCCACGCTGAGGTTGCGGTTGGACAAGGCCAGCAGGAATTCACGCACCGGGTTGCGGTCGGCCTCGTGGATGCGCAGCCACACCGCACGGCTTGACTGGGCGGGTTGCCAGGCCGTCTGGCCCAGCAGGGCCCACCAGCGGGCCGACAGGTGCATCTCGTCGGTGTCGAGGAACCATTGCGCCACCCCGATGTCGGTGCGGTCCAGGGTGCTCAGCCAGCGGGTGTTCAGCTGAGCGCTCTGGCGGGCCTGGCCGTGCACCCACCAGATGGCGGCGGTGAGCAAGGCCAGGTAGGTCCAGACCAGGCACCAGTACCAGGCCGACTCGGTGGCTTCGAGGGGGCGGCCCGCCTGGCTCAGGTGGCTCGACACCATGGGCGCGACGGCCACGCAGAGAATGCCCAGCAGGGCGGCGCTGGCGGTCGAGAGGCTGCGCGCGGCGATCCAGCCCACCAGCAGGAAGATGAGGCCGCCCCACAACCAGGTCAGTGCGGCGGGGGCCGTTGGGTGGGTCAGGCCCCAGAAAGCCAGCAGCCAGGCGAGCCCGCAGGCCCCCATGGCCTGCAGGGTCGGGCGCCAGTGCTTGCGAAGGATGGTGCCGAGGGCCCGGGGGTCGGTCGACCAGTGGCTGGCCATGAGCGGGAGGATCACGCTGCTGACCGTGTCTCGCAGCAGGCTCATACCGATGATGCCCGCCAGCAGGAGGGGATCTCCGGGCAGGGTGAAGATCCAGGCCAGGCTGTGCAGGAGGGTGGCCCCGGCGGCCGCCAGCAGGGCGGCCAGGGTGAGCCGGGCGATGTCGAGGCCCTCGGTGACGGGCAGCCGCTCGCCGCGGCGATAGAAGCGAACGCCGACCCACGGCGCCAAGGTGCTGGCCAGCACGTTGAGCGCCTGGACGGGCCAGGGGGATTGGGGGCTGAAGCTGGCCACCACGACAGCGGCCGCAAACAGGGGCGGCCACACGGCCTGGCCCCAGCGCAGCAGTGCCGCGAAGGCGAGGGCCGTCAGTGGGGCGACGACCTGGATCTCCGCTGTCGGGCTGGGAACCTGCAGTCCGATCCATCCAGCAAAGACTGCCGCCACACCCATCAGTAGCATTCGATACAGCTGCTTGAACGCGATGATGGGTGCCCTCATGTGGTCGTCAGGGGAAAGCGACTGCTGGCGGTGGCGAAAGCCCGGGAGCACGCAGGCTGGGTTGTGCGTGGAGGTCCCTCGGCAAAGGAAAAGAAGCGCAGGCACCCGGCGGCTGGCAGCCTCTGAAAGAAGAGGCGGGCCCATGCGCAGAATCCGGGCTGGATGAGAAGCCTGGGGAATAACCCATGCCGTGGAGGCACGGCTTTCTCATCGCAAGGATTTCTTCTTCTTCAACGAACAACTTCCAGCTCAAGGCACCCGGCTGCCATCAGGGCCGTGGAGAGAACTGTCTGGATGCAGTTTATGCGAGAAATACTGCACGAGGAACAGGCCGGCGAAAAGCCACCGTACGCCGGCATTGCTCGCGGCAAGGGAAATTGAAGACTGTGGAAACTGAATAAGGGTCAGACGGCAAAGTCTTCGATTTTGCGACCGTTTTGCAGTGCCGCTTTCAACCACTTGGGTTGCAGGCCGCGCCCGCTCCAGGTTTCACCAGTGGCACTGTTGCGATACTTGGCAGCCACCTTGCCGCCTTTGCGAGCTGCCGTTTTGCCACCGCGCAAACCCAGGTCCGCAATTGTCAGGCCGTGCTGTTCCATCAGTGCCTTCACCTGTGCAATCGCCTCGGAATGCTCCTGGCGGCGAGTTGTTTCGATTTGTTTATCGAGGGCTGCCTTCTGGTCGAGCAATTGTTGCAAAGTGGCCATGATTGATTCCTTGTTGAGATAAATAACACCTTCCCTGTCTGAAGGTCGGGCGGATTCTACTTCAACAAGAAAACCTTGCACAGGATTTACTGCAGCACTTGCCAACTTATTCGAGTTTCCCGCGGAAGAAACTTCCGATGAATAGATTCACGCCGCTTTGCAGTGGGGGCGTCAGGGAAAGTCAATCCCTGGAACGCGGGGCCGTGTCAGAAATCACGCCTGACTGGCAGGCAGGTATTCAGGAAGTATCTTCATCGTCGGCAGCATGGCGGGGCCGCTGCCGGCCCTGTGCGGCAGGCCTGACCACGCGGGTTTGAATCTGCGCGCGCCAGGCCTTTGAATCTGCGCGCGCCAGGCCTTTGCTTCCGTGTCAGGCCGTGGGAGGAACGAAACCCGCGGGCTGCTCGGCACCGCCGCCGAAAAAGAAGTTTTCCATTTGGCGCGCCAAATAGGCGCGGGCACGCTGGTCAGCGAGGTTCAGACGGTTTTCATTGACCAGCATGGTCTGGTGCTTCATCCACAGTTGCCAGGCCTCCTTGCTGACTTGGTTGTAGATACGTTGTCCCAGTTCGCCAGGGTAAGGGGCGAAGTCGAGACCCTCGGCTTCCTTGTGAAGATGAACGCATTGCACGGTACGGGCCATTTGGAAACTCCATGGAACAAAAAGAGATGAATGGGGCGCCGGAGCGGCGCGCGGAAAGGTTTGACGACGCATCGCCAAGTGAATCGAAATAAAGCACGGTATGGCGGTTTGCCGTACCTTTCGCCCCGGTGCGCGCAGGGGGATGGTCAGTTCAGTTTCTTGACGAGTACTTGCGAACGCCGGTCCCAGTTGTATTTGCGCTGCCGGGCTTCCGGCAGCCAGTCGGGGGCCACGGCCACGAAACCCCGCTTGATGAACCAGTGCATGGTGCGCGTGGTCAGCACGAAAAGGCTTTCAAGGCCCATGGCCTTGGCCCGCTGCTCGACGCGCTTGAGGATGCGCTCGCCGTCGCCCTGGCTCTGCACCTTCGGCGACACCGTCAGCGCGGCCATCTCGGCGGTCTTGGACTCGGGGTAGGGGTAGAGCGCGGCGCAGCCGAAGATGACGCCGTCGTGCTCGATCACGGTGTAGAGGTGGATGTCGCGCTCGAGCTCGGTGCGGTCGCGCTTGACCAGCGTGCCGTCGGCCTCGAAGGGCTCGATCAGCTGCAGGATGCCGCCGATGTCGTCGGCATTGGCCTCGCGCAGGCTCTCGAGTTTCTCGTCGACCACCATGGTGCCGATGCCGTCGTGGGTGAAGACCTCCAGCAGCAGGGCACCGTCCACCGTGAAAGGCAGGATGTGCGAGCGTTCCACACCGCCGCGGCAGGCCTTCACGCAGTGCTGCAAGTAGAAGGCAATGTCGGTCGGATGCTCGGGGCGGGGCAGATGGGCGAGCATGCGCACGGCGTCGGCCAGCGCCAGCTCGGTGTCGACGGGGCTTTCGGGGTCGTCCAGCTTCTCGCGGATGCCGGGAATCTCGGTCAGGAACAGCAGCTTGTCCGCCTGCAGGGCGATGGCCGCGCTGGTGGCCACGTCCTCCATGGCCAGGTTGAAGGCCTCGCCGGTCGGGGAGAACCCGAAGGGCGACAGCAGCACCATGGCGCCGGTGTCGATGGCGCGGCGGATGGCGGCGCCGTCCACCTTGCGCACCACCCCGCTGTGCATGAAGTCGACGCCGTCGACGATGCCCACCGGCCGGGCGGTCATGAAGTTGCCCGAGACCACCCGCACGGTGGCGTTGGCCATGGGGGTGTTGGGCAGGCCCTGCGAGAAAGCCGCCTCGATCTCGAAACGCAGCTGGCCGGCGGCCTCCTGGGCACAGTCCAGCGCCACCGGGTCGGTGATGCGGATGCCATGGCTGAACACCGATTGGTGGCCCTTGGCGCGCAGCTGCTCGTTGACCTGTGGACGGAATCCGTGGACCAGCACGATCTTGATCCCCATCGCCTGGAAGATCGCCAGGTCCTGGGCGAAGGAGCTGAGCTTGCCGGCAGCGATCAGCTCGCCGGCCATGGCTACCACGAAGGTCTTGCCGTGGTAAGCGTGGATGTAGGGCGCGACGCCGCGCAGCAAGGGAACAAAGGTGTGGGGAAAGACGAGGTCCATGGCGACTGATCGAGGTTGGGCGCGATTGTGCCAGCAGCAGGGCACCCCGGGGCGCGGCGTGGTACCCGCAGGCAAGGGCCCCATCCGGCGCGGCTGTGCCCGATAATCCCGCCCCCGTGAACCAACGTCGCACCCTCCCTTCCGCCGCCGCCGACCGCCATGCCCCGCCGGTCCCGGTCCCGCCCATCAGCTTTCCCGATGCCCTGCCTGTGTCCGGGCAGCGCGAGGCCATCGCGCGGGCCATCCAGGCGCACCCCGTGGTCATCGTGTGCGGGGAGACCGGCTCGGGCAAGACCACCCAGCTGCCAAAGATCGCCTTGTCGCTGGGACGCGGGCGCGGAGCCGGCGGGCGCGGCCTGATCGGCCACACCCAGCCGCGCCGCATCGCGGCGGCCACCGTGGCCAAGCGCATCGCGCAGGAGCTGAATTCGCCGCTGGGCGAGGTGGTGGGGTACAAGGTGCGCTTCCAGGACACGCTGCAGCGCGGCGCCTCGGTCAAGCTCATGACGGACGGGATCCTGCTGGCCGAGACACAGACCGACCCGCTGCTCAAGGCCTACGACACCCTCATCATCGACGAGGCGCACGAGCGCAGCCTCAA
>CBINPE010000163.1:0-10299 GCA_966252435.1 uncultured Burkholderiales bacterium | reverse complement strand
GGGCCAGGCGGGCGAGGCAGGGGAGCAGGGTGGGCGTGCTGGAAGTCATGGGCCCACCGCCAGGACGCCGCCATAGATCGCCAGCCGCCAGGTGGCCAGCACCTGCGACACCGCCAGATCCGCCAGCTGCACCTCGGTCTGCGCCAGTTCGCGGGCCGCGTTCATGACGTCCAGCCAGGTCTTGCGGCCGGCCAGGAACTGCCGGTCGTAGGACTCCGAGACCTGGGTGGCGGCTTTCAAGGCACCCTGGAGGGCTTCCAGGCGGGCCTGCGAGGACAGGGCCAGGGCGTGGTCCGCCAGCACCTGTTCGCTCACGGCGCGGCGTTGTGCCTGCGCTTCGGCCAGGAAGGCCTGGTGCTCGGCGCGGGCGCTCTCGACCTCGGAGCGGTTGGACATCCCCGCGCCGAAGCGGCTGCTGAGGCCGAGGAAGATGCGGGTCTGCGGCGCGGTGTCGGCGGTGCTGAAGTTGCCGTGCTGACGCTCGGCGCGCAGGTACACCTCCGGCGAGAGGTCGGCCTCGCGCTCGGCGATGACGGCCTCCTGCACCCGGGCCTGCGCCTGGGCTTTCTGGATCGAGGGGTTGGTGGCCAGCGCGTGGTCGAGCAGGGCCTGCACGTCGGGGTTCACGGGGCGGGGGGCTGCGGCGGCGGTGGCCAGGGCGGCCTCGTCGACGGGGTGGCCCACCAGCTCGCCCAGGCGGGCCAGGGCGACGCCTTTCTGGGCGTTGGCCAGCGCCATCTCGGCCATCACGGCGCTCAGCCGGCCCATCGCCAGCACCAGGTCGCTCTCGGAGGAGGCGCCTTGCTCGATGCGCCGCTTGACCTGGTCGCGCAGCCGCAGGTGCGTGGCCAGGCTGCGCTCGTCGGCCTGGATCTTCAGGTGGGCGGTCAGCCAGTCGCAGTAGGCCTGCAGCACCCGCAGCGCCAGTTGCTGGCGCGCTTCGTCCAGCGCGGTCTGGTTGACGGTCAGCGTGGCCTGCGCCTTCTCCTTGCCGGCGGTCAGGCGGCCGCCGGTCCACAGCGGCTGCTGAAGGCGCAGGGTCGCCACGGTCTGGTCGCCCTGGTAGGCAGGGTCCAAGCTGCGGGTGTTGGCTCTTTCGACGGCAACGGAAGGGGTGGGGAAGAACTGCCAGTTCGCGCTGTCAAGGCCGGCCCGGGCGGCACGCGTGTGGGCCTGCTGGGTCTGGACGCTCGGATGGTCCTGCACTGCGGACGCGATCAGCCCTTCCAGGGTCTCGGGGGTGGCCGAAGCACTGAAGGGGCGCAGCAGGAAGGCACAGAGGCAGATCAGGTATCCGAGACGTTGCATCGACACTCCCCTCTTGCAGGGAAAGAACCCTGGTGGAACTTGGGGTTGACGTAACAACTGGCGAACGAGCTGGCTCCCTGCCGGTGCATGGCACAAGCTGGGCCGGCTCCCTCTGGCCCCGCGTGCATCGTAGGGGGGAACCCGCAGAGGCAGGGGGTGGATATGCGCGGTGATAGGTGCGTATATCGGGGCTTGGCCTTGGCTGGAGATCAACCTACTGTATGCATGAATCTCGTTCGCATACCCCCGTTCGCCCTGAGCTTGTCGAAGGGTGCGCACTCAGCGAGCGCTTCTTCACTTACTGCAGCCCCACCCCTCCCGTTCGTCCTGAGGTATCGAAGGATGCGGAGGCAGCGAGCGTTTTCCCCTTGCCACCCTACCGCCCACTACCCGTTCGCGCTGAGCCTGTCGAAGCGTGCGAAGGCAGTGAGCGTTTCTGGTTTTGGAGCGGGAAGAGGTTCGCTGCGTTTGATCGTGCTGGCATGGACGCCTCACTCCTGCGGCTTGCTCTCGCGGCAGAACAGCGCAGGCGCGGCCTCCAGACGCTGGCGTGGGTCGATGACCGACAGCGTGCCGCCGCGTCCCAGCGCGAACAGGCGCGAGCCATCTTTCGAAAACTGCAGCTGGGCCGGCGGGCTGGGCAGCGGGTACTGGCCGAGCGTGGCGCCGTTGTCGAAGTTGCCGATGCGCACCGCGCTCTCCTCCTCCATGGCCACCGCCACCAGGGTGCGACCCTGCGCATCGTGGACGGCGGTGAAGTCGGCTCCGTGCTGCGGTTCGCAGAACGACTGGAACTTCTCGCTGTACAGGTGATGGATGTCCATCTGCATCAGCTCGAACCGCGACATCGTCACCAGCTTGTCGGGTAGGCGGTGCGGCATAGCACGGTAGATCCGGATGTCGGGGATCTGGTAGTCCAGCATCTCCAGGGTGGCGGCGTCGTAGGTCTCGATCTGCATGTTCTCCACGCTGTGGACGAAGAAGCGGGCACCGTCCGGGCTGAACCACAGCTGGCTGTCCATGGACTTGATGGGCCACGTCTTGAGCACCTTCCACGCGGCCAGGTCGACGATGGACAGGCTGCGGTCCCCGGTGTTGTGCACCAAGGCCCGCGATCGGTCCGGGCTCACGGCCAGGGCCTGCGGCTCGCGGCCCACGTCAAGTGAGCGCAGCACCGTTCCCTTCTGCAGGTCGACCAGGCTGATGGACCGGGGCGAGGCCAGGGCGCTCACGAGCGCCTGGTCCGAGCCACCCAGCAAGGCCACGCCGGCCGCGCCCTGGCCGCTGGTGCGCGACCGCGCCGGGCCCTTGATCACGCGCGTCACCTGGCCGCCGTCAAGGTCGACCACATGCACGGCATTGCGCAGGCGGTCGACCACGACGGCCTGGTGCTCGTCGGCGGACAACGCCATCGCCGCCCCGGAATCACCCACCTTCAGCACGGTGCCCATGGCTTGTTCCGCCGGAACAGGGCCGGGCAGCCGGGCCACCTCGGCGGCCGCCTCGCGCTCGGCCTTCTCGCGGGCCTGGGCCCGCGCCTGTGCCTTCGCCTCGGCCTTGCGGTCCACGCCGTGGTCGAGGTCCCACTGCGTGCGCGCCGCCATCAGCTCGGGGGTGCGGGCCGGCGGCAGTGCCGCCCAGACCGCGCCCGCCATGAGAGCGCTGCCAAGCGCCACCCGCATGGCATGGACCATGCGACCCTGGTCCGGGTTGAGGCTGGCGATGACAAGGCCCATCGCGAAGCCGGCCAGCAGGCCACCGACGTGGGCAGCCTGGTCGACGCCCTGGATGAAGAACCCCAGCACCAGGTTGAGGCCGATGACCTTCCACAGGTTGGCGCTGAAAACCGGCTCTTCGGCGTACGCCATGCCTGTTGTCGACATGGATTGCCGCATGGCCAGGGCGGCCAGGGCCCCGCACAGGGCCATCAGGGCCCCCGAGGCGCCGGCGCTGACAACCAGCGAGAACTGCGACGCCTGGACGAGCCCGAAGGGCGTCAGGCGCGGCGCGGTCGTGAGCACGTGCAGGCCGGACCACCAGGCGCTCACCAGGCTGGCCGCCACGCCGCCGCACAGGTAGATGGCCAGCAGCCCCTCGACCTTGAAGCGCCGGCCGGCCTGCAGGCCCAGCACGGTCAGCATGACCATGTTGGTGGCCAGGTGCAGCAGGCCCGCGTGGACGAACAGGCTCGTGAACAAGCGCCAGGGCTCGTCGACCAGCGACAGCAGCGCCAGGTTGCCGCCATTGGCCAGCAGGGCCTCCGGCCCGGGGTCGAAGAGGCTCAGGCTGCCCATCGCCTGGCCGATGAAGGTGATCACATTGATCGCCACCAAGGCCATGGTGGCAGCGAACGCCGGTCCGGAGAACGGGTTGGGCGCGGAGATGGGCGCGGGATCGGCCGAAGAAGAAGACATGGGAGGACAGCCTGGCGGCCGCGGTGCAGGAAGCCGGTATTGTCGGCGCCGCACCCCCGCCTGGCCATCCCGGCTTCAGAGGGGCCCCGCGCTGCCTGGCTCACCTGTTGGGCTTGCCGGGCAGCGACAGCTTCCCGGACGCGACCTTGAAGACGTCGGTGACGCACAGCAGCGGGCTGTGCACGCTGGCGTTGATGCGCAGGGCGGCGGTCACCCCGTCGAAGGCGCCTGCCTCGAGGGGGCCGATGTCGTCGAAAGGCACGCGCACTTCGACGGTGTCGTTCTTGAACGTCGGTGTCCAGCCCGGGCTGTCGATCAGGAGCGGAAGGCCCGGCCATGTCTTGGGGACCCGGGGCTTGGCACCTTCCGGAATGTCCACCACCTTCAGGGCGTCCTTCCCACACGCGGGGTCGGGCTGCAGAACAACCCAGTGCGAGTGCCAGAGGCCGCCGTCGTTGTCCAGCTTCCCGTCGCCGTCCTCATCGAACAGTGGCGTGTCGTCGAAGTCGGGGTGGGATGTCACCGCCAACGCCAGGATCCCGGCCTTTGGCTCGAAACCGACCACGGAGGGGTCCAGGGTGGTGGGCCAGACATAGGAGAACACGGCACTGCCCGCCAGCCGGCCGGATGCCGCCGGGCGGATGGCGCCGGCCTTGCCGGACACCGCCATGTGGAAGACGGCGACAGCGCCCTGGGTGGTGATCTTGGTGTGGACGATGTCAAAGCTCGCCTTGACGGCTTGGTCGGACGTCGTGGCGATGCCCCCATGGTGGCCGGTGCCGTGTGCGCCAGCGCCTGCGGCCGTGGCGACCAGCAGCGCAGCGAGGAGGGAGGACTTCAGCGGTGTCATTGATTTGCCTTTCAGGGTGGGTTGTCGATGACGGCAGTGTGGGGGCAGGGCCTGTATGATTGGGTTCATTCTGTTCATGAAAATTGCCATTACGTACAGATGCGCGCGCCCCTTCCCATCGACCGTCTTTCCGGGCTCCTGGAGCGCTTCCGGGTCCAGGCCCAGTTGCATCACGCTGGCGCGCTGTGCGGGCTCACCCACTTCGACGCGGGCGAGGGCCACGGTTACCTGCACGTGCTGCGCCGTGGCGTGCTGGAGGTGAGCCACCCCGGCGCGCGGGAGCTTCCCAAACGGATGCGTTTCGACGAACCCACGCTGTTGCTGTACCCACGCCCCTTCACCCACCGCTTTCACAACCCACCCGAGGAAGGTTCGGATTTCACCTGTGCGCGGCTCCATTTCGCGGGCGGCGCCGGCAACCCCCTGGCCCGGGCGCTGCCGCCGTTGATCGCGCTGCCGCTGGCGCGGGTGCAGGGCCTGGACCTGGCGCTTGACTTGCTGTTCTCCGAAACCGACCGCGTGCGTTGTGGCCAGCGGCTGCTGGCTGACCGGCTGTTCGAGGTGGTCGTGCTGCAGCTGTTGCGCTGGTTGCTGGACCATCCCCAGGAGGCGGGGGTGCGCCCCGGCCTCATCACCGGACTGTCGGACCCGCGCCTGGCCCGCGCCCTGGTGGCCATGCACGACGAGCCTGGCGGGCCCTGGACGCTGGAGCGCATGGCCGAGCGGGCGGGCATGTCCCGCACGGCGTTCGCGAACACCTTTCGTGAGGTGGTGGGCCAGACGCCGGCCGACTACCTCGCCGCCTGGCGCATCGCGCTGGCACAGAACCGGCTGCGCGAAGGCCGGCCCCTGAAGCTGCTGGCCGGGGAACTCGGGTACGCCAACCCCTCCGCGCTGTCGCGGGCGTTCATGGCCAGGGTGGGCTTGTCTCCCCGGGACTGGTTGGCGCAGCGCTGACCGGGCCCACCGCCCAGGACTAACCTTCAGCCCGTCACCCTGAACGTCACCATCATCAACAGCACCACCGCGAGGGCCGCAGTGGCCACCTGCCAGAACAGCACCGGGTGACGCTCGATCAGCGGCGGGATCCGATACCTGTGGAACTGCGCGCCCGGCGCGGCGAGGTCGTGCACGAACTCGGAGACGGCTTCCTGCCGCTTGGCCGGGTCCGGATGCAGCGCTTTGTGCAGCACGGCGTCCAGCCAGTCGGGCAGCTCCGGCCGGTGGTGGCGCACCGGCTGGTAGTGCAGCCGCCGCAGGTCCGAGGGGGTGCGGACCCGGGAGGCTGCCAGGCCGTAGGGCAGGGCCCCGGTCAGCAGGTGGTAGGTGAGCACCGCCAGTGAGAAGACCTCGGAGCGGACCGTTCCCGCCTGGCCCAGGAAATACTCGGGGGCGCTGAACTGCAGCGTGCCGACGAGGCGGTCGGCCTCGGCCTGCAGGGTGCCCTCGGCCAGGCCGGCCACGTGCGTGGACGCGAAATCAATGATCTTCGCGGTGCCGGTGCGGTCCACGATCACGTTGTCGGGCCGCAGGTCGCGGTGCAGCATCTCCTTGCCGTGGAAGGCCTGCAACCCCTTGGCCACCTGGGTTACCAGCGCTCGCACGCTGTCCAAATCGGGACAGGGGTGGTCGACCTGCCACTGCGCAAGCGTCTGGCCCTCCACGTACTCCATCGCGGCGTAGAGGTGCGCACGCGGGCGTTCCTGGCGCCATGGCCGCAGCACATGGGGGCTGTGCAGCCGGTGCGCCACCCACTCCTCGAGCACGAAGCGGTCGAGGTAGTCGGCGTCCCCGGCGAGGTCCACCGACGGGGTCTTGAGCACCACCGCCTGGCCGGTCGCGTCGTCGATCGCCAGGTGCACGTGGCTGCGGGCACTGGCGTGCAGCTCGCGCACGATGGTGAAGCCTTCGAAGCGCATCCGTGGCGCGAGCGCAGGCGCCGGCAACAGGCCCTCGCGCTGCAGCGGCAGCCGCGCGGGATCGGCCTCGGGCAGCGCGTCGATGCGCAGCAGCTGCACCGTCGCGTCGTCCTCGGACCCCCTCGCCTGCGCCAGCGCGACGAGCGCCTCGGCGGCGGCGTCCAGGTCGTCGCCGTGGCGGGCCAGGGCGTCCTTCACGGCCGCGGCATCCAGATGCGCATAGGCCCCGTCGGTGGCCAGCAGGAACACGTCGCCCGTTTCGGCCCGCAGGCAGCGGTGGTCGATCTCGACGTTCGCCGTGACGCCCAGCGCCCGGCCCAGGAACGACTCGTGCGAGGACATCCGCACACGGTGGTCCTCGGTCAGCTGTTCGAGCGACTGGGCATGGACCCGGTAGATGCGCGAGTCGCCCACGTGCAGCAGGTGCACCTCGCGCCCCTTCAGAACCAGCGCGCTGAAGGTGCAGACGTGGCCCCGGTCCTTGTCGAAGCGGGCCGGACTGCGCAGGGTCTGGCCGTGCAGCCAGGCGTTCGTCGCGGCGAGCACGCGCTGGGCCGAGCGCTGTACCGACCACGCGTCCGGCGTGGCGTAGTAGTCGTCGAGGAAGCAGCGCACCGCGGCCGCGCTGGCCTCCTGGCTGACGGGGCTCGAGCCGATCCCGTCCGCCAGGGCCACCGCGATGCCCTTGGCGCGCCGCAGGGCGTCGCCCGGCAGCATGGCGCCGTGGAAGTCCTGGTTGACGCCGCCGCGCCCGGCGCGCGAGTGCTGGCCGAGCGTGACCTTCAGGGCGTGGCCCATCGGGAGCGGCGCGGCTCAGGCCGCGCGCTTGGCGGCTGTCTTGTAGTGGGTGGTGTAGAGCGTGGCGCCAACGAAGGTCAGTCCGCCGACCAGGTTGCCGGCCACCGTGGGCAGCTCGTTCCAGATGAAGTAGTCCATCAGGGTGAACTTGCCGCCGAGCATCAGGCCCGAGGGGAAGAGGAACATGTTGACGATCGAGTGCTCGAAGCCCATGTAGAAGAAGATCATCACGGGCATCCACATGCCGATGGCCTTGCCCGATACGGAGGTGGACATCATCGCCGCCACCACGCCGGTCGAGACCATCCAGTTGCACATCACGCCGCGGATGAAGAGCGTCAGCATGCCGGCCGCGCCGTGCGCCGCATAGCCGAGGGTGCGGCCTTCGCCGATGGTCCCGAGCTTCTGGCCCACCGCGTTGGGGGCCTCGGTGAAGCCGAAGGTGAGGATGACGGCCATGAACACCGCCACCGTCAGCGCGCCAGCGAAGTTGCCGGTGAACACCAGGCCCCAGTTGCGCAGCACGCCGCCCCAGCTCGCGCCGGGGCGCTTGTCGAACACCGCCAGCGGCGCCAGCGTGAACACGCCGGTCAGCAGGTCGAAGCCCAGGAGGTACAGGATGATGAAGCCCACGGGGAAGAGCAGGGCGCCCACCAGCGGGTTGCCCGTGTTCACGGTGACGGTCACGGCGAAGGCGGCCCCGAGTGCCAGGATGGCGCCGGCCATGTAGCTGCGGATGAGCGTGTCGCGGGTCGACATCAGGAGCTTCGATTCGCCGGCATCGACCATCTTGGTGACGAACTCGGCAGGGGCGAGGTAGGCCATGGGACTTCCTTGGAAGGAGGGGTGGGACGGCACGGGGGCGGCCGGGCTGCAAACGAACGGGAAGACAAGAAAAAAAAGGCGCCGCTGCGTCATTCCCCGCAAGGGGTGACGCGTGAGGGACGCCCTTATCCTGGTGCGCACGCCGAGCCGCCTTTAGCCCGGGGTCGCAGCCCCCTTCTTGCAGGTTCCGTGCCTTCGATGCCATCACGATGTGGCCTCGCAGCGGCCGCCTTCAGCCCTGCCGGCGTACCAAAGCGGTGCATGTCTGCGTGCGCCGGTGCGCGTCAGCACTGCAATGGTTCGAAGGCGAGATGGGCGGCGTGACCGCCTGCTGTCAAGGCGTGCCTTTGCCGCCGCTCCCGGCGCCCGCGGCGAAGGTGAAGTCCGGCAACGACAGCGTGGCCTCTGCCACGTCGAGCAGCCGCCGGTTCTGGTCCATCGACGTCTTCTGCAGCGCCCGGAACGCCGCCTCCTCGCTGAGCCCGAGGCGCGCCATCAGCATGCCCTTGGCGCGCTCGATCACCTTGCGCTCGTGCAGGGCGCGGCGGGCCGCCTCGAGCTCGGTCTCCATCTTGGCCAGGCGCGCCGACTGCGCCTGCAGCAGTTCCACGAGCGAGGGGCCTGCCGGCGCCGCCGGCTCCGGCAGCGGCCCGGGTGCGCCGGCCGATGCAAAGAAGCGGTCCACCACGTGGGTGCGTGCGGGCGGGTTGTCCCGCAGGCTGCGCAGCAGGCCCTGGGAGTCCTGCAAGTCCTGTTGGGCTTCCTGGATGCGGGCGGCACAGTCTTCCTTCAGGCGGGCCACGAGGTCGGTCTGCAGCAACCACAGCTGGTCGATCCGGCGCGAGCACACCTCGAACCAGGCGTCGCTCAGGTTGCTGTCCAGCGCCCCGCCCGGACGCGCGGCGCACAAGGTGCGCCGCAGCCGCTCCAGCCGGGCGGCGTCGGGGGAGAGCTGGTGGCTGTCCCAACGGCCGCGCAGGGGGGCTTCCGTGAAGTCGGCGAACACCGAGAGGCTGCGTTCCTGCGCGTCGATCAGGTGCACGACACGCTGCTGGTGCTCCTCGCTGCACTGCCCGCCGGCGAACAGCAGGGCCCCCACCGCACGCTCCTGCCCGGCCGCCTCCTGGGCCTGCACGAGGTGCACGAACGCCACCAGCAGGCGCGAGATGCTCGGCAGCGCCGCGGCATCGGCCACGTGGAAGACGAGGTCGATCAGGCCGGCGATCAGGTGGCTGAAGGCCGCGACGGCGTCGTGCGCGGACAGCGCCTGGCGTTCGATCTGCAGGCGCAGCGCCCCCAGGGTGTCGAGGCCGAGCAGCGCCCAGGCCATCAGTGACAGGGTGGTGGCGGTGGCGCCCTCGTCGGGTCCCAGGTGCACCGCGAAGGCCGCGCGCACGCCGGCCTCCAGCGGCCGCACCTCGTCGACGATGGCACGGCGCGCCTGCGCGAAGCGCAGCCCCTGCGAGGCCAGGAAGATGCTGGACGCCCCGCGCTCGCGCTGCAGGGCCTGGATCAGCTGGCCGACGGCGTCGACCAGCTCGGCCCGGCGGGCCAGGTGGCGGACGGCGTCGATCTCGAGCTGCTTGGCACGCAGCACGAGCGTCGAGACGGACAAGGGCGCGTCCGGATCGGACATGGAGGCTCCAGGTTCAAAGGCAGGGCGGTGGACGGAGCCGGCCGGCTCCGCGTGACGCCGCCATTGTCCTCGTTCGAAGCCGCGCCGTCAGGCCAGGGCCACGTGCACGCGCCCCCCGTCCAGCCGCACGCCGTGCGCGCGCACCGAGTGCTCGCTGGCCTCGAGGCACTCGCCAGTGCGCAGGTCGAAGTGGTTCTTGTACAGCGGCGAGGCGACGACGACGCGCTCGCCGAGGTTGCCCAGCAGCCCGCGCGACAGCACGCTGGCCTTCGATTTCGGGTCCACGTTGTCGATGGCGTAGAGCTGGTCGTCGCCCAGGCGGAAGACCGCGACGTGGCGGCCTTCCACGAGGGCGCACACGCCGGTGCCCGGGAGGATGTCGTCGACCGCGCAGACGTCGGTCCAGCTCGAGGGGGTGGAGGGGGTGGTCATGGCATGGTTTCCTTGGCGTTCGTTCGGGTTCCTTGTCTCAAGGGGTGCGAAGGTTGGAGGTGTGCCACCGCCGCGGGCCCCAACCCACCAAAACACCACCGGGGTACGCGCCCGCCG
>CBINPE010000162.1:0-10379 GCA_966252435.1 uncultured Burkholderiales bacterium | reverse complement strand
GCCAGCACCGAGCGCATCACCGAGGCGTTGGCGCCGGTGTAGCTCAGGATCTTGCGCAAGGTGCCCGCGACCGACTTGCCATGCATCGTCGCCAGCATCAGCGAGCCGGACTCGCCGCCTTGGATGGCCTGCTCTGCCGTCTCGGCGTCACGGATCTCCGAGGTCAGCATCACGTCCGGGCTCATGCGCAGCGCCTCACGCATGCCCTCGGCAAAGCTCACCACGTCATAGCCCACCTCGCGCTGCGTGACGATGCTCTTCTTGGCCCGCAACTTCACCTCCACCGGGTCCTCGATCGTCACGATGTGGCCCGAGTGCTTGGTGTTGTGCCAATCGAGGATCGACATCGCGGTGGCGGTCTTGCCGCTGCCGCTGGGGCCAGTGATGGCGATGAAGCCGGTCGTGGCCTCGGTCAGCGTCTGCAGCAGGTTGGGAGGCAGGGAGAGTTCGTTCAGCGGCGTGATGCGCGTCGGCGTGATGCGCATCACCAGCCCCAAGTCGCCCCCGCCCTGCAGGAACAGCGAGTAGCGCAGCGAGTACTGCCCACGTCCCTCCAGCCGGAAGTTGGCCGAGCGGCGGCTCTGCAGGATCGGCTTGAGGCGGTCGTTCCAGTACTGCTGCACGTTTGCGTGCTTGCTGTCGCCCTCCACGTAGCCGGCCAGGTAATGGACGATGTGTTCCTTGGTCACCGCGAAGTCGGGGATGGCCTGAGGAAACAGCTCGTGCAGCGACTTCGTTCCACTGGCGGACTTGGCCATGATGGGCCGCCCCTCGTGGATCATGATGTCCGTGATCGAGGGCGCAAAGGCCAGGGCATGCTTGATCGAAGAACCGATGCCAAAGCGTGCATCGATAGGCAGGATGGGAGAACTGGATTCGGTCATGGAGCTTCCTCGGTTCGGAGCGAAAGGGGGCTGGAGAACACGGGGGTTCCAGCCACAGCCCGCATCGCCTGTGATGCGGGCAGATTCTTGAGACCAGCGGGTGCGCCGGTCGGGCCTGCCACCGCCGTGGTGGCCGCGGGATAGGGCAGGGGGCCTGGCGGCGTCACACCCCATTGCATCAACTGGCGGGCAATCTGGTTGGCATACCACGCGGCGCGCGCCGGGGTTCGGGAATGGTAGGCACCCACCGCCATCCAGGTGTTGCCGAATTCGTCGACCTGCCGGCGGTAGTGCCAGGCAGCCACGTACGCACTCACGCAGCCCTCTGCCAAGGCGCGCTGGTCGACCCCGTAGCGGGCCAGGGCAGGCAAATGCACGCTGTTGATCTGGAAGGCGCCAATGTCGACCGTGCCGTTGCGGTTGTAGCCCATGGCCTGGGGACGCAGGCGGCTTTCATGCCAGCCGATGGCGCGCAGGACCTGGCTGTTCACGCCATGGTAGGCAGCGGCCTGGTCAATGCAGTCAGGGCTGTCGGCATGGGCGGCCTGAGGCAAAACGGCCCACGCCAGGGTCCAGAAGAGAACACTCAGCACACGCCAGCCAGACACTGCACACTCCAGAACTGTCAGCACAGGGGGAAAAAAGATGAGAAGAAGGCAAGGAAACCGTGCTGCCGTTTTTGTGGTTGGAGTAGGCGGACGGGGTGATGGGATGACAACAAAACCCCTTGCGACACGAGGTGGGAATTATCTCACGCAGCCTCGGACCGTCCCAACCCGCTCTTGGGTGGCGCGGCTCTTGAAAACAGCATCTCATCGCTTGATTTTCAACGGGGGCTGAGAATTTCCGGGAAGAAGAACGCGCGACAATGGCAGGCTTGTCTGGGGCAGTGGCGTCATTGGCCGACATTGTTGAAACTTTCCTTATTCATGCGCTTCAAGAAGCAGTTTTCTCGTTGCTCCGACGATGGGCCAGGACCCCATGGAGCCGGTGTTCTGTGCTGGGTGGCTCGCCCTTGGCTGGTGTTCGGCGGTGTGTTCGTGCTGGGCCTCGGCCTCATGGCCATTTCGCATTGGCTGTACGGTGACTTCGCGCCCGATGCGGCCTCCCCCGCGGTGCGGGACGCCTCGGTACAAGCCTTGCGCATCCAGGTGCGCTGGCTGTCGGTCTCGATGTGCTTCATGGTGGCGCTGGCCGCCGCCTTCGTGGCGCATTGGGTGGGGGTGGCGCGCCGAGAGCGGGTAACCCGTGCCCTGGCCGACACCTTGCGAGACCAGGCCCAGTCGGCCCAGCGCGCGGCGGAGTCAGCCCAGCGTGCAGCCGAGGCGGCCAGCCAGGACAAGGCCAAGTTCCTGGGCATGCTGAGCCATGAACTGTTGACGCCGCTGCAAACCATTCTCAGCACCCTGGGGTTGATCGAGAGCCGCGGTGGGGTGGATGTGTCCGATCCCACGTTCATGCGCTTGAAGGAGAGCACGCGCATCCTGCGCAGCCGCATGAGCGATCTGGTGGACTTTGCCAAGCTCTCGGTGGGACAGTTGGAACTTCGGGCGCGGGCCTTCACGCCTTTGCGCCTGCTCACCATGCTCGTGGACGACCATTCCGAAGCACTGCTCGAAAAGAGCCTCGATCTGCATTGGGAACCCACGCCCGAGCTGTCCCAGCGCATGTACTCCGACCCGACGCGCATTCGCCAGATCCTCGAGAACATCCTGTCCAACGCCATCAAGTACACCGAGCGGGGCGGCATCTCGCTGCAGGCGGAAGTGACGCAGGGCGTGTTCAAGGTGGAGATCGCCGACTCGGGAACAGGCATCGCACCCGAGCACTTGCCGCATGTGTTCGACCCGTTCTATCGCGTGAAGGAATCAGCGCACATGGCGGTGGGCAGCGGCCTGGGCCTGGCGGTCGTGCGCAGCCTGGTGGATATGCTTCAGGGCCGCATCGAGGTGCACAGTGAGCTGGGCAAGGGCGCCCGCTTCGTGGTGGAGATTCCGGTCAGCCTGGAGCCCGTCACGCAGCTGCCTCGGGCGCCCCGCCTCAGGCCGCCGTCCCGCCTGCCGGTGCTGGTGGTTGACGACGATGCCAGCGTGCGGCATTCCATGGCCGATGTGGTCCGCACACTGGGCTATGAAGCAGTGGAAGTTTCCAACGGCCGCACGGCGCTGCAGGAAGCGGGGGGCCGTCCGTTCTGTGCCATCTTCTGCGACGTGCAATTGCCCGACCTCTCCGGCATCGACGTGGCCGAACAGATTCGCAACGGCTCAGGTCCGAATGCCAAGACCTACCTGGTGCGCATGTCGGCTTTCCACGAGCCTGACCAGCGCGGCGAAGTGCTGTTCAACGCGCGCGTGGACAAGCCTGTGGATCTGCGCCAGGTGGAAGAGGTGCTGTCGATGGCGGAGCAGGCGGGGCCGAGGTGAAGACCGTCCGCGGCATGGCGGGCAGGACTATTTGCTGGCGGCGGCGAGGTCACGCTTCAGGTGGGCCAGCAGAACGGCGGCACGGAATTTCTTCTCGATGATGCCCACGCGGTATCGTTCGCAGAACGGGATGAGCTGCTGTTCGGCATCCGCCTGCAGGGCCATCGCGCCTGTGGTGACAACGATGGGGGCGTTCTTCTGCTGCTCGCGGATGGCCAGGATGGCTGATTCCGCAGTGATGCCTCCGCCCAGGAGCCAGTCGATCACATAAGCCTGGTAGCGGCGCTGTTTCAACGCCTGCATGAGCTCGTCAGGGTGGTGGAACTTGTGCACCACCACACCCCCCAGCTCGACCAGTTCGTCTGTCAAGGCATCGGCCGCCAGCTTGTCGTCTTCGAGCAAGGCGATTTTCAGGCGCGGCATGGCGCTGAAGGTCAGCTTGCGAATGCTGTAGCGCGGGGTGCCCGGTGGTTCCGTGCCACCTTGATGGACTTCCCACTGTCCCGCCGGGTTGATGGCCACGAGGTCGCACGCATCACTGCTGTCCAGTTCGGGACCCACGGTCAGCAGGGCTGTGCCCGGCATGCCCGCGATGTGAACCCGCGCGGAAACGTCGACCCCAGGAGAGGCCGCCTCGGTGGCCTCACTGCTTCCCAGCAGGTCTTCCACGTTGCCGCGCCAGCGCTCGGCGATCGCCCGCAACTCGGCGGCGGACCAGCCACCATTCTTGAACTTACGGTGGATGGTGCTGCGTGCGACGCCCAGGAACGCACTCAGTTCGGAGCCCTGCTTGTGGATGGCCACGCCCCGTCGCGTCAGCAGCTCACGGACACGCTGGGAGACCCGGTCTTCTTCCTCGTCCAGGTCGATGTCGTTGTGAAGAACTGCTTCTGTGTCTGAAAAAGAGGCCATCGCTGCTCCATTGCGGCGCGCATTGTCTCATTTTTGTCCCTCTATGCAACGAACGGGGCAGAAAAGTTCGAGAAGGCTTCAAAAAATTGTTGCGCCGGTGTGATTTGTTGCGCTACATTCCGTTTGCGCAACAAAATAGCCAAAGGATACGAAGCAAGGTGTTGCATTACGGGAATTTGTTGCAGGCTGTGGCTGTTGCCGCATTCGATTGAACTCAGGGAGGACCCACCATGACAGAAAAAACACGTACCGCCATCCTCACGGACCAGAAGCTGCTCAATGAAGAACTGATCGCCAGCATCGCGGAAGTCGCCTCGGTCGATCTCCAACACTGTGCCGACCTGTTCGAGATTCCTGCTTCCCTGGCCCAGCGCATCCGGGACATGCAGGCGGGCGGCGAGGGTGCCTCCTCGCATCGCGACCTGCTGCTGGATCTGGCGACCACCCCGGCCCCACTCTGGCGCATCTCTTTGTCCTTGAATGACTTGCGCCGCATGAATGACGAGCCGGCCCCCATGTTCTCCCCCGAACTCGAGCCCTACCGTCTGGTGGTGGAACGGCTCAACCGGATGGTGGTGGGCATGCTGGTTCGCTACGCGGGAGATCCCATCCAGGCGGCCCTGGTTTGTGGCGTGACCAATGTCGCGGTGTTGCACATGGTGCAGGAGGCCGCCTGTGCCAGCCTGTTGGACTGCGCCGTCAACCTGGGCCGGCCGCTGCTGGAAGCCCGCCTGACCCATGCGATGCTGGACCGCTTCTTCATCACCTGTGATGGCGAGCCGGCCGAGCCCAGCCTGCGCGCCCTGGTGGCGATGACCACCGTCTGCGAGTCCGAGTTCTCGGTGCTGGCGCGCGATGCTTCCGCTGAAGTCCTGCAGCAGGCATCTCCTTTTGCCGCCGAACCGCTCAAGCCGCGGCGCAGCGGCAAGATGCCTTCCATCCTGCTCAAGCCCGAGGATGGCCAGCTCGTCGTCAAGATGTTGTCGCATCGGGTCAAGCCCGTGGACATCGAGCGCTGCCTCCCTGACCGTGGTGTGCGCTCCCTGCAGATCGAGCGTCTGCAGTCGGAACTGTTCCCTCGCACGAAAGACGTGCGGGACGCCCAGCAGATCTGGGGCAGTGCGACGCGGCGTTTGCAGGCCACCTCGGTGTTGCTCAAGCAGCGGGCCCTGATGTCCCTGGGGCTGGAGCCGGTGCATGCGCTGGTGGAGGCGTTTGACTTTCACGCCAACTACCAGGCGTCGGATGCCATGTTGAGCCTGCCGCGCTTGATGAAGGATGTGTTCGCGCCTTCGCAAAACCAGCACCTGATCCGCTTCCGCCACTGTGCCGACTGCGAGGCGGTGCACCTGTCCAACGACGACAAGAGCGGTTCGCTCGAGTGTCCGCTGTGCTGCCTGGTGTACCGCAAGAAGCTGGGCCACAAGCGGCGCTGGAAGAACTACGTCGAGTCGACGGAACCCGATTGCCGGTTTCCGCTTCCGCTGGCTGCCTGAGGGACAGGCGACTGACTTCTGACCGTACCGCGGCTTTCGGCGTTCAAACCCCAACACTTTTTCACCAATCCAGCTGCCTCATTCACACGGCAGCATGAGTTCAAGGAGGACTTCACCATGACGCACGTTTTCGCATTCTTCATCGCTCGCATCCTGTCCACTGCCGGACTCCTGCCCCAGGGCCTGAAGAGGGCACAGGCGCTGTGCATTCCGCCCGCCAAGCGGATGGCCCTGGCCCAGGCAGCCTTCGCATGAGCCGAGCCGGGCAGGATCGCCCTGATGAATTGATGGCGCAACATGGCTTGCGGCTGGGGTCGCTGGCCTACCGTGGTTCACCCACACAGGGCAGCGTCATCGTCTATTCCCCGGTCCATGCACGCTGGGGCCGGGTGCCCATGCCTGAGGTGACGCCCATGAGCCGCCGGGAAACGCTGCGGCACTTGTTGTCCCGGCATCCACTGGCCCGCTGGGTGGCCGCTGCGTTTCTGGTGGCGGTTGTCTGTCTGGGCTGGGGCCTGTATGGCTTGGTACGCATGCTTGCGTGAGCCTTGCCTTCGGGATGGGCAGGTCTCGGGTGGTCATGAGTCCTGCCAAAATCCCGGCCCCCGAGGACGGTTGCAATGAGGTTGTGAATGAGCCAGGAATCATCAGTGTCAGGACATCAGGAAATGCAGAAGTTGGATTTGAGCTTGGACATTCCTGGCGCTCCCATCGTCCGGTATGCCGGTCCAGAGCCGGAGTGGGAGAACGTCCCCGCTCTGGACGCAGAGGCTTCCTTCGCGGCGCCCTTGCGGGTGGTTGGACTGGATGTGGTGGTTGACGCACCCAGGGACGAGCCTGCGCTTCCGAAGGCGCCTGAACATGCTGACGCTGGGCCATGGCAGGGCCGTTCTGCCGAGGATGGCCTGGCGGAGGCCCAGGCACGGCGCCGTCCGCCTCACCTGCGTGCAGTGCCCAGCGTGCGCGCAGCACCGGTGGCTGCCCCTGAAGCCGTGGCCGGGGGAAGCGAGGTGGGAGCCCGGTCCAGGGAGGACTTCGAGCAGGAAGAGGCGACGACGGCGCCGGTACGGCCTGAGGATGCGGAAGTCCGGCAGAAGGTACTGGAGGCGCTACGCCGGGTGGGTGCGACTGAAACCTCGACCGTTCCAGCCGCGGCTACCGTGGCGGGGGACCTGACGTGCAAGTCGATTCGCGTGCAAGGGGAACTGCGTGGCAGCGTCACGGCTTCCGGCCTGGTGTACCTGGAGGATGGGGCTGTGCTGAATGGCCGAATCAAGGAGGCGGACATGGTCATCGTGGCCGGGGCGGTGTCGGCCGCAGTCAACCAGGTGGCGGTTCGTTGCAACGGCTTGGTGGTTCTCGCCGAGTCTGCACGGGTGGTGGGCCACATCCAGTGTCGTGCCGTGGCCATCTATGAAGGTGCGCGCGTGGTCGGCACGGTACAGAGCTACCCTGCCGTCAAGTAGGGGCGCAACAACAAAGAAAGAGGGGAGGCAGAGAAAAGACAGCGGGGAGGAAAAAAGCAGGGAGGACCAAAGCAAAGGTAGATACAAGAAACAAGACGCAAAAAGGGAGGAAGGGAGGGGAGGGAGAAGGGGAGGAAGGGAGAGGGAACAGGGGCGTCGACCCCTGAGCAGGGAGGGCCCAGGTGCAGGTGCACCAGGGCACTTCTCATGTTCTCGGATCTCAGGTTCTCAGGTTCAAGCTGCCGGCGGCGCGGCCGCCGCTGTGACCCAGGTTGACCTGGGTGCCCTGGCTGCAATAGCGGTTCTTGAGGTCGTTGATCATCTGGCTCATGCTGTCGCAATCGCCGATCTTGGACGCATGGCGGGTGAGGACCAGGCCGGCGAGTTCGATCAATTTCGCATTCAGCGTTTCAGAGCCCTTGACCATCAGGGCCTTCACGGCCACGGCCGGTGAACCCGTCACGCTGTGGGTCATGGCCTTCTCGGCCATGCTGCTGATGCCCTGCTGGCCGTTGCGGATGATGTCGGCGTAGGGCTCGTGCCCGACCACCGCACGGCACAGCATCTCCGTGGCGGCCTTGGACACGCAGAAGCGGTTGGCCAGGGTGTTGACCCAGCCCTCGTCGTCACTCAGCTGGATCTCGGTGTTGCGCAGCCGTGCCAGCACGGCCAGCAGGTTGGTGGCCGCCTCGAAATCGAAGCTCTCGCTGCGCATGTCGCCCACCAGCTGCTTGACGTGGTTCACGCAGTCGCTGACCTTGCGCTCGTTGAGTGTCTTGAAGACATTGCTCAGCAGCACGAAACGCTGCAGCCGGCTGCTGTTGGGCGCACGCTCCGCAGCCAGCGCCAAGTTGTCATAGGCACGGTTGAAGCCCTTGGTGTCGCGCTTGTCAAAATGCAGCAGGCACAGCAGCACCAGGGTCTGGCAGTCGAACATCTTCGAGCTGATGGCATTGCGCACGCAGCGCTCCATCACGTCGATCGCCTCGTCGGGCTGGCCGTTGTAGAAGGCCAGCATGCCCTGCTTTTGCAGCCGTGTGACGCTGTGGGGGGTGATCTGGGTGGCGTTGCGGTAGGTCTCCAGTGCGCCTTCCAGGTCGCCTTGCTCGATCTGCACCCGGCCCATCACGTCATAGGCGTCGGCATAGGTGGGCTGCTCGCTGATCAGGCTCTCGAGGGTCCGCTTGGCCTGCGGCAGCTGGCCTTCCTCGAACTCGGTGCGGGCAATCCCAAGCTTGGCCCAGGGCAGGGCCTTGGTGGCCTGCACGGCTTCATACAGCTCACGCGCCTTGGCGTGCTGGCCGATGCGGATGAAAAGCTCGGCGCCGATGCGGGCGGCGTACAGCCAGTACTGGCCGCGGCGCTGGAAGCGCTCATGGCACAGGTTGGCGGCCGTGACGAAGTCGGCCTGCTCGATGGCTTCGAAGATGCTGCTCAGCGTGACCTTGCGGTGGCGCGCCTGCAGCAAGCGTTGCTCCAGGGCCGCGGCGGTGTGGGGCTTGAGCAGGTAGCTGTCCAGCGCGGTCTCGGCCGCCTCGGCCACCTTGGCGTAGGAGGCCTCGCCCGTGACCATCACGAACACGGTGGAGTAGGGCAGCAGCTGGGCGCGCCGCAGATCGTCCAGCAGGTCCTGGCCGGACATCGGCGAGTTGTCGAAGTGGTAGTCGCACAGCACGATGTCGAAGATCCGGCCTTCGAGCGCCTTGCGGCCGTCCATCACCTTGCTGGCCTGGACGACGTTGATCACACCCATCTGCCGCAGCATGTCCGCCAGGATGCTGCGGGAGGTCGGGTTGCAGTCGATGATCAACGCGCGGCATTCGTTGACATCGGGATAGATCAGGCGGCTCATCGTCGGGCCTTTGTCTCAAGCACCACACACGCGCCGCCGTGCCTCGCGCTGTCGGCATGGCGGCAGCGCTCCCCTGCAAATGCAAAGCAAACCATGGGCATGGCGGCAGTCTCCTGTTTAGCAGATTGAAATATCGGCCGGTGGCTGGAGAGCTTGAGCTGGGTGCAAGAAGGGCTGCGGTGTGAATTCGTTCACGTCCGTTGTCTGAGAAAGAGGCTCCCGAAAGCACACAGGGCGGCAGATGGCCGGGAAGGCCACCTGCCGCCCTGTGGCAGGACGGAGTCGGTCGCGAGAATGGGAACGCTTACTTGAAGATGTCCTTGACGCGGTCCGACCAGGACTTGCTGGAGGGCGAGTGGTTGCCGCCCCGCAGGGAGTCGTCCAGCTCGCGCAGCAGCTTGCGCTGGGCGTCGGTGAGCTTGACGGGGGTCTCGACCTGGATGTGGCAGTACAGGTCGCCGGGGTAGCTGGAGCGCACGCCCTTGATGCCCTTGCCGCGCAGGCGGAACTGCTTGCCGTGCTGGGTGCCCTCGGGCAGCTCGATCTCGACCTTGCCGGCCAGGGTGGGCACCTCGATCGTGCCGCCCAGGGCGGCCGTGGTCAGGCCCACCGGCACGGTGCAGTGGAGGTCGTCGCCGTCACGCTCGAAGATGTCGTGCGGGCGGATGCGGATGTCGACGTACAGGTCGCCCGGGGGGCCGCCGTTGGCACCCGGCTCGCCGTTGCCGCCGAAGCGGATGCGCATGCCCTCGTTGATGCCCGCCGGGATCTTGACCTCGAGGGTCTTGGTCTTCTTCAGCTTGCCCTGGCCGTGGCAGGTGGTGCAGGGCTCGGGGATGATCTTGCCCGTGCCGTGGCAGTGCGGGCAGGTCTGCTGGATGCTGAAGAAGCCCTGGCGCATGGTGACGGTGCCCGAGCCGCTGCAGGTCGTGCAGACCTTGGGGCTGGTGCCGGGCTTGGCGCCCGAGCCATGGCAGGTCTCGCAGTTTTCCCAGCTGGGAATACGGATCTGGGTCTCCTTGCCCTTGGCCGCTTCTTCCAGCGTGATCTCCATGGCGTAGGACAGGTCGCTGCCGCGGTAGATCTGCTGGCCGCCCCCGGTGCGCCGCGAACTGCTGCCCTGGCCAAAGATGTCCCCGAAGATGTCCCCGAAGGCCTCCGCGAAGCCACCGAAGCCTTCCGCGCCCGGGCGTCCGCCCATGTTGGGGTCCACGCCAGCGTGACCGTACTGGTCGTAGGCCCCCCGCTTGGACGCGTCGGACAGCACCTCGTAAGCCTCCTTGGCTTCCTTGAACTTTTCTTCGGCTTTCTTGGCCTGGTCACCCTGGTTGCGGTCAGGGTGGTCC
>CBINPE010000161.1:0-10562 GCA_966252435.1 uncultured Burkholderiales bacterium | reverse complement strand
GGGGCTGACGAAACCCATGGCCAGCAGCACGAGGTCGGCCTTGTATTCCTTCTCGGGGCCGGGCACCTCGACGAACTTGCCGTCCTTGAACTCGACGTGCACGGTCTTCAGGCCGGTGAGCTTGCCGGACTTTCCGTCCTTCCCATCGCCGATGAACTCCTTGGTGGCGACCGCAAACTCGCGCTCGCAGCCTTCCTCGTGCGAGGAGGACGTGCGCAGCTTGTACGGCCAGTAGGGCCAGGTCAGCGCCTTGTTCTCCTGCTCGGGCGGCATGGGCATCAGCTCGAACTGCACGACGCTCTTGGCGCCGTGGCGGTTGCTCGTGCCCACGCAGTCGCTGCCGGTGTCGCCGCCGCCGATCACGATGACGTGCTTGCCGTCGGCGCGGATCTGGCCCTTGAGCTTGTCGCCCGCGTTGACCTTGTTCTGCTGCGGCAGGAACTCCATGGCGAAGTGGATGCCCTGCAGCTCACGCCCCGGCACCGGCAGGTCGCGCGACTGCTCGGCGCCGCCGGCCAGCAGCACCGCGTCGAACTCGCCCAGCAGCTCCTGCGGGGTAACTTGGGACTGCGACCAGTTGGTGACCTTGCTGTCGGCCGGCCACGGCCCCACCAGCACGCCGGTGCGGAAGACCACGCCCTCGGCCTCCATCTGCGCCACGCGGCGGTCGATCAGGCCCTTCTCCATCTTGAAGTCCGGGATGCCGTAGCGCAGCAGGCCGCCGACGCGGTCGTTCTTCTCGAACACCGTCACGGCGTGGCCGGCGCGCGCCAGCTGCTGGGCCGCGGCCAGGCCGGCCGGGCCGGAGCCGATCACCGCCACCTTGCGGCCGCTGCGGCGCAGCGCGGGCTGCGGCTTGACCCAGCCCTCTTCCCAGCCGCGGTCGATGATGGCGTGCTCGATGCTCTTGATGCCCACCGGCTCGCTGTTGACGTTCAGCGTGCAGGCGGCCTCGCACGGCGCCGGGCAGATGCGCCCGGTGAACTCGGGGAAGTTGTTGGTGGAGTGCAGGACGTCCAGCGCGCGGCGCCATTCGTTGCGGTAAACCAGGTCATTGAAGTCCGGGATGATGTTGTTGACCGGGCAGCCGTTGTTGCAGAACGGGATGCCGCAGTCCATGCAGCGCGCGCCCTGCTGCTGCGCCTGCTCGGTCTTCAGGCCGATGACGAATTCCTTGTAGTGCTTCAGGCGCTCGGGCACCGGGGCGTAGCCCTCTTCGATGCGCTCGTATTCCATGAACCCAGTGACTTTTCCCATGGTATGGCTCTCTGTCGATCAATCAGTGTGTGGCAGTCGGTGCGGAAGCGGCCTCAGCGGCCGGCCGTCACGGCGGGACGGGTGGCTTCCGGCACGCTGGGCTCGGCGCCGCGGGCCTTGTTGATGGTCTCGCCGGCCTCCTGCGCCGCGTGGATCTCGCGCAGAGCGCGGCGGTAGTCGGTCGGGAAGACCTTGACGAACTTGGCCCGCGAGTCGGCCCAGTGGTCGAGGATGTCGCGCGCGCGCAGGCTGCCGGTCCACTGGTGATGGTCCTGGATCAGCTTGCGCAGCAGGTCCTCGTCGGTCTGCCCCAGGTGCCACTCGCCGGGATGCACCTCGGCCTTCTGCTGGTGGCTGGGCAGCACGGGCTCCAGGCTCACCATCTGGGTGTTGCAGCGATCCTTGAACAGGCCGTCCTCGTCGAACACGTAGGCCACGCCGCCGCTCATGCCGGCGGCGAAGTTGCGGCCGGTCTGGCCCAGCACCACCACCGTGCCGCCGGTCATGTACTCGCAGCCGTGGTCACCCGTGCCCTCGACCACCGTGGTCGCGCCGGACAGGCGCACCGCGAAGCGCTCGCCAGCCACGCCGCGGAAGAAGGCCTCGCCCTGCGTCGCGCCGTACAGCACGGTGTTGCCGACGATGATGTTGCGGGTGGCGTCGCCGCGGAAGTCCAGGCTGGGACGGATCGCGATGCGACCGCCCGACAGGCCCTTGCCGGTGTAGTCGTTGGCATCCCCGATCAGGTAGATGGTGATTCCCTTGGCCAGGAAGGCGCCGAAGCTCTGGCCGCCAGTGCCTTCCATCTGGATGTAGATGCTCTGGTCGGGCAGACCCTCGGGATGGCGGCGGATCAGCTCGCCGGACAGCATCGCGCCGACCGTGCGGTTGACGTTGCGCACCGACTGCATGAACTGCACCGTCTCACCTCGCTCCAGCGCCGGCTTGCACTTCTCGATCAGCTTGACGTCGAGCGCGTTCTCCAGGCGGTGGTCCTGCGTGTCGACGTGCAGGCGTGCCACCTCGGCCGGGGCGGCGGGCTGCTGGAAGACGCGGCTGAAGTCCAGCCCCTTGGCCTTCCAGTGCTCGATGCCGCGGCGGGTGTCGAGCAGGTCGACGCGGCCGATGAGTTCGTCGAAGCGGCGCAGGCCGAGCTGGGCCATGATGTGGCGCACTTCCTCGGCAACGAAGAAGAAGTAGTTGACGACGTGCTCGGGCTTGCCCTGGAACTTGGCGCGCAGCACCGGGTCCTGCGTGGCCACGCCCACCGGGCAGGTGTTGAGGTGGCACTTGCGCATCATGATGCAGCCCTCGACCACCAGCGGCGCGGTGGCGAAGCCGAACTCGTCAGCGCCCAGCAGCGCGCCGATCACGACGTCGCGGCCGGTCTTCATCTGGCCGTCGGCCTGCACGCGGATGCGACCGCGCAGGCGGTTGAGCACCAGGGTCTGCTGGGTCTCGGCCAGGCCGAGTTCCCAGGGCGTGCCGGCGTGCTTGATGGAGCTCCAGGGCGAGGCACCGGTGCCGCCGTCATGCCCGGCGATCACCACGTGGTCGGCCTTGGCCTTGGCCACGCCCGCGGCCACCGTGCCCACACCCACCTCGCTCACCAGCTTGATGCTGATGCCGGCGCGCGGGTTGACGTTCTTCAGGTCGTGGATGAGCTGGGCCAGGTCTTCGATGGAGTAGATGTCGTGGTGCGGCGGCGGCGAGATCAGGCCCACCCCCGGCACCGAGTAGCGCAGGAAGCCGATGTAGTCGCTGACCTTGCCGCCCGGCAGCTGGCCGCCCTCGCCAGGCTTGGCGCCCTGGGCCATCTTGACCTGGATCTGGTCGGCGCTGACCAGGTACTCGGTGGTCACGCCGAAGCGGCCCGAGGCCACCTGCTTGATCTTGCTGCGCAGGGAGTCGCCCTCCTGCAGCGCGATGTCGGCCTGGATGACCTTGGCGCCCAGCACGTCGCTGAGGTGGCTGCCGGCGCGGATCGGGATGCCCTTGAGCTCGTTGCGGTAGCGCGCGGGGTCTTCACCGCCTTCGCCGGTGTTGCTCTTGCCGCCGATGCGGTTCATGGCCACCGCCAGGGTGGCGTGGGCCTCGGTGGAGATGGAGCCCAGCGACATGGCGCCAGTGGCGAAGCGCTTGACGATCTCGGCGGCCGGCTCGACCTGGTCGAGGGGGATCGCCTTGGCCGGGTCGAGCTTGAACTCGAACAGGCCGCGCAGCGTCATGTGGCGCTTGGACTGGTCGTTGATCAGCTGGGCGTATTCCTTGTAGGTCTCGAACTGGTTGGCGCGCGTGCTGTGCTGCAGCTTGGCGATGGCGTCGGGCGACCACATGTGGGCCTCGCCGCGCACGCGCCAGGCGTACTCGCCGCCGGCGTCCAGCATGTCGGACAGCACCGGGTCGCTGCCGAAGGCGGCGCGGTGCATGCGCAGGGCCTCCTCGGCCACGCCGAAGACGTCCATGCCGCCGACCTGGCTGGCGGTGCCGCGGAAGTACTTGTCAACCAGCGACTTCTCCAGGCCGATGGCCTCGAACAGCTGGGCGCCGCAGTACGACATGTAGGTCGACACGCCCATCTTGGACATGATCTTGGACAGGCCCTTGCCGATCGCCTTGATGTAGTTGGCGATGGCCTTCTCGGCCCCCATGGCAGCCAGCGGCGCGTCGACCGGGCTGGTGGAGGCGCACATCTGCTGCAGGGTCTCGAGCGCGAGGTAGGGGTGCACGGCCTCGGCGCCGTAGCCGGCCAGCGCGGCGAAGTGGTGGACTTCGCGGGCCGAGCCGGTCTCGACCACCAGGCCAGCGGTGGTGCGCAGGCCGGCGCGCACCAGGTGCTGGTGCACGGCGGACAGCGCCAGCAGCGCGGGGATGGCGACGAAGTCGCGGTTCAGCCGGCGGTCGGTGATGACGATGATGTTGTGGCCGCTGTGGATGGCGTCCACGCACTCGGCGCACAGCGAGGCCAGCTTGGCCTCCACGCCCTCGTCACCCCAGGACAGCGGGTAGGTGATGTCGAGCTCGTACACCTTGAACTTGCCCGATGTGTGGGCGGCGATGCGGCGCAGCCGCGCCATGCCGTCGAAGTCGAGCACCGGCTGGGGCACCTCCAGCCGCATCGGCGGGTTGACGGCGTGGATGTCCAGCAGGTTGGGCTTCGGGCCGATGAAGGACACCAGCGACATCACGATGTTCTCGCGGATCGGGTCGATGGGCGGGTTCGTGACCTGGGCGAACAGCTGCTTGAAGTAGTTGTACAGCGGCTTGTTCTTGTCCGACAGCACGGCCAGGGGCGAGTCGTTGCCCATCGAGCCGATGGCCTCCTCGCCGGCCAGGGCCATGGGGGTGAGCAGGAACTTGAGGTCTTCCTGGGTGAAGCCGAAGGCCTGCTGGCGGTCGAGCAGGCTCTCGGCGAAGGGCAGCACGCCGCTGGAGGTGGGCTCGGCCACGTCCTCGAGCTTGACGCGCACGCTCTCGATCCACTGCCGGTAGGGCTGGGCCGAGGCGACCTGGCGCTTGAGCTCCTCGTCCTCGATCACGCGGCCCTGGTCGAGGTCGAGCAGGAACATCTTGCCGGGCTGCAGGCGCCACTTCTTGACGATGCGGTTCTCGGCGATGGGCAGCACGCCGGACTCGGAGGCCATCACCACCAGGTCGTCGTCGGTGATGATGTAGCGCGCCGGGCGCAGGCCGTTGCGGTCGAGGGTGGCGCCGATCTGGCGGCCGTCGGTGAAGACCATGGCGGCCGGGCCGTCCCAGGGCTCCATCATGGCGGCGTGGTACTCATAGAAGGCGCGGCGGCGCTCGTCCATGGTGCTGTGCTGCTCCCAGGCCTCGGGAATCATCATCATCGCGGCGTGCGCCAGCGAGTAGCCGCTCATGGTGAGCAGCTCGAGAGCATTGTCGAAGGTGGCGGTGTCGCTCTGGCCCTCGAAGGTGATGGGGTAGAGCTTGGGCAGGTCCTCGCCCAGCACGGGCGACTTCATCACGCCCTCGCGGGCGCGCATCCAGTTGAAGTTGCCCTTGACCGTGTTGATCTCGCCGTTGTGCGCCACCATGCGGTAGGGGTGCGCCAGCGGCCACTCGGGGAAGGTGTTGGTGGAGAAGCGCTGGTGCACCAGGGCCAGGGCCGAGACCACGCGGGGGTCGAGCAGGTCCTTGTAATAGGTGCCGACCTGGTCGGCCAGCAGCAGGCCCTTGTAGATGATGGTGCGGCAGCTCATGCTGGGCACGTAGTACTCGTTGCTGTAGGTCAGCTTGAGGGCCTGGATGGCGCTGGAGGCCGTCTTGCGGATCACGTAGAGCTTGCGCTCCAGGGCATCGGGCACGATGACGTCGGGGCCGCGGCCGATGAAGATCTGCCGGATGATCGGCTCCTTCTGGCGCACGGCGGGCGACATGGGCATCTCGGCGTCGACGGGCACGTCGCGCCAGCCCAGCAGCACCTGGCCCTGGGCGCGCACGGCGCGCTCGAGTTCCTGCTCGCAGGCCAGGCGGGAGGCGTGCTCCTTGGGCAGGAAGATCATGCCCACGCCGTACTCCCCTGGCGCCGGCAGGTTCACGCCCTGGCGCGCCATCTCGGCACGGTAGAACTCGTGCGGGATCTGGATCAGGATGCCAGCACCGTCACCCATCAGTTTGTCAGCGCCCACTGCGCCGCGATGGTCCAGGTTCTCAAGGATCTTCAGTCCCTGGGCCACGATGTGGTGGGTGCGCATCCCCTTGATGTGGGCGACGAAGCCGACCCCGCAGGCGTCGTGCTCCTGGGCCGGGTTGTAGAGGCCCTGCTGCGCGGCGGCCTGGATTTCGGAAGGCTCGGCAGGACGCTCGGCGGCAGGCGTCATGGCCATGGCATCGGAAGACTCGGGTTGGGATGGGCGCATGACGCTGTCCTTGTGCTTATGCAAAACAATGGGCGAACCGATGCATCAGACGCATCGTCTGCGCGAGCGTACAGCGGGATGGGATGGGTTTCAACTGTTTTAAACGGGGTCCGTCCCTATTTAAACGATTTATGGTACTGTCGCGATAAAAAATGGGGACGCATCAAATGGATGGGACTGATGCATCGGCGCCTGCTTTGAAAGGTCGGCATGGGCTTGGACGCGGGAGGTGCCGGCTGAACAAACCCAGCCCTCCCCGGGTGGGAGGGAGGGCATGTTCAGCACTTCCTGCCTTGCGTCGAGCCGAGAGGTTGTCAGCCGCCGGCCGGCTTGCGCGGCCGGCCCCTTGACGCGGGGCGCACGCGTCGCGTGCCCGCGCTGCGCTGCAGCATCCCCATGAACTCGGGCGAGCCCAGGGCCCAGCCCTTGAGCACGGTCGACTCGATGGCGGCCTGGTCCTGCGGGCTCAGGGGCTCGGCCAGCAAGGCCCGGTGCCGGGCCTCGCGTTCGAAAGGCGTGTTGCCCAGGGCCCAGCGCTGCGGGTGCTCGGTCAGGAACTCGGACCTCGCCTGGCCCAGGTGGTGCGGCGCGCTGGACCAGGGGTAGGCGCCTGGCGTGCTGGCCAGGCCCTGCCGCACCGGCGCCTGCTCGATGAACTGCGTGCAGGCGGCCCAGTAGCGGGAAGCCTCCACCGGACCGGCCCGGAAGCGCCCGTGCCACAAGGTGCCCACCCGGCCGTGGCGGCGGTTGTACGCGGCCACGTAATCGCGGCCCAGGGACTGCATGAGTGCGCTCAACCCCCCTTGCTCGGCCACCCCGTCCGGCTCGCCCTGGCGCAGCGCATGCGGCGTCACCAGGAGATAGATGTTGTGGGGCAGGAGCGCATAGGCATGCACATCGACCCGGTGCAGGCGCGACCAGCGCTGCAGCAGGCTCAGGTAGTTGGCATGATCCTGGGCATCCGTGAACACGGCCGGCGCGCTCAATCCGCACTGCCACACCAGATGCAACTGCTCCGCCACGATCAGACGACTCAACCGTGCCATGTCATTGATATGTATAAATAAGCATGCGTGATGATTCTACCGTGAGCCGGTCTTCAGTATCCCTGCCCCGAGACGGCGCCACGGTTGAAGGGCGTGAAATCCACGGCAATCACTGTCTGGCTCTTGACGGGGATTCCGGCACGTTTTCCCGGCAAGAATGAGGCCCGGGCAAACGCCGTGATGGCCTCCTGCTCGAACAAACCCGGCGGAAACGCTCGCACCACACCCACATTGTCCACCTCGCCGCGCTCGTTGATCAGCAGGCGTAGCACGACCACGCCTTCCTGGCGGTCGGCCTCCTCGGGGTAGTGGAGCTGGACCTCGCCCTGCAGGGCGGGCCGCTCGTCGAGGTGGGCCGCGCTCAGGTAATCGGGCGCGGCCGGCAGGGCTGGGAACAGCGGCGCAGGCTCGGCCGCAGCCTGCGCTGGCGCCGTGGTCAAGGGCGGGGTAACGGGCATGGGCACAGGGGGTGAAGGAGCGGCGGACGGCGGGGGCATGGCCTGCCCCCGCCCGGCGGCACGGGAGGGTGGTGAAGGCAGCGTCGGCACGGGCACAGGAACGGCGGACGGCTGTGCAGAAGAAGCTTCCGCCAAGGAAGACGCCAGGTGCTGTGGAGCCAGCCCCGGGGCCGGGACACCGCTCACCCAGCGGGACGACAAGGTGATCTGCACGGGCACCGGGTCAGGCCACGGCTGTGATCCACCGTGGAGCACGGCCAGCAGCCCGGCATGCCCGACCAGGGACACCGCCAGCCACGGGGCCAGCAGCCGGGCCCGGCCAGGGCGCGACCGGGGCGCGGGCATCAGGAAGACCGTGCGCACGGGATCCACGCCCCGCCCTCCTCCGCCTTACTGGACGATCTCGCGCCAGCTGACGCGCTTGCCGACGGGCGCGTCCGCGGTGCTCTTGGTGTCGCAGGACGCCGTGCCACCGCCACCGCCCACGCAGGCCATGCCGCTGCCACCGCTGCCGCTGGTCCCACCACCCGTCAGGGCGGTCGTGGTGGTGCCGGCCCCGCCGCCCGAGGTCGACAGCACGGTCTTGGCCTGGCCGGACGGCAGCCGGATCACGCTCAAGCCGACGATCAGTGAGTTGGAGACGTACTGCGAAGCCGTCATGCCCGCACCGCTCGTGGACGAGCCCGCGCCGCTGCTGCCGCTTGCCCCTGTGGCGGTGGTGACCACCGCCAGGCCGGAGCTGAAGTTGAGGTTCGTCAGCCAGCTGTAGCCACCCGAGGTGCAGGCCGTGCTCTGCGGCACGTTGGAGCCGACCACCATGGTGCCCTGGTAGAGCTTCATGTCGACGTTGACGCGTTCGCCCGGGTCGGGCAGATCCAGCACCCAGCCGGCCGTGGCCGAGCAGGCCGCCTGCTCCGCGGCGGTCGGCGTGGACGACATCGGGCAGTTCACCGTGCGGGTCGCGTTGGGTACCGTGCCCACCTGGGTCAGCACGCGTGGCTTGAGGGCGCCGCGCAGATCGGCATAGGCCGGGGAGGCACTGGTGAGCGGATCGACAAAACCGTAGATCGACTGGGTGTGGGTGTCGGTCAGGTCGGTCGCGCCCAGCAGCTTGCCAGTGGCCACGAACACCATTGGGCTGTGGTCCAGCTCGGCCAGCTCGGGCCGCGTCGTGATCGGCTGGCGGTTGCCGCTGCTGTCCTTGGCCACGCCCAGCAGGGTGGCCTCGCGGCCGCTCGGGGCGATGGTGTCGTTGATGTCGAAGCGCCAGATGTTGCCCAGCAGGTCGCCGCCGTACACGCGCAGTGTCGTGTTGTTGATCGCCGCGTTGTCGACGAAGTTGTTCAGGTGCACCAGGCCCGAGGGGGTGCTGGCGTCGCCCTCGCCGGTCGAGATCTTGTACATGATCTTGCCGCTGAAGGCGTTCAGCACGTACAGGTAGCCCTGGCCGTCACCCGCCTGGTTGGGCGTGTTGATGTTGTTGTGGCCCGAGGTCACCAGCACCACCCAGGTCCCGTTGGCAAGCTTGGTGATGATGGGCTTGCCGAAGGTGTAGCCGATGTGGCAGTCAGCGCCGTAGGTGGTGGGTTGCGTGCTGTCGTAGCAGGTCGCGCTCCAGTTGAACTCCCACAGGCCCTTGGGCGAGGCGGGGTCGGTGATGTCCAGCGCGTAGTAGCCACGCCCGCCCGCGTTCAACCCGCCCACCAGCAGCGTTTTCCAGGTGCCGCTTCCTGAGGGGTCGTAGGCGTCGCCGATCGCGGGCACACCGTCCACAGAGTACTGGTGCAGGTTGCCGTAGTTGTTGTCGGCGAGCTTGTACAGGTTGGGCAGCACCGCGCTCGGGATCACCGCCCAGGCCTCCTTGCCGCCTTGCGTGCCGGTGCTGGTGTTGGTCTCGGCGTAGAAGGCGTGCAGCATGCCGTCGTTGGCTGGCACATAGACCATCGGCGTGCGGTTGGCGTTGTCGGTCTTGAAGGTGAGGTAGCCGCTGTCCTGGTAGCGCGCGAAGGGGGCCTTCACGTAGATGGGCTGGCCGCCCACGATGTCGCCCAGGATGTGCGTGCGGGTGCGGTAGAGCTTGCTGGCGTCGTTGGTGATGAAGCCTTCGAAGCCGCGCTGGCCGCGCAGGAAGTTGACCAGGTTGGCGCCGGCTGCCGGCGTGCGCTGGTCGACCGTGGGCGAGGTGCCGTCGGTCATGCTGGGGTATTGGCTGAGCTGAGCCACCTCGCCGGCGTTGAAATAGGCCTGCTCGGCGGAACTCAGGCCAGTGCTGGCTGTGCCGGTGGGCAGGCCCAGGCTGTCGCAGGTCTGCGTGTTCCAGGTGAAGGGCGTGAGGTTGTTGGTAGCCCCTTGGCGCATCAGGTGGATGGTGCGCGTGTCGCAGGCCGCGCCGACGCGGGTGTCGAGCAGCGTGCTGGCCGACCAGGTCACCGCCGTGCCGAACACACCGGTGGAAAGGTCGATGGTGCGGGCCTCGACGTCGCCCGTCCACTGCGAGGTGGTGTAGTTGGCGGTGAAGGCCATGTTGTTGCCCGTCACAGGCGCCAGGGTCGAGGTGCCAGCCGCCGCGCCACCCAGGCGCGATTGAATGCCCGCCAGCGCACCGGCAATTCCGCTGACCACGTCGTCCGGGTTGCGCGCGCTGAAGAACTGGCCGCGGCCATTCACGGCAGCGTGCCAGAAGTCGTCGATCGAGCGGGCGTTGTTCCAGGTCGTCTTGTTGGTGTAGGTCAGGTTGGTGCTGTCCCACGAGCTCAGGCTCGGGTCGGGCCACAGCGGCCAGGACTTGCCGCCGGTCCGGATGTCGGCGAAGTCACCCGTGCCGGCGGCCTTGTAGTCGGAGCGGTAGTTCAGGGTGCCCGACACGCCCAGCGCGATGCTGAAGGTGGTCATGTGCTGGGTGTGCAGGCGGTCGTCCT
>CBINPE010000160.1:0-10784 GCA_966252435.1 uncultured Burkholderiales bacterium | reverse complement strand
CCTGCTCCTGCCCCGGCCGAACCGAGTCAACAGAACGCCGCGATGCCCGTGATGGCCCGGCCCAGGATCAGCGCATGCACATCGTGCGTCCCCTCGTAGGTGTTCACCACCTCGAGGTTCACCAAGTGCCGCGCCACCCCGAACTCATCGCTGATCCCATTGCCCCCCAGCATGTCGCGCGCCGCCCGCGCGATCTCCAGCGCCTTGCCACAGCTGTTGCGCTTGAGCAGGCTGGTGAGGTCGAAGGCTGCCGTGCCCTCGTCCTTCATGCGCCCCAGCCGCAGGCAGCCCTGCAGGCCCAGCGCGATCTCCGTGAGCATATCGGCGAGCTTCTTCTGCACCAGCTGGTTGGCCGCCAGCGGCCGGCCGAACTGGTGCCGGTCGAGGGTGTATTGCCGCGCCCGGTGGAAGCAGTCCTCGGCCGCTCCCAGCGCCCCCCAGGCGATGCCGAAGCGCGCGCTGTTCAGGCAGGTGAACGGCCCCTTGAGCCCCCGCACCTCGGGAAAGGCATCTTCCTCGGGACAGAACACCTCGTCCATCACGATCTCCCCGGTGATGCTGGCGCGCAGCCCCACCTTGCCGTGGATCGCCGGTGCGCTCAAACCCTTGGCTGTCTTGTCCGACAGCACGAAGCCGCGGATCGCGCCCTCGTCGTCCTTGGCCCACACCACGAACAGGTCGGCGATCGGGCTGTTGGTGATCCACATCTTGCTGCCGCTGAGCGCGTAGCCGCCCGGCACCTTGCGCGCCCGCGTCACCATGCTGCCCGGGTCCGAGCCGTGGTTGGGCTCGGTCAGGCCGAAGCAGCCGATGCACTCACCCGAGGCCAGCCGCGGCAGGTACTTCTGCTTCTGCGCCTCGGTGCCGAAGGCCAGGATCGGCAGCATCACCAGCGAACTCTGCACGCTCATCATCGAGCGGTAGCCCGAGTCGACGCGCTCGACCTCGCGCGCCACCAGCCCGTAGCTGACCTGGTTCAGCCCGGCACCGCCATAGGCCTCCGGGATCGTCACCCCCAGCAGGCCCAGATCGCCCATCTCGCGGAAGATCGCCGGGTCGGTCGCCTCCTCGCGGAAGGCCCGCAGCACCCGCGGCGCCAGGCGCTCCTGGCAGTAGGCGCGGGCGGCGTCGCGCACCGCGCGCTCGTCGCTGCTGAGCTGCGCGTCGAGCAGCAGGGGGTCGTCCCAGTGGAAGGCAGCCTTGGCGTGCGTGGTCATGGGGTGTGCGTATGATTCGTCATGGCCCGCAATGTAGACCCCGAGGTCCCCGCAGCACAAGCGACCGCCGGGCCGCCCCCTCCCCCACCCCCATGCTCAGCCTCACCGACGTCACCAAGCGCTACGGCAGCCACACCCTGTTCAGTGGTTTGAACCTGCAGGTGCAGCCCGGCGAGTTCGTCGCGCTGGTGGGCGAGTCCGGCATGGGCAAGTCGACGTTGCTGAACTGCATGGCCGGGCTGGACACCCTGGACCAGGGCGAGGTGCGAATCGACGGCACCCCCATCAGCCACCTGCCCGAGGACCAGCAGGCCCGGTTCCGCCGGCGCCACCTGGGCTTCATCTTCCAGGCCTTCCATGTGCTGCCGCACCTGAGCGTGGCGGACAACGTGGCCCTGCCCCTGCTGCTGCTGGGCGAGCCCGACACCGCCCGGGTGACGCAGGCGCTGGCCGCGGTCGGGCTGGAGGCGCTGGCACCGCGGCTGCCGCAGACGCTGTCCGGCGGGCAACTGCAGCGGGTGGCGATCGCGCGGGCCCTGGTGCACCGGCCGCGGCTCATCCTGGCCGACGAGCCCACCGGCAACCTCGACCCCGCCACCGCCGGCCAGGTGATGGACGTGCTGGTGGGCCAGGTGCACAGCCACCGCGCCGCCTGCGTGCTGGTGACGCACTCGCGCAGCGCGGCCGCACGCGCCGACCGGGTGTTGCGGCTGACGCCGCGCGGCATCGAGCCCGAGCCAGGCCCCGGCGGATGATGCGGCCATGACAAGGCCACGCCCCGCCCGCGGCCAGGCCAGCCTGTGGCAGCAGCTGCGCCAGCTCTCCTGGCCCGAGCTGCGCCATCAGCCCTGGCGCAACCTCACCGCGCTGTTGGCGGTGGTGCTGGGCGTGGCACTGGCGTTCTCGGTGCACCTGATCAACGAATCCGCCTTGAGCGAATTCAGCGCCGCCGTGCGCGGCGTCAACGGCCAGGCCGACTTCGAGCTGCGCGCCCAGCGCGAGGGCTTCGACGAGCGCCTGTACGACCGGGTCAGCCGCCACCCCGGCGTGGCCGTGGCCAGCCCGGTGGTCGACATCGACACACTGGCCATGGACGCGCCGCGCACGCGCCTGCGCGTGCTGGGCATCGACGCACTGGTCGCCCCCCTGCTCAACCCGGACCTGCTGCCGCAGCCCGCCCCGGGCGCGGACCGCCTGGTGATGCTGGACCCGGACGCCGCCTTCCTGAACGACACGGCGCGGCGTGAGCTGGGGCTGCCCGCCACGCCCGCCAGCGCGGCGCCGACGCTGTCCCTGCAGCAGGGCCTGGCCGCGGTGGCCTTGCGCGTGCAGGGCCGTGTGGCGTTGCCAGGCGAGGCGGTGGTCGTGATGGACATCGCCGGCGCACAGGCCCACTTCGGCTGGCTGGGTCGCCTCAGCCACATCGACGTGCGGCTGCAGCCCGGCGCCGACCGCGCGCAGGTGCTGCGCGAGCTGGACCTGCCGCCGGGCGTGCAGGCCGTCAACCCGCAAGATGCGGCCCAGCGGGTCTCGAACATGTCGCGCGCCTACCGCGTCAACCTGACCGTGCTGGCGCTGGTGGCCTTGTTCACGGGCAGCTTCCTGGTGTTCTCGGTGCTGTCGCTGTCGGTGGCGCGGCGCACGCCGCAGTTCGCCCTGCTTGGCGTGCTCGGCCTGAGCGCCGGCGAGCGGCTGCGCCTGGTGCTGGCGGAGTCGGCCCTGCTGGGCCTGCTGGGCAGCGGGCTGGGCCTGCTGCTCGGCACCGCCCTGGCCGACGCCGCCCTGCGCCTGCTGGCCGGCGACCTGGGCGGGGGCTACTTCCCCGGCGTCACCCCCTCGCTGCGCTTCAGTCCCTGGGCCGCCCTGCTCTACGGTGGCCTGGGGCTGGGGGCGGCGCTGATCGGCGGCTGGCTGCCGGCCCGCATGGCGCAAGGGCTGGCCCCTGCCCAGGCACTCAAGGGGCTGGGCGGACAGGCGCCGCCGGCCCGGCTGCCCTGGGCCGGCCCCGGCCTGCTGGCCCTGGGCACGCTGCTGGCCACCGCGCCACCGGTCGGCGGCATGCCGATCGCTGCCTACCTGGCGGTGGCCTGCCTGCTGCTGGGCGGGATCGTCTGCGTGCCCGCCGGGGTGGCCTGGCTGCTGCGCGCGGGCGCGGGCACGCGGCAGGCGCACTGGCTGCAGCGTCATCCGCTGGCCCTGCTGGCCAGCGCGCGGGCGCGCCACCAGCGCCACAGCGCCACCATCGCGGTGGCCGGGGTGGTGGCCAGCCTGGCCCTGTCAGTCGCCCTGACGGTGATGGTGGCGAGCTTCCGGCACGCGGTGATCGACTGGCTGGACACCGTGCTGCCCGCCGACCTGTACGTGCGCACCAGCGTCAACGCCGCCAGCGACAACGCCTTCCTGCCGCCCGAGCTGGTGCGCGAGGTGGCCCGGCTGCCCGGCGTCGCGCGGCTGGAGACACAGCGGGTGCTCCAGCTGCAGCTCGACCCGGCGCAGCCCGGCGTCACGCTGCTGGCGCGCCCGCTGCCCGACCCGGCGCGCAACCTGCCGCTGGTGGACGCGCCCCTGCCGGCGCTGCCGGGCGAGGTCAACGTCTACGTCAGCGAAGCGATGGCCAGCCTGTACGGCGCCGTGCCCGGCCAGGCGCTGACCCTGCCCCTGCCGCCGCGCCAGCCGGCCCTGCGCGTGCAGGTGCGCGGCGTGTGGCGCGACTACGCGCGGCAGAACGGCAGCGTGATGATGGCCGCGGACGACTTCGAACGCCTCACCGGCGACACCCGCGTCAATGACCTGGCGCTGTGGCTGCGCCCGGGGGCTTCGGCCGCCGAGGTGCAGCAGGGCATCCGGGACGCGGTCCGTCGCCGCGCCGCGGCGGATGGGGCTGATACGGGGGACGCGGCCCTGGACACGCTGCTCGAGTTCGCCTCGCCGGGCGAGATCCGCGCCGTCTCGCTGCGCATCTTCGACCGCAGCTTCGCCGTCACCTACTGGCTGCAGGCGGTGGCCATCGGCATCGGCCTGTTCGGCGTGGCGGCGAGTTTCTCCGCGCAGGTGATGGCGCGGCGCAAGGAGTTCGGCCTGCTGACGCACCTCGGGCTGACGCGCCGGCAGATCCTCTCGCTGGTGGCCGGCGAAGGTGCGGTCTGGTCGGCCACGGGCACCCTGCTCGGTCTGGCGCTGGGTCTGGCGGTGAGTGTGGTGCTGGTGAAGGTGGTCAACCCGCAGAGCTTCCACTGGAGCATGGACCTGGCCCCGCCCTGGCCACGCCTGGCGCTGCTGTGCCTGACCGTGCTGGCCGCCGGCACCGTGACGGCCTGGCTGAGCGCCTGGCGGGTGGGTGCCCGGGACGCCGCCCGGTCCGTCAAGGAAGACTGGTGAGGGCGCTCGCTCAGCGCAGCCGCGCCTCGAAGAGGGCCTCGTCCATGCCCACGGTGACCGTGCCGTCCGGCCACTGCACCACGGGCCGCTTGATCAGGCTGGCGTTCGCCTGCACGAAGGCGTAGGCGGCCGGGCCGGGTTCGGCCAGCAGGGCCTTGGCCTGCGCGTCGAGCCGGCGCCAGGTGGTGCCCTGGCGGTTGATCAGGCGCGTCCAGCCGACCGCCTGCGTCCAGGCGGCCAACGCGTCCAGCGGCACGCCCTGCTTCTTGAAGTCATGAAAACCGAAGGCCACGTCGCGCTGCGACAGCCACTGGCGCGCGCGCTTGACGCTGTCGCAGTTCGGGATGCCGAACAGCCGGGGTTGGGAATCGATGGCGGGTTCGCCGGGCGTGGGGGTCGTCATGCGCGGGATTGTGCCTGGGCGTGCAGCCAGGCCCAGGGATAGATGCCACGGTCATGGCCATCGCTGAACACCAGCTGCAGTGCATAGGATCCCACCGGCGCAGCCCCGGAGAGCCGCACGGCGGCGGCCGCCTCGCCAGGGACGCCGCGCGCGCGGCAGGCGCCGCAGCGGCACGCCGCGCGCAGGACCTGGGCGCCGAGGAACACCGGGCCGTCTTCCCAATGCAGGCGCAGCCCGTCCGGCGCCAGCTCGACGTGCGCAGGCACCGGGCCGCTCATCGCGCCACCCCAGCCGTCGACGCCAGCCGCTGCAGGGCCAGCCGTGCCGCCTTGCGCACCTCGGGGTCGGGGTCGCCCGCGGCCACCTCGAGCACCGGCACCGCGCGCGCATCGCCGATCTCGCCCAGCGCGATCGCGGCCTCCTTGCGCAGGTTGCCGGCCGGGTGGACCAGCGCCTCGGCGAGTTCAGGCAGCGCCTCGCTGTCGCGCAGCCGGCCCAGCGACCGCGCCGCCCGCAGCCGCACCTGCCAGTACGCGTCGGCCATGGCCAGGCGCAGCGCCGGCGCGGCCGCCTCGCGCGCACCGAGCTTGCCCAGCGTGGTGGCCGCCTCCTCGCGCACCGTCCACGCGGCGTCCCGCAGCGCGGCGCACAGGGCGGGCAGCACGCCCGGGACGTCGTCCCCGCCGGCCAGCCCCAAGGCCCCGGCCGCCGCGCGGCGCACCTCGGCGTCCGCATCGCCGCTCACGACCTCCGCCAGCAGAGGCAGCGCCGGCGCATGCCGCAACCACCCCAGCACCCCCACCGCCTCGCGCCGCACCGTGGGCTCCGAGTGCCCCAGGGCGGCCAGCGCCGGCGCGGCGGCGCCCGGCACGCGCAGCTCTTTCAGGCCGCGCAGCGCGGCAGCGCACACGAAGGCATCCGGGTCGGTCGCATGCGGCAGCAGGCGCTCGCCGGCACGCGGATCCTTCAGCTCGGCCAGCGCCCCGGCCGCGGCCTCGCGCACCGGCGCCAGGTCATGCAGGGCGCGGGCCAGGGCATCGACCACCCCGGCATCGTCCCAGCCCGCCAGCGCACGGGCCGCCTCGGCGCGCAGCGCGGGGTCGGGGTCGCCGCACAGCACGTCGGCCAGGGCCGGCAGCACGGCCTCGTCCGCCACGTCGGCGAAGTCCAGCACGGCGACGCGGCGCACACCCGCATCCGGGCTGGCCAGGCGCTGCAACAGGTCGGCCACGTCAGGGGAAGTAGGCATCGGCAAGGTCGTGGTCATGAGACGTCGTGGGAGGTTGGTCGGTGGTCGGTCCCGCATCGCAGTCCAGGTGCGGCGGGGGAACGGCCTCGTGCTGCAGCAGCGCGAGGCAGCGTCGCTTGAGGGCGATGAAGTCGGGGCGTGTCGACAGCGCGGTGGGACGCGGCCGCTCGAAGGGCACGGTGATCTCCTCGACGATGCGCCCGGGCCGCAGGCCCAGCACCAGGACGCGGTCCGCCAGGAACAGGGCCTCGTCGATGTCGTGCGTGACGAACAGGACGGTGGGCCGGGTGCGCGTCCAGAGTGCCAGCAGCAACGCCTGCATGCGCGCCCGGGTCAGGGCGTCCAGGGCGCCGAAGGGCTCGTCCATCAGCAGCACCCGGGGGTGGCTGATCAGCACCCGGGCGATCTCCACCCGCTGCTGCATGCCGCCGGACAGCTCGCCGGGATAGCGCTGCTCGAAGCCCTGCAGCCCCATCCGCTGGAGCAGGTCGAGCGCGCGCCGCGTTCGTTCGGCGCGCCCGACGCGCTGCATCTTCAAGCCATGGCCGACGTTGTCCAGCACCGTCTTCCAGGGGAACAGCGTGTGGTGCTGGAACACCAGTCCGCGGTCAGGGCCGGGCCCGGCGATGGCTTCGCCGTCGAGCCTCAGCTGTCCCTGCGAAGGCGCGAGGTGGCCGGCCAGCGCGCCCAGCAGCGAGGACTTGCCGCAGCCGGACGGTCCCAGCAGGCAGACGAACTCGCCCGGCTCGGCCACGAAGGACAGGTCGTGCAGCGCCGCGGCGCCGTCGAACGCGATCGAGACCCGCTCGACTTCGATCCGCCCCCCCATGCTCATGCCGACCTCCCCAGCGCGCGCTGCCAGGGCATCAGGCGCTCGCCGGCGAGGCGGATCAGCGCGCTGCTGCCCATGCCCAGCAGGCCGATCACGAGCATGCCCACGACGATGTCGGGGTACGCCTGCACGGTGTAGGCCTCCCAGGCGTAGTAGCCGATGCCGTACTGCCCCGCGATCATCTCGGCCGTGACCAGGCAGAACCAGCAGGTGCCCATGCCGATCGACAGGCCCGTCACGATGCTGGGCGCCGCGCCCGGGGCGATCACTTCGGTGAACAGGTGCAGCCCGCGCGTGCCCAGGCCGCGCGCGGCCGCCACCAGTCTGGCGTCGAGCCCCTCCACGCCATGGACGGTGTTGAGCAGGATCGGGAACAGCGCGCCCAGGAAGGTGATGAACGCCATGCTGCCTTCGGACGAGGGGAACATCAGGATGGCCAGCGGGATCCAGGCCACCGCGGGAATCGGCCGCAGCACCTCCAGGGGCGGCAGCAGCGACAGCCGGGCCCAGCCCAGCCGCCCGATCAGCAGGCCCAGCCCCACGCCCAGCACGGCGGCGGCGCCAAAGCCCAGGCCCACGCGCAGCAGGCTGGCCAACAGGTGCGCGCCCAGCTTGGGCGAGTGCAGCAGTTGCCAGGCGGCCAGCGCGACCTCCGACGGTGGGGGGACGTGGGAGAAGGTCACCAGGCCCAGGTCCAGGCGGCGCGTGGCGGCAAGCTGCCACAGCAGCACGCAGGCGACGATCGACAGTGTCTGGATCAGCAGGCGAGCGAGCGGCAGGCGGGCGGGCTGCCCGCGACGGTGCGGCGCGTGGGCCCTCATCGACCGCCTCTCGGCAGCGGCAGTGGCAGTGGCCGCGACGCCCGCTGCGCCAGGCGTGAACCCGGATGGGATGGCACTCATGGAAATCCTCCGTCTGGTGTGGCGTGCGTGCGTCGCGTCAGGGTGCGCCCCGGACTTCCGCCTGCGCGGCGGCGAAGTCCAGCACACGGCCCTTGTTCGCCGTCGCGTAGGCCGCGGCGGCGTCCTTCTGCAGGAAGGCGCTCAGGCGCCCCTGGCCATCGGTGGCATACCAGCTGGTCGGCGCGAACAGCTTGATGCGATGGATCAGGTCGTGCACGTAGACAGCCCGCGCCTTGCCGCCGCCCTGCTCGACCTTGTTCAGGTCGGACAGCGCCCCTTCGATGCTGGCGTAGTGGCGCACCCGGGGCTCGCCCTGCACCCACAGGCCCGCCACGCGCTGGAAGTCGGTGATCGGCTTGCCGGTGATGGCGTCGTTGGCCTTGAGCGGCAGTTTCTCGTGGCTGGCCAGCCGGGCCTCGTAGTTCAGGCCGGCCTGCTTGAAGGCGGTGCGGATGTAGCTGTCGTCGATGAAGGTGTCGGCCTTCAGCGGCGACTCGCGGCCCATCAGCTTCAGCGTGTCGATGGAGGTCTGCAGGGCCTGGCGGTACGCGGGCTTCCAGGTCAGGTCGCGGGTCTGCAGGCCCAGCGGGCCGTGGTAGAGGTAGCTCACCGCCGCCTCCAGGCCGGTGACCCTCTCGATCAGCTCGCTGTACTTCTCGGGCTCCGCCGCGATCAGGCGGTCGGCCTCGATGGCCGCGCGCAGGAAGGCGACCACAACCTCGGGATGCTTCTGCGCGAACTCGCCGCTCACCAGCGCGCCGTGGTAGGTGGGCGCGCCGGCCTGGGCGCCATCGAAGATCTTGCGCGCGATGCCCCGGTGCTCGAAGAGTTCGACGAAGGGCACGAAGTCGGCATGGGCCTCGATCTTGTTGGCCTGCAGCGCGGGGCCCGCGACCTCCGGCGCCTGCGTGACGATGTGGACATCCTTCTGCGGGTTCCAGCCCTGCGCGGCCAAGGCGCGCAGCAGCATGCCGTGCGCGGTGGACGCGAAGGGCACGGAGATCGTGCGGCCCTTGAGCTCGGCGAGCGAGGTGACGCCCGACTGCCGCGGCACCACCACGCCGTTGCCGCTGCCCAGCGTGCTGCCCGACAGCACCGTCACGAAGACGCTGTGCTTGCCCGCCTTGAGGAAGGCCGCGCCATTGTTGGCGCCGGGGAAGTCGGCCATCGAGCCGATGTCCAGCTTGTCGGCCACCATCTCGTTGGTCAGCGGCGCGCCCGAGGTGAAGTTCTTCCACTGGATGTCGTAGGTGACGTCCTTGTAGCGGCCCTCGTGCGGCAGGTATTTCTCCAGCAGCTTGAGCTCGCGGATCAGCAGCCCGCCGGTGGCGCAGTTGATGGTGGTGTCCTGGGTGCCGATGGCGACCCGGACCGTCTCGGCCCGGGCGGCCGCCGCCAGCCCGAGCGACAGCGACGAGGCGATGGAAAGGGAAAGCGCGAAGTGATGCAGTGTCTTCATGGCGATGGTAGTTGGAGGGGTCAACGCAGGAGGTAGGGAATCTCGACATGGACGGCGCCGGTCGGGCAGTCCTTCTCGCAAGGCATGCAGTACCAGCACTCGTCGAACTTCATGTAGGCGGTGCCGCGGCTGAGGTCGATCGCCAGCACGTCGAGCGGGCACACGTCGACGCAGACGGTGCAGCCCTTGTGCGCGATGCACTTGTCGGCGTCGACGGTGACGGGCACCTGCGACGGCGTCAGGGCCAGCGGGCGGATGGGGATGGTGTGGGGGGATGGGTGCTCGCTCATGCGGTGTCCTTTCGGTGTCGGGTCCAGTGGCGTCAGGCGGCAGGCGCCTCGGCGGGGATTCGCAGCTTCTCGTAGGCGCGGCGCTCGGCCTCGGCGATGGGCACGATGTACGGCTCGATCGGGCGCTTGAATGAGACCATGCGGCCCTGGGCGTCCTTGCGGAGCTGGGCGTGCACCAGCCACTGGGCGTCGTCGCGCTCGGGGAAATCGACCCGCGCGTGGTACAGGCCCCAGCGGCTCTCGGTGCGGAACAGTGAGGCGCGCGCCGCCATTTCCGCGCAGTCGCGGATCGCGTGCACCTCCATCGCCCGCATCAGCTCGTGCGCATCGCGTGCCTTGAGCTGCCCGAGGTCCTCGTGGATGGCCTCGAAGCGCTCCAGGCCGATCTGCATGCGCCGGGTGACCTTGGGCGGCTGCAGGTAGTCGTTGACCATGCGGCGCAGCTTGTATTCCACCTGGCCAGCGGGCAGGCCCGCCTCGCGCCGCAGCGGCGCGAACACGCGCTCGCGCTCGGCCGCCACCTGGCCCTCGTCGAGCGGGGCGAAGTCGTTCTCCGCGCAGAAGGCCGCGCAGCTCTCGCCGGCCAGGCGGCCGTAGACGAAGGCGCCGAGCATGTAGTTGTGCGGCACGCTGGCCATGTCGCCGGCCGCGTGCAGCCCCGCCACCGTGGTGCGCGCCTGCTCGTCGACCCACACGCCCGAGGCGGAGTGGCCGCTGCACAGGCCGATCTCCGAGATGTGCATCTCCACCATGCGCTCGCGGTAGTCGGTGCCCCGGCCGGCATGGAAGCGGCCGCGGCTCGGGCGCTCGTTGGTGTGCAGGATGGTCTCGATCTCGGCAATGGTCTCCTCGGCCAGGTGGTCCAGCTTCAGGAACACCGGCCCCTTGCCGCCCTGCAGTTCGCGGTGGAATTCCCACATCATCTGGCCCGACCAGTAGTCGCACTCGATGAAGCGCTGGCCTTCGGCGTTGGTGGTGTAGCCGCCGAAGGGGCCGGTCACGTAGGCGCAGGCCGGGCCGTTGTAGTCCTTGATCAGCGGGTTGATCTGGAAGC
>CBINPE010000159.1:0-10981 GCA_966252435.1 uncultured Burkholderiales bacterium | reverse complement strand
CCAGCTTGCGAGAACGGTGGAATTCCGGGTTGCAACTCTGTTCCGTCCGCAATACGCTCATCGAAAGTCAGAGCGCCTGATGAGCCTGGAGAAGCCTCTTCAAAGGTTCATCACGCGCGCTGCAAAAGCACGAGCTGGGGTGCGGTTGTTGCACCAGGGAGGTCTGGCCATCGGTTGTGGACATCACCGGCCAACAGGCAAGCTGCGCCCAAGGAGAATTCATGAGGCTCATCCACGCATCCGTCAACGCCCTGCCGGTCTTCCTGGGCCTGATTCTGATCACTGTGGCATCGAGTGCCGGCGCCCAACCCAGCGCGGCAGCCTCTGCACCTGGCATGCCCGGCTTTTCCCGGGATTTGCCACGCATCCCCCACGAGCAGCAACCGGAGGTCCGCCCCTATCCTGACTACGTTACCGAGGCCCTCAAGCTGACACGCCTGAAAGGCGACGAGCGCTTCAGGACCCCTCACGGACTGACATCGCAGCCAGAGCGAGGTTACTTGGTGTTGCCTGTGCAGATCGAGGCCTTTGGGTTCGCCCCGGGGTTTCGTGCCGTGGTCGCTGCTCGACTGGACCACGAGCTGGCCAAGCGCCAAATCAACAGCAACCGTCAGACCGATGTTGTCGATGTCGACGGCCCTTACGCGCGGCGTTTCGAGACAGCGGTTTTGCGAGACTTCGCCGCGCAACATCCCTCGTCAAAGATTGTGGCTTTGTACGTAGGCCATGACGGCATTGACCAGGCGTTCATGACGCTGGTGCTGACCGATGGTCAACGCCTCCTGCAAGCTCACCGAAACATGGCGTTGCCGGCCGGGGCCCGCGAAGCCGCTGCGGCCATGGGCGCGGCGCTGCCCGGCATGCTGGATGAACTCAAGCTCGGTGTGCCGACTCCAGCCATCCCGGCATCCCGCTTATCGGCTTGCAAGCCAGAGACCTGGCGGCTGGCCCCACCCAGGGTGGGCGATGGCACGGCCCTGGCCTGCCACGCGATCGTCGTCGGCACTTTGTTGCCTGATTTTGATGTCGAAAGCAACTTTTTCCCCGCCTCCCACACGCCAGCCAAGCTCGCCTGGCTTGCCACGGCCTATGTGGAAGCGAACTCCGCGGCGCCTACGCAAACCGCCCGTGCGATCCAAGACAGCGCTTGGTCGCAACTGGGGCTCGACAAAAAAATGCCTTCACCTGTCGACTCCGCGTCGGCACCTGAATCGGAACCCACGCAGACGCTGGGCCAAGACGATCCCGTGCTGAATCGTTTGGCCCAGCTCCTCTCTGCGCGACAACGAAGCCGGACATCTCCCAAGCGTTCAATGGCCGCCGTGGCCGAACAGTTCGTCAACGATGCCGCCCAGGGTTTACCCCCTTTCATCCAGGCGGTGTTCGTAGAGCGAGGCAATTTTGACGAAGCATTTCGTCCGGTCGGGCTGTGTGAGATCGAACGTGAGCTGCCGGGCATGATGCCCAGCGCCCCCTGCCGCGACGGGCAGACCCGGGCCCCACGTGCCTCCCGCGCGGCCTATCCAAGCGAGACAGCGTTGTATCGGGAATGGCGGTTGGCGGCATTTCAAAAGAATCTTCGCTATCTTGGAATCAACCTGGGCGATTCAGGTCGGCTTGAAAAATTTCTGCGCACATTGCCGGATGACATCGCCACGCACCCGTTCATTCGACAACAGCGCTTCAAGATCGGACTGTTGGATGACAAGGCCGGCAATTTCGACACCTACCTGGACCTCATGCGCAACAAGGCCAGCTCTTTCATGCAAGCCACGGCCGACCTCCTGCGCTATGACAGGGCACTGGCGGGTTACTCGATTTCCGAGCACTTGCTGAGTTCGAACACCAACGTGCTGCGAGATCCCCAGATCGCCCAGTTGATCGATGACGAATCGCGTCTCCTCGCCGTGCTGAGATACGACCGGTTTTCTTCTCCTTTGACCCCGCAGCCGCGCCGCAAGGGAGAGCCAGCCGCCTTCCTGAGGACGAGACTCTCGACAAGCACGGCTGAGCAGGCAGTCAACGCGCCACCGCCCATCTTTGTGAGCCCACCGGTCATGGCTGCGGCACCGCCCGTGTCCGCACATCGCCTGTTCGGCTGGCCGATCACCCGGCAAACTTTTACGGAGGATCAACTGCGCGCCCAAATCGCCGCGAAGCCCAACGACATGGAAACCCGGGTGCAATTGGCGATACAGATGTTGAAGGTCGGCAAGCCCTTGGCCGAGGCACGACGAGTCATCGATGAATATCCGATCAGCATGCGGATCGACGCGAGGCTCGCTCAATCGAACGACTGGGCCCAGCCGGTCTACGCCTTCTTCTTCGCCAGCGAGATGGACAGTGCACGGATCTACCTCCAACGCGTCAGGGACATCGGCACCGGTAGCAACGCAGACATGCATGCCCGCGTCCGGCTGCGCCAACTCGACGGCGACGTGCAAGGCGCCCTGAGTGCCTCCAGCGACCGGTTACGCCGATACGACACCGACTTCGCCCGCCGCGATCTCGCCGGATTTCTATTCATGACGGGCCAAAAAGAAGCCGCATGGCAGGTAGTGTCCTCCCGGCTGGCCGTTACGAACAACGCCCAGTTGTGGGTCGGCGCGCTGGTTGGACATCGCATCGATCAAACCAGCCTCGCAGACGCCAAAGCATGGGCACAAAGCCGGGGCCTGGAACGGTCTCAAGTCAGTTCTGGCGATGCGGTGGCCTCGTACCTGCATCTCCATGCGGTCGTCGACCGGCTGCCCGGCGACAGCGACATCGCGCTCCTGAAAGAACTCGGCTTGAAGTCGAACGGCAACATCCGCTGGAGTGCGTCAGCCCAGCTGCTGCGGATGGCATTGCAAGGCCATCTGGACCCAGCTGACTTCGAATCAGTTCGACAACGCATGGCCCAGACCGATTCCCAAGGCAACCGGTTCATGATGCCGCTATTCACCTGGGTGGCCTGGCAGGCCACCCAAGGTCGGGATGTAGAACTGAAAGATGTGCGCGAGACCGACCTGGCCATGGGCGATTTCGACGCCCTCCTGTCCAAATCCCTGCTGCTGGCACTGGAAGGCCACACCAAGGAGTCGCTTCAATTTCTCAACTCAGCGCGTTACCAAATGTCCGAACTGGGGTTGGGAAGCAACAACGTTGACCGGCCCACCCCAGCCCCGTATGAGTACGCTTTGGCGAGCTACTTGATGTTCAAACGGACCGGTCACCCCGCTTACCAGGCCGAAGCGCTGCGTTTTGCCAAAGCCCACCAGCAGATTTTCCCTTTCTGGGGGTGGTCGTATGCGATGGAGGCCTTGCTCGAAACAAATGAAGTCAATCGCACCATCGCCAGGTGCCGGGCACGCTACCTGGATCCATCCTCCTATTTCCTGAGCTTGGTGCCGGCATCGACCGACAAGAATGAGTTAGCCTGCAGCAAGGCGCTTTGGGGACCTGCCTGAAGACCATTCCTTGCTTTATCAATGCCTACAACTTCGCGCGAGGGCTCAAGACACTGACCCCTGCGAATTCATCTGCAAACAGTGAACATCCCAGCTAAACCGCTTCGAGAGCGACCCACTCCATCAAATGCCGGGACTGAACACGCACTTTGCGGTGAATAGGTGGGAATCGACGAGGCGATGCCTTTCAGTTCCGCCAGCTTCCGGCTGCTGCTGGCCAGCTTCTTGAGGATCTCAGTTACGTCAAAGCGACCGGCTTGCAGTTGCTCAAGGGGGGTGTGGCTTCCAGGGACGTGTATAGAAAACGCGATTTTCTATACATGTCGGGACGGTGCAGTTGTGCAAATTGATTTAACAAGTCAGTTTGCTGCCTTCCAGCAAGCAGGCCCACCTCTCGAGCACTTCTTTCCGCTCGTTGAAGTAGTCGTACTGGTTGTAGACCCCCTCGACATCGCGCACCTTGTGGTTCAACGCACGCTCGGCCACGAAACGGTCCACCCTGAGCGCGGCCATGTGGGTGCGCGCTGTGCGCCGAATGTCGGGCACGGTGAAGTGCTCCACATCGTCCAGGGACAAGGTGCGCAAAGCGACGTTAAGCGTGTCGGGGCTCACGTGGCCGAACAGGTAGCGCAGAACGTCGTTGGCTACCGTGGGCGTGCCGGCGTCGATGACGCGGGTCAGCACTTTGTCGATGTGCGAGGGGCGAACCACCGCGATGGCCAGCTTGCCGATCATCGGGTCGATGTGCCGGCGGATCACACGCAGCACCACCTCGGGATGCTTGTAGGTCTTGGCGATGTGCCGCTCGTGCCAGGCCAGCGCCAGGGCCAGCACATCGGTTTGCTCCAAAGCCTTCTGCCGCTCTGCGTGCTTCTCGGCCGCCACGTCCACGCCGAGCTGGATGCGCGCCCGGTTCTGTCGCGCCAGCTCACGGGCATCCTTGAGGGAGATGTCGGGGTAGCGGCCGAGCACCTTCTCCCGGCTCGTGCTGGCGTGTTGGTAGCGCAGGGCCCAGGAGGCTTGTCCCTGGTCGAACCGGCGGCGCTGACCACAAAGGTCAAGCCCCCGCCGATGCCTCTATGCAGTGGCCCGGCGCTCAGCCAGGCCTTTTCTGCTTGACTCAAGCTTCCCTGAGCCCCCCTGAAACCTCACTCCAAGTTCTGCACCTGAAGTGCGAGATCGCGGGTAAGTGGTTGGTGGGGTTGGGGATCTGGGGTGGGGGTGGAGGATTACCCCACGATTTACCCCACAGTGGGTGAAGGTGTGTCTGGCGTGCGCGGGATCGAGAGGAGTCTATCAGCGGCTTTTTTGGTGGTGACGCTCGAGCGCAGTCAGTCCGTCGCGGCGGGTGGATAGTGTGCAGGTTCGACCTGCCACATGCTTTCCCCTCGCTGGCGCCAGGTGAGATGGCCGATCAGCTCGCCCTCCGTGTCATGTAGGGGAATGTTGGCGGCGCTGTAGACGCCTGGCCCCGGCGATGGTGAACCACGGGGTGGCCTATCACTACGGCCGCGCTACGATGGATAACAAGATAGAGCGGGTTGGGGTCAGGCCTTTTCCTTGGCACAGGAAAAGACAAGAGGCGAATCTTCCAGTTCATGATTCTTCAGCGTGTGCGGGTTCCGTCCAGTCGAGACGCTACGGAAGCCAGGCTTGCCGCCGAAGTTCACCAGCATGCATGACATGAGAGCCGCAGCGAACATGGAGCTGGCCAAATGTCCGCTCTTGCCTACATAATCCGCTGAAATGTTGAGTTCCCATGCGATTTACTGCACTTGCATAGTGGCCTGAACTGATTTGGTTAATAAGGACAAGGATGCCAATGCTCCACATCGCCGATTTCAATGCACAGGAGAAGCTTCGGAAGCGGTTCGGGATCGGAAACGCACATCTTGTGTGGGTAATGTCAATGTATTTGGACGAACCGGACCCAGAGCAACTAGGGGTTGACTGCCTTACTGACCACCCCAACGACAAAAAGCTGGATTTCGTCTTTCTGGATCAGGATGGACGCCGTGTCGTCTTCGCTCAGGGCTACTTCTCGGAGAAGACTGGTGGCACTGCCCCCGGGAACAAGGCGTCAGACCTGAATACAGCAGCCGCATGGCTTCTGTCAGGCGACCTCGATAAGGTTCCCAAAGACCTTGCAGACGCAATACGAGAGTGTCGAACTGCAATCGATCAGGAGGACATCGACCAGATCGAATTGCTCTACGTTCACAACTTGACTGAGTCGAAGAATGTGCGCGACGAGTTGGAAACGGCACACAAGCACCTCGAAAGGGGGCTGGATGGACACAACATTCAAGTCCTCACCAAAGAACTTGGTCTCGAGGAGTGCGAGCGGCTTTTTGTGGCACGTGAGAGCGGTATCCTTGTCAAAGACGAAATCGCAGTTCCCGCCAAGGTCTCCTTTGAAGAAGCCGGTCCGCATTGGCGGGCAGCTTTGGTCTCGTTGCCAGCAAACTGGTTATTTGAGCAGTTTCATAAGTACGGGCAGCCGCTCTTCTCGGCGAACTACCGGGGCTTTCTAGGCGTTAGCAAGCGAAGGAAAATCAACGCTGCCATTAAGCAAACCGCGGAAAATTCTTCTGAGGACTTTTGGGTCTTCAACAATGGCATTACGTTGCTGACTCTTGACTACAAGCCTGCAAAAGACGGCTTCACGAAGATCACTGGTTGCTCCATCATCAACGGGGCCCAAACCACCGGCTCGCTCGGTCAGATTGATGTCGCAAAACACGATCTTTCAAAGGTGAGAGTGCTGGCCCGGCTCGTGGCGTGTGGACACCAAGAGACCGTCAGGAATATTGTTCGCTACAACAACACGCAAAACGAGATAACAACTTGGGACCAGTACAGCAACACGGAAACCCAGAAGCGCCTTGCAGACGAGTTCCAAGCGCTCGGGCATGTTTATTCTCTTAAGCGTGGTTTTGGCCAGTCTATTTCTGGCCTTGGCATTGAGGTCGTGGCACAGCCACTGCTAGCCTTCGATGGAGCCCTAGACGATGCCGTCCGGGGAAAGAACACGGTGTTCGATCGAAAGTCTTCTTATAACCGTGCTTTCGAGGGAAAGTCTGCGCGCCACATTCTCTTTGTCTATACGCTTGCACGAGCAATCGATGACATGCGCGCAGAACTCAAAATACTGAACAGTCAGGGAAAACTGATTAAAGCGCAGGAGAAGCAACTGCGGATCGCTCGGAGCGTTCGGTTCAAGTATTTCTTCATGGCAGTGGTTGCGGCTTCACTTGAAGCGACGCTAAAGCGGAAGGTCAGCGCCGAGCATGTGAGCTTCTCCGCTGCTGCATCCAACAGCAAGAGCCACACCATTGAGGAGTTGGCGGCCAAGTGGCTTCCAGTCGTTTCGAGCCTATTCTCTTTGTTGGCGACTCAGATTGGTGATGACCCAGCGGAAGTTCTTATGGATTCCTCCAGAGTCACAGGACTTGCGGAAACTCTTGGTGGACTTGCGTTGGCAGCGAGTGTGGCTGATCAGCCGCAGTTCAAGCAGTTCGTAGAGTTGCTATAGCGAGCTTCAGGTTTGGCCGCAGTGGTCATTGGCACTACCCGGTGCAAGCCCCCTCAGTGATTCTGGCTACACTTGCAATACCTCGCACAACGGTCGCTCGCATTGCGCGGCGCGGGTCAAGCTCCGTTGACCGCAAGGCCTAAGAGCGGAAGTTCACCCTGCTTGCCCGATTGGAGTGCTGCTCGCTCTAGGTTCAGAGCGAGCAGCCTGCGCAAAATTTCATCGTCTGTTAGCTGCGGCGTGTAGTCGGTCCATCCGTAGGCGGCAGCAACTGCAATATCCAGTCTCTCGTGAGCATCTACCAGCCATCTTGGGCGTAGGTTGTACAGGTTGGTTAATGTGCGTCTGACAAGCTCTTTCTCAAAACCTTGCTTAGCAAGGAGCCTGTCCGGATAGGGCGCGCCCATCATTCCTAGTGGGCTGACTTCAGGGATGCGTTCACACCACTCCGGCGGATTGAGCCAGCGCTCGCGAAGATCCGAAAGGTCCTTCGCGGCCGATGCAATAGCCACGGCTCGGCTACGAGCGGGTTCGGCTAAATCGGCCGGAATCAAACCTCCACCGGGGAGTGATTCAGTGCGTTGATGAGCCGTCATGGACGGTGACATATTTTCTGGAAAGGAAAAGGTTTCAAAACACGTGGTAGGGGTATAACGAGGGTCGTTTCCTTTTCCCATCCAAGTACATGTACGCAGTGACCAAAGCTCGTGGAATCGAGAATGTAGTATGCCAAACGTCGTGTCGTCAGCACGGGCAATGACCACGACTGCGGAGTCTGCAAGAACCACCGCGGGTTGCCAAACAAAGACACGATGCTTGGAAACTCGAGGGCTAACGATTTGACGCTTAAGCGATGCAACGGCAGCTTTCATGGCAGGTCTGGGATCTCCGTGACACCACCAATTCATACGATGCCAATCCCTGCGTAATCCCTCGCGTGTAGGCTGCACATGTTCGGCAGCATATTGAAATGGAAGTTCGAACATGGCGGCATGTTGGGCCGATTGTTTATTAAAATCAATGATCCATGTGTCTGATGGTCTTTTTGTTATGTCTTGGCCGTTGATCCACGGTCTGATGACAGCGGCGTTTGATTCCCCGCTCACATTTGGGCTAACAAGCCATTGGCGCGCGAGCTGCCCTGGGATGTCAAATGGCCCATTTTTTTGTGTTCCGATGAAGCAGGTTTTACTGCACTCCAGGAGCCGAACAGCTACTGCCACATCTGTGCCAATGATTCCGATTTTTGGAGTTAGATCAGCGTGAATGATGTCAACTTCGTCTCCATTCAAGCGTGGTTTTCCCTCCAGTGCTCCGAACACAACCAAAGAGACACGGACGGCTGCGCCATTATTTACCCATTCCATATCGCTCCACGCTTCAGTGATGCATGTGCTTTCGACAATAGATTCGAGGACTTCTCTATTGCGTCCTCCTCGAATTGAATTTGTGGCTACCAAGCCTGCTGAGGTGGCTCGGTCGGATTGGATGGCGCAGCGTGCATTTTCAAACCAATAGCACACCAAATCTGCCCCTCCAGGAACAATGCCGGAATACGTTTTTCTTAAGCGATGAACATATGGTTCACCAAGTTCTCTAATCATCTTTCTATCACCCAAGAATGGGGGATTTCCAACAATAACGTCTGTCTTCGGCCATAGTGATTTATTTCCATCTTGATCAAGTATTGCATCACGGCATTCGATTTGATCCAAGGGGTCCAAAATTGGGTTCAACTTCCAACCGAAACCATGACTCAATCTCCACTGAAGTTCGCCAATCCAAACGGTTACTCGAGACAGTTCAGCCGCATATGGATTGATTTCAATGCCCAGCAAATTTTGTGGGCCTGTCAATGGCAACTGCCGATGAAGCCCCAGGCTCTCGGCCTCTATGTTGACGTGATGTTCAATGTCTTTTAGCGACCTCAGTGCTAAATACAAAAAATTCCCACTCCCGCACGCAGGATCTAGCACCCGGAAATTTCGAAGCCTTTCCAGATAACCATTGAATAGGTCTTGTGCTCGATGCTCCGCTGCCTTTGCTTTGGATCTTGCTTTTGCATACCGACCCTGCTCTGCGCTTGAAGTGCTAGGGATTTTTTTAGATGCGGCACGTAGTTGCCGAGCTAGCTCTAGCAATTCAAAAATCTGAACTTTCAAATTGGACCACTCGGTCAGCAATGGTCGCTCTATAACCGGGATAAGCAGCTTCGAAATCGTCTCTGGATCAGTGTAGTGAGCACCAAGCTGTCTCCTTTTTTGGGGATCGAGACCTCGTTCGAACAGCGTTCCAAAAATACTCGGATCTAGGCCCCGCCAGTCCAGCTTTGCTGCGGTGCGCAACGCTTGTACATCCTCTGAATTTAATTCAGGAACATCGACCTTCTCAAATAGTCCTCCGTTGAACCAGGGAATGTTTTCGACACCAAAATCGCCTCCTGTTCGCATAACTTCGAACAGTTTGGAAAGACCACGGCGCAGGCCAACAGCATCTTGCTTGTTCTCGATTAGTGATTTGAAAAGTTCTGTTTTTAGTAAATTTGTGTCCTGAGCAAATAGACAGAAAAGACACTGCGTCAAGAAGTGCGCTGCTTTCTGAGGGGCCACACCTCTTGCTTCCATTCGATCTGCTATTGCCGCGAAGCCCTTCGCCGCCTCCTTGGTAATTTCTACGCTTGTTCTGTCCGGTCGAAAACTGTACGGTGCGGTAAAAACAGCTCGTAATGTAGCGAGCTTCTCTGGCTGCAACAGGTCATTGTGCTCAAGTTCTGTTCGTTTACTCGCATAGCCGGTGAAGTGCGTGTGAATTTCGAAATGCTCGCGATCACTAACCACGAGCAATGGTGGGTTCTCCAACGGTAAGGCATATCGCATAAGCTGATCCAGCGCTTCATTAAGCGAGATTCCCGGGCGCTTGTATTCCCATGCAAAGCAGTTCCGTTTCCAGACGTCGGCATAGCCGATGGATTTATTGTGCTGATGAAAGCTTCGTTCGAAACAGTAGGAATCAGGATCGTCAGGCTCAGAAACAGAGAGTATTCGACACAGATCCAGAAAGTGTTGTTGCGAACCCGCTCGCTCATTGAGTTTATGAGCGGTGCCTTTTGCCCCCCATTTCTTAACGAAATCGGCTGGCGTCATCGAGGCAGAGCGACCATGCATGGCATTTATCCTCACCATAGGATCACATCGTGACTGTTTTGTCAGTCGCAAAACAATTGGCTTGCTACAAGCCTGAATATTCAAGGGATAGCACTTTTCATGCTCTGCTATGACGTGCCCCTGAATATCGCAACCACTTGGGAGAAATTCGCACACACAAACTAGGCGCCTAGCGATCGTGTTGCATCTTGGTAGATGTGGTTGAGCGAAGGTGAGCAGGAAACGGTGAGCTTTTCTGACGACTGGATGTCCACTTCTTCCGTGCCAAGGAGCGACCTCACATCGTGAATATGGTCAGGTCTGGATATCTGTGCAGGCGGGCAAGTCCGACTCCAGAATTGTTCTGGGTGGGCGAGATGCTGCTACCGACTTCGTCACCTGGAACCTATCAGTGCAGGTCGTGAGATTAGGTCTGCAGGTCTGGTCAGGATGTGGTCTTCATGATGATCGCACTGCAGTGCGCAGCTTCCGGGCAAGGAGCCGGCCGTCAGCAATACGTCGGGTACCGGAATTCGCTCGATTGTCGACTGACGTTCATTCCCGCGTGGTCGTCACACCCGCAGCAAGTTGAAGCGCTTCGATGAGCTCTCCTCGGGCATGGCGAATCGTGTGAAGGCGCCAGAGCAATGTACTGAGGAGCCAACCTAACCCACCGGCCGCGCCCAGAATCCAATTGCCGGCCAAGCAGCCTGCCAACGCGGTCGACAGTGAAATCACCGCGTCCCGGATGCGCCACCGCAGCCGAGGCAAGGCATGCAGCAGGTGCCCTTGCGCGCCCGTGGCCTGGTTGTGCCATCCGGCCACTTCGTCCTCCAGCAGCATGACGACCATCC
>CBINPE010000158.1:0-11121 GCA_966252435.1 uncultured Burkholderiales bacterium | reverse complement strand
CCTGGTCCAGCGGGCATGAGCTGTCCCTGGAGGGGCCTGGCACGCAGCCGGTCCTGGGGCACCCCGTGCTGATCGAGCTGGCCCTGCGCAATCTGATCGACAACGCGCTGGCGCACACGCCGCGCGGCACGGTGGTGCAGGTGCGCGTCCTGACAGAGCCCCCTGGGCTCGCGGTATGCGACGACGGACGACGCCACGCGGGGCAGGGCGATGGCGCGGTGGAACGCGGCCAGCGCAACCTCGGACTGGGGTTGGGGCACCAGGTGGTGCGGCGCGTGGCGGCCGTGCATGGGGGCACTTTCGAACGGGAGGCGCAGGCCGACGCCAGCCTGACCTGCTACCGCCTGTCGTTGCAAGGCCTGCCGCGGCCCTGGGTGGAGAACCCCCTGACGTGACATTCATGGGCGCCGGGGCGGCAGTGGGCCGGGTCGTTGGCAAGCCTTGCGGCACACCCACCGATCTTCACCGTGCGCCGGCCGCGGGGAGGTTGAGGCCTCTGCGGCGGGGGCCGTCCCGTCTTTAATAGTTGTACAATGCAACTTTTGGGATGAAAGCCGACCATGTCCTTGCCCACCCACCACGCGGCCTTGTGTGAACGCTTCAATGCCGGAGAGGCCTTTTCCTTCTTGCACTTCTGGGGGCACCGCCCTCGGCCGGACGGGCGGCCCTCGCACAGTTGCTTCAGCCAGTGGTTCGAGGCCGACTTCCGCATCGACGGGGTGAGGTATTCCACCGCCGAACATTTCATGATGGCCGAGAAGGCGCGCCTGTTCGACGACCAGGCCATGCGCACGCGCATCCTGGCGGCCGGCAGCCCCGGGGCTGCCAAGGCGCTGGGCCGCAAGGTGGGCAACTTCGATGAGGCGGCCTGGGCTGCGCGCCGTTTCGACGCCGTGGTGGAGGGCAATCTCGCGAAGTTCAGCCAGAACCCTGCGCTGGGGCGCTACCTGCTGGCCACCGGACAGCAGGTGCTGGTGGAGGCCAGCCCGGTGGACAGGATCTGGGGCATCGGGTTGGCCAAGACCGACCCGCGCGCTGCAGACCCCAACACCTGGTGCGGGCTGAACCTGCTGGGCTTTGCGCTGATGGTGGTGCGGGCACGGTTGGCGGCCTAGGGCCTGTTCACACGACGGCGTCAGCGTGGCGGGCAGGTGTGTTTGCAGCCACAGCCGGCCGGGGCCGCGCTCGAGGGGCGGTTGCTGGCGCGCCGCAGGCGCCAGGCCACCAGGGCGGCCACCAGCAGGAGCACACCCAGGGCGCTTTCCCAGCGCCACAGGCTTGCCGCCGTGAGGGCGGCGAGCACGGCAGACCACAGGGGCGCGCAGCAGGCCGCGCAGGCCACACCGATCCCCAGCAAGGCAGCCCAGGATTTCACTTTCATCGTCATCATGTCCTCTCGGTTCAGGTGGCAAGACGGGCCCAGCCCGTACACTGGGACTGTGAGACCTCAAGTGACTTGAGATGCAAGCGGATTCGAGGGAAAACATGGACCTGGCGGGAAAAAAACAGGATGGAGCGGCCGAACTGCTCACCATCGGCGAGCTGGCCCGGCGCACAGGCGTGAATGTGCCGACCATTCGCTATTACGAGGAGATCGGCCTGATCCCGCCTCCGCGGCGGCGGTCGAGCGGGCATCGCGTGTATGGAGTCCAGGCGGCGGAGCTGCTGACCTTCATCCGCAGCTGCCGTGATTTTGGTTTTGGCATCGAGCAGGTGCGTGCACTGGTGGCGTTGACGCAGGCGGATGACCGTGACTGCGTGGAGGCGCGTGACCTGGCCCAGCGGCACCTGGACGAGGTTCGCGGCAAACTCACCGAACTGCGGGCCCTGGAACGTGGCCTGGCCCGTTTCGTGGCCTCCTGCACCGCGGCTTGCGCCGGCGGGCCGGCCCCACGCTGCACCATCCTGCGAGACCTGGGGCGGGCGGCGGCGGTGCGGGGTACACCGCCGGCGTGCTGCGGGTAAGCCGCGACATGCTTGAGAACAGAAACGTCGTCGAGGCGGCGGGAAAGCGAGGAACTGTGAGCCTGATCCAGACATTGCCAAGCGGTCCGCTCGACATCGTCGGCGACATTCACGGCGAACATGAAGCCTTGTGCCAGTTGCTGGGCCATCTGGGCTATGACGCCGAGGGTGGCCATCCCGCCGGGCGCCACCTGGTGTTCGTGGGCGACTTCTGCGACCGCGGCCCGGACAGTCCCGCCGTCATGGCGCTGGCGGCCCGGCTGATGCAGGCCGGCCGCGCGCACGCCGTGCTTGGCAACCATGAGATCAACCTGCTGCGCGGCGACGCCAAGGATGGGGCCGGCTGGTTCTTCGAGGACCGCTTCGAGCGCGACCGGCCCAAGTACGCACCCTATCGCCGCTCGGGTGCCGCCGAGCGGGCCTGGATCCATGCCTTCCTGTCGGCGCTGCCGGTGGCCCTGGAACGCCCCGACCTGCGTATCGTGCACGCGGCCTGGGTGCCCGAGAAGATCGACGAGATCCGTGCCCTGCCGGCCGGCCCGGGCTCGCTCATCGATCACTACGAGGACTGGGAGCGGGCCGCGGTGGTGCGGGCCGAGAAGGCCCAGTTGCGCCGGCGCATGCAGGAGGAGCTGCAGGCCTGGGCGCATGGCCTGGAAGATCCGCAGTGCAAGCCCCCGTTCCTGAGCGCCCACGCCGAATTCGACGCCGTCAAGCAGACCACCAACCCCCTGAAGGTCGTGACCTCCGGGGTCGAGCGGCAGGGCACGGCGCCCTTCTACGCGGGTGGGAGGTGGCGGTTCTCCGAGCGGGTGGCCTGGTGGGACCGCTATGCGCAGGCCATTCCCGTGGTCGTCGGGCATTACTGGCGGCGCCTCGCCCCGGCCCATGCCCGGGAGCGTGCCAGCCTGGGCAAGGGGGATTCCGATCTCTTCGAACGCGTGGACCCCCTGGCCTGGCACGGCCTGCACGGCAATGTCTTCTGCGTCGACTTTTCAGTGGGCGGGCGCTGGGCCGAGCGCAAGGCGGGCAAGCCGCTCGGCACAGACTTCAAGCTCGCGGCCCTGCAATGGCCCGAGCGCACGCTCTGCTTCGACGACGGTCAGCGCGTCCCGACCCACGGCTTCGGCGAGCCCCTCAAGGCGTGAGGCCGGCGGGCAAGGGCGCGCAGGCCACGACACCTTCCTGCAGGTCCCGCTGCGTGCTGCTCAGGGCCGCCTCGGCGGCCTGGAGCAGCGGCAGCAGCTGGTCGCCATGCGTGGGGAACCAGGACAGGCCAATGCGGATGTTCAGCGGGATGATCGCCACGCCGACATTCACCTTGGCCGACAGGGCCTGCTGAATCTTCAGCGCGATGCCCCGGGCTTCCTCGCCCTGGTGCAGGTCGACCAGCATGGCCGCGAACTGGCCACGGTCCAGACGCACCGCGGTGTCGGTCTTGCGCAGCTCGAAATGCAGCCGGCTCGCCGTGGCGCGCAGCAGGTCGTTGCCGACGCTGTGACCATGCTCTTCGCACAGCGCGTCGAAGCCGACGATCTCAATCAGCATGAACGCCACGACGGTGTGCTGGCGCACCGCGCGCTGGATGGCCATCTCGGCCCGGTCCGTCAGCATGGGCTGTTTGGGCAGGCCGGTCAGGCTGTCGTGGTGCACGAGCCGCAGGGGCAGGTCTTCGTCGGGGGAGGCCAGCGGCTCGATCAGCACCAGCCCTGTCACCAGCCCCTGGTGGTCGCGCAGGGTCCCGGTGCCCAGGCGCACGGCCTGCGAGGAGCCACCCTTGTGACGCAGCATCCAGCTGTACTCGTCGGACAGGATGCCGTGGCGCAACTGGGCGCTGAACACGCCTGCATCCGCGCTCACATGCTCGCCGAGATCGCGGGAAAGCTGGGCCGCCCGCAATGACAGTTCCTCAAAGGGAATCAGGCTGCCAGCCACCTCGCGGCCGCTCAATTCCTCGCGGCCGTAACCCAGGCGCTTGGCGCCCGCCGGGTTGATCCAGCGTATTCGACCATCCAGACCCAGGCCCAGCACGACACCGGGATAGGAGTCCAGCAAGAGGCGTTGCACTTCCCCAAGTTCCAGCCAGGTATGGGACTGCGGATCGAGAGAGGAGGGATGGTTCATGGGGCCCAGTGTCCCACCGAGCTCACGCCCCCCACAAGCCCTCGTCTCCTTGAAGCTAGGGGCTTGGCAAAACGAGGCTCGCGGGTTTAAAAGCCAACAGGCATGCGGGTGCGGGCCGTGTCAATACGTAGTTGCCGCGAATCGCCGGCCATCGATCGCCGGGTTACTCCTGCCCGTCTTGCCGTCTCGTCAGCGCCGCTGGTACTGCTGTTTCCCGAACAGGATGTCCTTGGACTGGGCATCCATCTCCACCACCGGCTTGCGCAGGGCGGCCAGGACTTCCACCCCGCGCTGCACGGCCGGGCGTTCACCGATCTCTTCGAACCAGCGCTGCAGGCGAGGGTAGTCCGCCCAGTCGATGCCCTGGTTCTTCCAGGAGCGCAGCCAGGGATAGATGGCCATGTCGGCGATGGTGTAGTGCGGCCCGGCGATGTAGGTCGAGGCGCCCAGCCGCTTGTCCATGACGCCGTACAGCCGCTTGGCCTCGTTGGTGTAGCGGGCGATGGCGTAGTCGATCTTCTCGGGCGCGTAGTTCCGGAAATGGTGGGCCTGGCCCAGCATCGGGCCCACGCTGCCCATCTGGAACATCAGCCACTGCAGCACGTCGTACCGCTCACGCGTGCCCTCGGGCAGGAAGCGTCCGGTCTTGCCGGCCAGGTACAGCAGGATGGCGCCCGACTCGAACAGGGCATAGGGTTCACCCTCGGGGCCCTCGGTGTCGACGATCGCAGGGATCTTGTTGTTCGGGCTGATCGCGAGAAAAGAGGGGTGGAACTGGTCTCCTGCACCGATATCGATCGGGTGGACTTGGTAAGGTAGCCCACATTCCTCCAACATGATGTGAACTTTGTGGCCGTTTGGAGTGGCCCATGAATAGACTTCGATCATCCCCGTCTCCTTTGGGTCATTGCCGTGAAATCCGGCACTCTACCGCGCAGCCGGGGCTGCGTTTTCGTTCCTGTCCTGGATGTGCGCATGACATTCCGTGAGTCGACGAGCATGAGCGGCCTCCACCAGACTCTGCCTGTGCGGGGAGCCGGCCATGCTTGACCAGTTCAAACGCTGGTTCGCGGGCACGGAGTCCAGCTTCGACATCCACGCCGTGTCGCAGTGGTCGCGCCAGCAGGGGTGGGATTTCAAGCGCGTCCGCGAAGGCGACGGCTTCGCCCTCGACGGCCTCTGGTCGAACCATCCCTGGCGGCTCGAGTGGGGGCCCAGCCAACGCAACTACATCCAGGGCCGCGAGCTGCGCCTTCGCATCGAACTCGACCTGCCGCCCGACCTGCAGATGCTGCTGCTCAACCGCTCCCTGGTCGAGCTCCTCGAGTCCCACGCCTTCGACCAGTACACCCAGACCACGCAGACCATCATCGACAGCTCGGCGCCCGAGGAGATGCGCTGGCTGGCGATGTTCCCGAAAGTCAATCTGGCCGGGCAGAAGAGCCTGCGCAACCGCTTTGGCGCGTGGTCCAACTCACCCACCTCGGCCTTGTGGTGGATCGAGGGCCCCCTGGCCGCCGCCCTCGAAGAGCTGGCCCGGGACTGTCTGCCGGAAGACATCCCCTTCGTGCTGATGACGCTGCGCGGTCGGCTGTACCTGCGCGTGCAGCTGCCGGTGCCTTCGCAGGACCTGCTGACCCATCTGCTGGGGTTGTTCCTGACCGCCGCCGAGCAGGCGGTGCGCGTGGCCGCCCTGGCACCGGGTGAGGCCAGCCAGCGCCTGGACCTGGATCCGCCGAGCACCCAGCCCGCGGATTGGCCGCAGCCGAGACCGCTTGGCAATCCGGTCGAACCCACCTCCTGAGGCACCGCGTGCCTCAGGGGCTTCATGCTAGAGTGAAATGGGCACCCGGTTGTTGGCTGTTGTTTGTTCAACTTCTTGAACTGGATCGATGACAAGCATGCCTCAAGCACCAAGCTCCCTGGGTCTTCTCGGCGTGGGCCTTGCCCTCCTGTCATCGACCCCGGTGGCCTGGGCGCTGGGCATGGGCAATGTCAAGAACAACACGCTCCTGGGCTCGCCGCTGAACATCTCGGTCCCGGTGCTGGGCGTGGCCGACGAGAAGCCTCCCACCTCCGATTGCGTCAAGGTGGAGGTCCTGGCGGGGGAAGGCCGCCTTCCCGCCAAGCTGGTCCACGCACGCGTGGAGCCGGGCAAGGGCGAGGGTCTGTACCAGGTGCGCGTGACCAGCGACATCCGCATCACCGAGCCCGTGGTCACCGTCTCGCTGGGCCTGGGCTGCGAGGCACCCCTGACCCGGCAGTTCGTGTTGTTCGTGGACCCACCCAGCCTGCCGGTGGGGTCGGGGCCGTTGGTGCTGCCAGCGGGCGAGGGTCCGGTGGCCACGGCCGCGTCGCCGTCCTCGGTGCACTCGGCCGCGGTCCCGGTCAGCACGCCGCTGCAGCCCTCGCAGCCGGCATCGCGGGCGGCCACGGGCCGGCAGCGCGCACGGGTGGCCAGCAGCGCGGCGAGTGTTCCGGGCGAGCAGCCACCCCAGCCGCGTGTCACGGCACGCGCCGCCACTCCGCGCGGCGGCAGCAAGCCAGCGGCGGCCAAGCCGCCGTCCGGGCCGCGCCTGACCCTCGAAGCGCCCACCGAGCCGGTGGCGCCTCCCGCCCCGGTGGTGTCAGAGCCTTCTTCAGAAGACGTGGCCCTGGCCAAGCAGCTGGCCTTGCTGACCGAGCTGGAGGGCGTGCTCAAGCAGGTCAGCGCGGAGAACAAGGCGGTGCAAGAGAACATGTCGGCGCTGCAGCTCAAGCTGCGCAATGCCGAGCTGGCACTCCAGAAAGAGCGCGAGCGCCAACGCGAGCAACCGCCCATCGTCTGGGTGCTGGCGGGCGTGGTGGGCCTGCTGACCTTGACCTTGCTGGTCGTGCTGTGGCGCCAGCGGCGGCGTCCTCCGGTGCCGTTCTACCAGCGCTCCTCGGTGTTCGGCGACGGCCCGCAGGGGCGGGCTGAGCCGCCGGTGCTCGACTCCATGCCCTCGCACCTGCAGCCGCTGGAGTCGGTGGCGTCGGAGGATGGGCGGGTGAGTGCCTTCGTCCAGGCCGAGGCCGAGCCGGCAGCCGTGCCGACGGTTGCAGTGCCGGCGGCAACGGCGGTGGCGGTTCCTGCGGCAGCCGCACCGGCCGTCACGGCCAACCCCGCCGTGGCTGCGCCGCCGCCTTCGTCGCGTGAAGTGGCGGTGGAGGAGCTGATCGATCTGGAGCAGCAGGCCGATTTCTTCATCGCGCTGGGCCAGGACCAGGAGGCCATCGAACTGCTCACCAGCCACATGAACGGCGCCAGCAGCGCCAGCCCGCTGCCCTACCTGAAGCTGATCGACATCTACCGCCGCCGCGGCGATCGCATGGCTTACGAGCAGACGCGCCTGCGCTTCCACCGCCGCTTCACGGCCCGCATCCCGGACTGGAATGCGCCGCAGGGCGCGGAGCGTGCGCTGGAGGAGTACGGCGAGATCATGCGTGTCCTGGAGGCCTGCTGGGCCGTGCCGAAGGAGGCGATGAAGCGGCTCGAGAGCCTGCTGTTCCGCAAGGAAGGGCAGGGCAACACCTTCGACCTGACGGCCTACCGCGACTTGCTCATGCTGTATGCGGTGGCGCGTGACCTGCAGGCGCAGGGCATGCAAGGGGTGGACCTGGAGCTGTGAGCGGGCGCCGTGAGGCGCCTGCATGCCTTTGGGATCAGCGGTCCTGACTGGGAAGTGACTGGTGCGTGTGTCCCGGCTGCAGCCCCGCGGTCGGACTGTGCATGGCGTAGATTTTCCAGATGCCGCGTTCCTTCACGAGTGTCACTTGCAGAGGAACGACGCCCCCGGTGCGGGAGGTGATCGACCCATTGAGCCTGCCGCGGTTGCTCTGGACTTCACGTCTGTCCCAGCTGGAGGACTGGAAGTCAAGGAGGACGCCGTTCGCAAGGAATTCCGCCAAGGCTTTGTCGTCGGCATTTCTGTCCAGCTCTTCCGAGAGGTAGCTGCGGGCCTTGGCAAAGTCCTTGTGGCGCACAGCCTCGAAGAATGCGTCCGTGGTATCGACCAAGCCCGAGGTGAAATACATGACCGCTGCAAACAGCAGGCCGACGAACGCGGCGATGCCGGCTGTCACGCCCAAGGAAATCTTGACCCACTTCTTCATGATGCTTCTGTGCCTGTCTGGCGTTGGAAAAAGAGGTGAGTCTAGCCGGGCCTCTTTCGCTGGAGCTTTCTGCAATGCAGGCAGGCAAACGTGCGATGGCTCATGTCACGGCTGGGCGGACGGTGAATGGCAGGCCACGCAGAGCTTGTTGCCGTCGGGATCCCGGAAATACGCGCCGTAGTAGTGCTCGTGGTACTGCGGCCTGAGCCCGGGGGCGCCGTCGGCCTGGCCGCCGTTGTCCAGGGCGATCCGGAAGGCCTGGTCAACCAGGCCCCGGCTCAGGGCCAGGAAGGCCACCATGTGGCCGTTGCCTGGATGCGGCGCCAGCTCGTCGTGGGGACGGCCGATCAGGAACAGAGGCCGCGGGCCGGGGCTGGACTGCCAGCCTGCCCACGGCCGGCTTCTGTCGCAGAAGCGCGCCTCGATGCCGAGCGTGGCCATCAGGGGTGAATAGAAGGCCAGGGCACGATCGAAATCGCTCACGCCGACAAACACGTGCGAAAACATGGGTCACTCCGGAAGGATGGGTGGAATTCGGGACGCAGCGTTCTACAACGCTGCCAGCTTGTCCAGCGCCAGCGCCAAGGTCTCGTCCTTCTTCGCGAAGCAGAAGCGCGCCAGGTTCTGCGAGTGGCCATCCGGGTAGAAGGCGGACAGCGGGATCGCTGCGACGCCGGCATGCTGCGTGAGCCAGCGGCAGAACTCGTCTTCCGGGACGTTGCTGACCAGGCTGTAGTCGACGCACTGGAAATAAGTGCCTTCGCAGGGCAGCAGCTTGAAGCGGGTGCGCGCCAGCCCGGCCCGGAAGACGTCGCGCTTGGCCTGGTAGAAAGCCGGCAGGGCGTCCGCGGCCTGGCTGTGGACGAGGTAGTCCGCCAGGCCTTGCTGCATGGCCGTGTTGACACTGAAGACGTTGAACTGGTGCACCTTGCGGAACTCCGCGCTCAGGCCCGCCGGCGCTGCCACGTAGCCGACCTTCCAGCCCGTCACGTGGAAGGTCTTGCCGAAGCTCGAGACGATGAAGCTGCGCGCCGCCAGCTCCGGCCAGCGCGCCACGCTCTCGTGGCGCCGGCCGTCGAAGACCATGTGCTCGTAGACCTCGTCCGAGATCAGCAGCACCCGCGTGTCGCGCAGCAGGTTGGCCAGCGCGCGCATGTCCTGCTCGGACCAGATGGTGCCGGTGGGGTTGTGCGGGGTGTTGATGACGATCGCGCGGGTGCGGGGCGTGAGGGCGGCCTTGAGGCGGTCGAAGTCCGGCCGGAAGGTGCCCGCCGACAGGGGCACGTGGACCACCTTGCCGCCCGCCAGCACGATGTTGGGCTCATAGCTGTCGTAGGCAGGCGGCAGCACGATCACCTCGTCCCCCGGCTGCACGATGGCCAGCAACGCCGTGAAGATGGCCTGTGTGGCGCCCGCCGTGATGGTGATCTCGTCCTGCGCGTTCCAGGCGTGGCCGTAGCGCTGCTGCAGGTCGGCCGCGAGGGCCTCGCGCAGTACCGGCAGCCCCGTCATTGGGGCGTACTGGTTGGCGCCGGCCTGCATGGCCCGCGTCACGCAGTCGACCAGGGCCGGGTCGCAGGCGAAATCGGGGAAGCCCTGTCCCAGGTTGACCGCCCCGTGCCGCGTGGCCAGCGCCGACATCGTGGTGAAGATGGTCGTGCCCACGTGGGGCAGGCGGCTGGGGGGGAGAAGGGGGCTGGTCGTCATCGTCCTGGTTTCCTGGGGAACTCGTCAAAGCTGGTAGTTGGCATCCGGCGTGCCGGAGATGGCGCGGTCGATCAGCGCGCGGCTGAGCCGCTGCGACAGGCTCTCGGCGAAGGCATACACGAAACTGCGCAGGTAGGCGCCGCGCTTGAAGGCGATGCGCGCCACGTTCTGGCCGAACAGGTGCCCCGCCGGGCGCCACACCAGGTCGGACGGGGTGGCCTCCTCCTGCATGGCCATGTGGGCGATGATGCCGATGCCCAGGCCGCTGCGCACATAGGTCTTGATGACGTCGGAGTCGATCGCCTCCAGCACCACGCGCGGCTTGAGGGCGCGCTTGGCGAAGGCCTGGTCGATGCGGCTGCGGCCGGCGAAGGCCGGGTGGTAGGAGATCAGGGGTTCCTGCGCCAGGGCCTCCAGCGTCAGGTGCTGCTCCTGCCGCGCCAGCGGATGCGACTGCGGCATGACCACCACGTGCTGCCATTCGTACCAGGGCAGCGAGACCAGCTCGTCCACCTGTGTCAGGGCCTCCGTGGCCAGGCCGATCTCGGCCACGTCGTCGAGCAGCATGCGCGAGACCTGCTCGGGGGTGCCCTGGTGCAGGCTGACGTTGACCTTGGGGAACTTGCGGCGCAGCTGGGCCACCGGCTCGGGCAGGACGTAGCGGGCCTGCGTGTGGGTGGTGGCGATGGACAGCGTGCCTGCGTCCTGCTGCGAGAATTCCTCGCCGATGCGCTTGAGGTTGTGCACCTCGCGCAGGATGATGTCGATGCACTTGAGCACCTCCTGCCCCGGCTCGGTCACGCGGCGCAGCCGCTTGCCGTGGCGCGAGAAGATGTCGACCCCCAGCTCGCCCTCCAGCTCAAGGATGGCCTTGGAGACACCGGGCTGCGACGTGAACAGCGCCTTGGCCGTCTCGGTCAGGTTGAGGTTTTGCCGGACGGCTTCCTGGACGAAGCGGAATTGGTGGAGGTTCATGGAGAGGAAGAGGGGACTGGTCTGCCGTGCGCTGCCGCATCGAGTTGCACTTTAGCGTGGATGGCATTTGGTCATGGCGTGCATCGAAAACACTTCTTCGAAGAAGTGGCGCCGTGCAATGCGCAGGCTGTGTTTGCGATTGTTCGGCGCGAGCGCCCTGCCCTGGGGCACCCTGCTCCGCTCATGTCCTCCGCGGGCTGCGCCCGCTCCCCCTTG
>CBINPE010000157.1:0-11456 GCA_966252435.1 uncultured Burkholderiales bacterium | reverse complement strand
TACCGCCAACCGGGCAAACTTCGCTCCTGGCTGGTTATGAAACACACTCTAAGGGTCCGAGATGCGACGGGGCGGGTTTATGGGGAAGCTGACGCGGAAAGAATCTCGGGCTTGCGTGATGAAGAGGGAAATCCTCTGCTGACCACCTTGGCCTCGGGTACGTTGGCGCTGAGGGGGACCCCCGAGCAAATTGCTGCCGCGATGACACGCTCAACCATGTCGCTGGTCGACAAGGCGACCGCAGCTTTGCGCGCAGCGCTGGTGGATGCCAGCGTGTCGGAAGAGACGCTGACTGCGGCGAGGGCTGCAGTGGCCCGTGCAACTGCAGCACTGGACGTTGCTTCGGGTCAAGCGGCCCGACTGGGATTGACAGAGTTGGCCGCCCAGGGGGGCGGGATGCTGGTACAGGCTGCGCCCCTGCTGGCCACGGCAGCCTTGGCGGTGGCGCCTGCGAACTTGGGGCCTGGCTCGACAGAGATCAAGCTGCGAGATGATCTGAGGTTGATCGTCCTCCCTGGTGAAGTGGAAGGGCAATTGCAAGAGTGTGATCCAAACGGAAATTGGGTGGTCGTGCGCGGTGGGGTCAGCCAGTACGACCCGGGTTTGAGCCGCTTGAGCAACGATCCCAGTCTGAGTGTTTCGGGTGCGCAGTTGCAGCCTTCGCGGGGAAGCGATACGCCAAGCTTCATGGGTCGTTTGTCGGATGGACGCAAGTGGGTTCAAACCGGGCCAGAGACCGGAAACCTGCAAGAGCTCAACAGCAGGGGAGAGTGGGTGACCACGCATCCGGACGTCAAGCTGGACGATGTTTTGTTGGGACGGATTACACCACTGTCTGATGAAGAGCGTCAGCGTTGGTCTCTGCCGCCGCAAAACATTCCGCCCAACATGCCTCCGCCCGTGTTGATCAATGTTCCTCTGGATCCCAAGGATCACCTTGATACGACATACCCGGGGCAGCGCATCGATCAGCCTATGAAGCCGGTCCAAGAGGAAATTATTCCACTTCCTCCTCAGACCAAAGAAGACGTGGTAATCACTAAAGACGGAGAAAAGCCCGTTCCACGAGTGGATTTAACGGATGAGTTTGATCTATCTAGAGATGGTTCTAATTTGACTCTAAAGTATGGTGATCCTAAAACCCATGGTCTAAATGTTTACGTTGATGGATCAGGAACCATGCGTTTTGATATTAAGTCTGACAAAAGCACAGGTGAGTCAGGAACTGATATGTTTGCAAGTGCCATGCAGCGGTTAGAGCGCGAGGGGGTTAGGGTAGATGTGGTCAAATGTATGTGGCTCGAAGAAGAGGATAGTACTAATTCGGATCAATACTTGGCAAATCGGGCGAGAGAAATGACTCCAGAGCAAGCTGCGTCCAATACATGGAGTGGAAAAATATTGGCGGCCTACGGCTTCACGAAGCCTTATGGAATAATTAGTGAGTATGGTGTGACGACGGTTTATTTTAGGAGGTGAGAAATGTTCAGTGAAGTGCTAAATGGAGTTCCGCCAAGTGAGGTATTAAAGAAATTCCTTGAGGACCATTCTGGGGTTGACAATTATTCTCTTGCTGATATGTTTCACAAGGAGTTTCCGGCTCTCAGTGGGGATGCTAGGCAAATTATTTGGCACTGGAAAAGTCCAAAGGAATCGCGAGGCTTAAGCGACGAAAACATGAATGCATTAATGATTCGTCTTTTTAAAGAGGCAGGCTACTTATGAGATAGACCGCTGCGGTACTCTGCGGGTGATGAATACATCGGCCCCGGTTCTTACGAGTCCACGCACGGATCAGCCAATGCTTGATCCGCCTCTCATGAGTCTGGCTACTTTTAACGCTTAACGTTCCGCATTCCAGGGGCTCGGTGCAGTGCGTTGCGAATATAAATTCAGGTGCTCTAGGGGGTCAGGTGCTCCAGGGGGTCAGGTCTTGCTCTTTGCGCGCGTGTCAAGACTCAAGACCTGATCCTATGAAGAGGGTGCTTAGCATTCGTTGAAATTAACAACTCACATTTTCTACGAAAATCATAAGCACAATTTTTGTATTGCTTGCAGCATCTTTAGTAGCTTGTTCCAATGTTAGAAGAACGGAAGTTCCAGCGAGCGAAAAATACACTGATATTAAATCGGCAGTTAAAAATATAAAGCCACTGAGTAATATTGAGTATGGGAAATTTATCCGACTAAACATCAATGACCTTTCGCCGTCAGTCTACCTTGATGATGCAGCTGGAAGATTTGAAGTGGTCGGCATTCAAGGGTCAAAAAATCAATCATTCCAGATCGTTTTGCAATCAATTTGCGACTGCACCCAATTCAGGAATGTAACCACATCTCCGCTGGTTTATCTTCTTGATTCAATGGGGGAAGTTATTGCGAAAGAGGAGATTGTCGACTATAGAACCAGGGTTCTCAAGGGGGCGTTTCCTTCCGATGGGGATTACCGTGTTCTCGTGATCGCTAATAATAAAAATGAAGGGAAGGCGGTTGGAGAAGGGTTTGTATATATTGGAGGCATGCGATTTGCAGATCCGGAATTTATTCATCCCACGGGGATGATCCGGATCAGTTGGCCCCAGTCGAATTGATCAGTTCAGGATAGGCCTTAGTCATGCGCAGGGGGTCCTCTTTGGTCTGTAGTGTTCAGCTGAACTTCCTTTCCAGTCGCACAAACTTCCTTTTCTACATATAGAGTTGAAGAATGGATGTAAAGATTCCAGGAGGTAGTTTGTTTATTAATTAAAAATTTTTAAAACTGATGCGTACGTTTGTTATATATCAATAATATTTAATATTCTGGTGTTGTTTGTTAAATAATCAAAGAGAGAGACTCATGAGGGGAAGTTTTTATTTTGCCTGTGCCGCTGCTTGTGCACTTTTGTCCGCCTGCGGGGGCGGAGATGGTTCAGACGGAGGGCAACCTCAGCCGCAGAAGTATTCAAAGGACGATGTGAGGGAAACAGCGCAGATCGGGCTCCTGATGCACAAAGCTGCAATAACAAATACCTCCGCCGTACCCTATCTGCTTGGCGCTGTCATCCAAAGTTTCGCGACCGACACAGGGGGAAGCCGGGTTGTGCCGCTCACTTGCTCGACTGGGACAGGAAATCTGCAACTGAACAAGACGTCTGCCCACACAGGACTGACCGTGGGGGACGAAATCGTTTTCAATTACAACAAGTGCGTTACGTCGAAGTTCACCTTGAGCGGTACCGCAAAGGTCACGCTGCGGGCCAATGTTCAGCCCTCTGCAACAGGGGACTTGAATACGAATTTCGATGTGCTTCTGACCTTGTTTTCGATTGCCACGTCGACGGCTTTTGACATCTTCGATGGCACTGCCAACATGAAGTCGAGTTCGACCGGTTCATTGAACACGATAACCAACGAATTCACAGTGCCCGCGGGTCAGACACTGACTTTTGCCACTTCCACCTCAAGATTCGACTACCTTGGGGGTACCAGCTATTCCGAAACAGACTCGGTGGCGCCCAACAGTGTGAGTAGCCGGCTTGATGGCACGTTGCGCATTCAACAGACGCTGGAAACGCGCAACTACAGCATCAAGACTCTCTCGCCGCTGGTTGGAACGTTTTCTTCCGCCGGGGCTTTCACACCAACCTCCGGCGTGATCGAGTCCACCCATGTCGAGAGGAATCTCGCCACCTCGACGACGATCAGCGGCATCAATGCCCAGGTCAGTGGCGACACCGACCAGAATGGTTCCAAGGACTTGACGTTCACGGAACTCACGTCGAGTCTGCTGCATTAAGAGAAAGTGTTTGGCTTGGGGGGCTGGGAAGCCCTCCCGAGCTTGCAGCGTGCGGTTCAGCCCCGCGCGTCTGCCCACCGCTGTCGAACCGTCTCCACCAACCCCGTCGCCCAGCACACTGGACAGCCGCGCATGGCCACCAAGGCCAGCAAGCCCGATGACAGCGAGACCACGGGGTGGGTGTGCTGCACGCGCAGCGCCAGGTAAAGCAGGGCGAATGCCAAGGCGCCGCGGATCAGGTGACCCGTCACGGTACGCGTGGCGAACAGGCCGGAGGGGCTTTTCCCCAGGATCTGCCTCATGGCCTTCTCCCCGTCGGTTCGTCCTGCAGGTACTCGCGCAACAGGGCACGGCCACGGTGAATGCGGCTCTTGCAGGCCTCGCGGGTGATCTGCAGGCGATCGGCCACCTCGCCGATGGTGAGCTGCTCCATGTCGCGCAACAGGATCACCTCGCGGTACATGTCGGGCAAGGACTCCAGTGCCCGGACGAGGTCGATGCGCAGCTCGTCCTTGGGAACCTGCGCCAGGTGCGCGGCCTCGTGCTGTTCCCTCAGTTCCTCCGCCCCGCGGATCGCCCCCAGCACGGGCAGCATGCACAGCCGTGTGACGACCCGGAAGATCCAGCCCGCCACGGCCAGCGGATCGCGCACGTTCCCCAGGCGGCGGTACAGCACGATCAAGGCTTCCTGCACCACGTCCTCGATGACCGAGGTGCGGTGGCACTGGCGCCGTGCATACCGATGGATGTCCGGTTGCAGTTCGCGCAGCACCCGCTCCAGCGCGACCGGGTCGCCGGCCTGGGCGGCGGTGAACACGGCGGCGTCGATGCGGCTCACCGCGGCCCCTCGAGCGGCTTGCGGCCGGCCACGGCGCAGGCGGGGCAGTAGCCGACCACCCCCGTCAGCGCCGTGAACACACCGCTGGCCGCCAGCACCAGGCCAAGCGGTGTCAGGCCGATCTGCGTCAGCGCGCAGGCCACGGTCAGCACGCCGCCGATCACCCTCGCCCAGCTTTCCTTGGAACCCATGTTCTTCCGATAAAACACCTTATCACCTCGCTCTGCCCGGGCACGGCGGGCATCGCAGGCAAGGAGGGGCGTCTGGTCGAAAAGGATTCAGCCGGAGGCTGAAAAACGGTCGTTGTTCTCGTTTGACCGGCTTGTCCCGCAGGCTCACTGCCTGAGCAGGCTCCGAACTCACCAATCGCGCGTGGCGACCAGTTCTTCGATGTCCGCCTCACCGAAGCCATACGCCTTGGCGATGAACTCGAAATCGGTGGCGATGCAGTCCCGGGCCGCGGTCTCGATCTCGCTGTCGTTGTCCGCGAATTCCTCGGCCAGGGTGTTGAATTCCTCGGTCGCCGCATGGGTCAGGACGTAGAGCGCCGCTTCGTCCTGGGGACGCTGGCGTTCGATCTCCTCGCACAGCCTCTCCAGGATCTTCTTGCCCTTGTCCACCAGGTGCGCCGGAAAGTAGGGGTCCCGCGTCATGCCCTGGAGGAAGGCATGGGTCTTCAATTGTTCGTTGGTGATCATGGTCTGGGCCGTGGGTTGCGAATCAAGGCAGGGTGTAGCTCAACACCGGGCCATCGGCCGGGCGCCTGCCACGCCACACGAAGCTCTTGGCGCCCGTCTGCAGCACGTCGTAGCACTCGTTGCCGCTCAGGGGAGAGAGGTCGCTGGGGCGGTAAGAGGAGGCGTTGGCCTGCCGCAGGCACACCTGCGCACCCTGCAGGGTGCGGGTGCCGGTGATCCGGTCGGAGGATTGTTCCGAGGCCACCGCGAAGCCGTTGCCCCAGGTCCACTCGAACTTCACCATCGTCCCGTTGGACAACTGACCGCTGAATTCGGACACCGCGCTCAGGTGGCGGCTGAGTTCGTCCGCGGTGAGCGGCCGCTCGGTGCGCGAGGACGCGGCCGCGGGCGGGCGGGCGCTCGCGCCCGGCGCCGGCGGGGCTTCGGTGCCGCCCGGGGCCGATGCCGGGGCAGGCGCTTGCTGCTGTTGCTGCCGGTATTTCTGCAGCGCCGCCTGGCCACGCTCGGGCAGTTCGCGGATGTACTCGGCCGGGACGGCGAAGTTGAGGTTCTGCCCCGCCTCGATGACGCCGGAGGTGATGCCGACCAGGCGGCCGCCTTCGTCGAACAGGCCCCCGCCGCTGGAGCCGTGCGAGATGGGCGCACTGGTCTGGATCAGCTGGTCGTTGCCCTTGACGGTGCGTATCGAGGAGACCAGCCCGTCGGACAAGGTCAACTCCAGCCCCCGCGGCGCGCCCACCGCGTAGACCTTCTGGCCGACGCGCACGCCCGTCAGGGGTGCGATGTCCAATGCGGGGGCGGCGAGGTCCTTGACCTCCAGCATGCACAGGTCGCGCTCGACGTCGGGATACAGCAGCTGGGTGCCATAGCGCGCATTGCCGAGTTTGACCTCCACCTGCTTGGCCCGGCGCAGGACATGGCAGTTGGTGACGATGCGCTGTGGCCCGACGACCACGCCGCTGCCGGTGGCCTGCAGGCCCCGCTCGCCCTGGTTGAGCACCAGCACCACGCTGCGCGAGACTTTCTCGAACAGCTTGTCGGGCTCGAGCGCGGAGGCACTCCCCGCGGCCAACGACAGCGCCGCGCCAGCGAGCAGCAGCCTGCGCGAGGCGGGCCTGGGGAAGGGGCGGGGCCTCATGGGGCAGGCTGCAGGGGCAGCTCGTTCAGGCCGCCGCCGGAGGGCGTGCGGTTGTTGAGCAGGTCTTTCAGCGCATCCATGCCGGTGCCCTGCGAGTCCTGCAGGGCGGCGGGCATGCGCACGTCGACGGTGACGCGGGCGCTCTTGACGACGGGGAAGTGCTGCGCGGCCAGGGCGAGGTCGCGCTGGCGCTCGTCCAGGCGCATGGTGACGTAGCGGTTGTTGCCCCGGAACAGCGTGTGGATGTTGCCGATGTACACCACCTGGCCGGCGGTGACCTTGAAGGTTTCCTCCAGGGGCTTGGTGGAACTGAGGGTGCGGTTGCCCAGCGTCATGCGCCAGCCGTCGACGCGGTATTCGCCCGCGGCCAGCTCGACGGCGGCGACACGGCCGCTCAGGCTGGTGTCGGCGACGCTGCCAGACGGAGGCGTCCACTTGCCGGAGGGGAGCCGGTAGGCCTTCTGGGCATCGGGATGGGCGACTGGGATCGAGGTGACCGCGTTGGTGCCGAGGTGGCGCACCAGGTAGTTCATCGGCCCTGTTTCCGCCCCGTTGTAGGTGAGCGAGACCAGCACCACGCCGCGACCCGAATTCGGCGAGAGCTGGTAGGAGGGAGGAATGTCGCGCGTGGCGCAGCCGGTGAGCACCAGCAGCGTGGCGGCCAGGAGGAGGCCGCGGCGCTGAGGCTGGAACGAGGGACTTGGCATCGGTCGGTCTTTCGGGTCGGTGGGCCCGCTGCAGCAGCAGGGGTGGCGCGTAGCGTAACCCGGTCAGGCATCCGCGTGTTGCGTCGCCTGCCTGCTACCTACCGCGCATGGCGGGCCATGACGGCGTGCACTTGCTGGGCCACCTCGTCGGGGTTGAACAGGGCGCGTCCGAAGGCCGTGTGCTCGTAGCGCGCCACGGCCGCCACCGCTGCTTTGAGGTCGCGCGCCAGGGCCGCGCCGGGCGAGCCGGGGGTGGGCAGATGGCCGCTTCGGCGCTGGTGGTCGAGGAAGGCGCGCGCGTAGTCGAAGGCGGACGCGGCATCCAGGTGGCGGATGCAGGGATGGTCGAGGGTCTGCTGGTCGAACACCGGCGGGCCGGGCTGGACCGCCGGGGCCGGGCCCGTGGGCAGGCGGGCCAGGGCATCTCCCCCGATCGCGGCGGTCGCAGCCGTCAGGGCGTCCGCGGCCAGCGAGCCCTGGGGCCGTGCGGGGGCCGTCATGGCGCGCAGCATCCCGCGGGTGCTCTCCTGGGCGCGGAGGTCCAGCCCGGGCTCAGCCGCCTCGTTGATGAACGTGGCGTCGAAGGCCCGGCTGGGCGCAGCGGTGCGCTCGATGAAACGGCCCAGGTTGCGTGGCCCGTCGGAGGGCGCCGCGGTGGCCGCATCCCAGCCGGCCATCAGGGCTGCGGGGGCGCTCACGACCGGCGTGGCCGTCGCGGCAGGCATCATGCCGCGACGCTCGACGAAAGGCTCGCGCCGGTCCGTTGCCGCGGTGTCGCCCAGCTCAAGGGCGCGGCGCCGCTCGGTGGTGTCGCCTGGGGAACGGGGGCCAGGGGTGATTCGCATCATGCTTCGATCGATCGCCCGCGCAGGGACGGTGGGGCAACAACAAGAGCAAGAACAACAACAACTGGAAACGCCATGTCAGTCAGGGAAGGAAGAAACACACGGGGCGCGGAGTGAGGGTGCCCGCACGTCCAAGGCGCGATTTTGACGCATGGGCAGGCTGCAGGGAGAGAAAAGAACGCTCATTGACCAAGGTGCCCTTCGACAGGCTCAGGGCGAACGGGGGTGTGCAGAGAAACACTTTCGACAGGCTCAGGCGAAGGGGCGGCATGTCACCAAGAGGCCGTGCATGCGATGGCCTGCTCAGGCACCCAGCCGGGCCTGGGCGGTCGCCACGGCGACCACCGAGGCGGCGTTGAGCTCGTCGTGCGAGAGGAAGGCGGCGCGCGGCAGGCCGGCGCGGAACAGGCGGCTGGCGGCGCGGCGGATGTCGCTCGGCAGCGCCAGCACCTGGGTGCCGCTGTCGGCCGCCTGCTCGAAGGCCCGGATCAATGCCTGCAGCGCCAGCTCGACGGCCTGCGGGGCCAGCGCCAGCACCGGGCCGTCGGGCCGCATCACCAGGGCGGCACGCAGCTGGGCCTCGAAGGAGGGCTCCAGCGTTACCGCCGTCAGGGGGGGGCGTTCGGCCTCCTTGCCCTGGCGTGGCAGCAGGCTGGCCACGATGCCGCGGGCCAGCGCCAGGCGCACCGCTTCGTACAGCGCATGGGTGTCGGCCGCGCCGGGGCCGGAGGTCACCACGGCCTGCAGCAGGCCGGGGAAGTCGGCCAGCGGCACGCGCTCGCGCGCCAGGGCCGCCATCAGGTCGGCCAGGCGGCCCAGCGGCAGGATGCCCTGGGCTTCGCGCGCCAGGTCACCAAAGCGCCATTCGATCTCGCGGATCAACTGCTTGACCTCCTGCACGCCCAGTGCCGAGGCCGGGTTGCGCTGGATGGTGCGCATCACCAGCCGCGCCACGACCTGGGCCGGCCGCAGCACCTCGAGGGGCCACTCCGACTGCGGCCCCGAGAGCGCGTCGGCATGGGCCTCGTCCACCCAGGCGGCCGGAAGCAGCCACTCGGGTGCGGGCTCGTCCAGCACGCGGTGGCGCTGCTTGAACTCGGCCCAGCGGGCGGCGTCCAGCGTGCCCACCACCAGCACGGCCGAGGCGGGCAGGGTGAGGGCCAGCTCGGTCAGGTCCTGCACGCGGATCTGGAAGCTGCCGGGGGGGAGCTCCTCGCCCAGCCGCAGCACCATCCCGGGGAAGGGAATGCCGAAGCGGTCGCGCAGCTGGGCGCGCTCTTCGCGCAGGGCGTCGTTCAGGGCGACCGCGCCCACGCGCTCGACCAGGGGCGGGCTGAGGTCGAGCCGGAAGGCCGAGGGCGGACGCTCGGCGGGGCGCGCGGCCTGCAGCAGCACCGGCGCGGTCTCGCCTTCGCGGGCGGCCGCGGGCACCTCCATCTGCAGCTTCTCCTGGCTGCGGCGGCGCTGCTTGCGGGTCAGGGCCAGGCCCAGGCCCGCCGTCAGCGTGGCCAGCACCAGGAAGGTGACGGTCGGAAAGCCCGGCACCATCGAGAACAGCGCCATCACGCCCGAGGACAGCAGCATGGCGCGCGGCTGGGCGCCCAGCTGGCGGCCGATCTGCTCGCCCAGGTGGGCGGCGCTGCTGTCGGGCGCGGTGCGGGTGATCGCGATGCCCGCGGCGATCGACACGAACAGGGCGGGGATCTGCGTCACCAGGCCGTCGCCGATGGACAGCACCGAGAAGCGCTGGATCGCCTCGGAGAAGCTCATGTCCAGCGACAGCGTGCCGATGGTGATGCCGCCCAGCAGGTTCACCGCCACGATCACGATGCCGGCGATGGCGTCGCCCTTGACGAACTTCATCGCGCCGTCCATCGAGCCGTAGAACTGGCTCTCCTGCACCAGCTCGCGGCGCCGGTTCACGGCCTCGGTCTGCGAGATGATGCCGGCGCGCAGGTCGGCGTCGATGCTCATCTGCTTGCCGGGCAGGGCGTCCAGGGTGAAGCGCGCGCCGACCTCGGCCACCCGCTCGGCGCCCTTGGCCACCACGATGAACTGCACCACCGTGATGATCAGGAAGATCACCAGGCCCACCACCAGGCTGCCGCCCACCACCATGTGCCCGAAGGCGTCGATGATGTCGCCGCCGTGCGCGTGCAGCAGGATCTGCCGCGTGGTGGCCACGTTGAGCGAGATGCGGAACAGCGTGGTGATCAGCAGCACCGAAGGGAAGGTAGAGAAGGCCAGCGGCGTCGGCACGAACAGCGCGATCAGCAGCAGCATCACGCCCGCGGAGATGTTGGTGGCCACCAGGATGTCGAGCGACCATGGCGGCAGTGGCAGCGCCATCATCACGATCACCGCCACCACCAGGCCGGCGAGGCCGAGGTCGGAGTAGCGGCGCAGGCCCATCGGCAGGGCCTGGGCGGCGGCCAGGGTGGGCGAGGAGGATCGGGAGGGGGAGGTAGCCATGGTCGAGGACATCCACTACGGGTTGGACGGCGCGGCGTCCGCAGCGGCCGACGCCGCCGCGGACGCTGCCGCCGCCAGGGAGAGATGGGTCAGCACCGCGTCGAGGTGCCGCTGGGGAATGGAGGCGCCGGGCTGCGCGCCGGGGTACAGCGCGGCCACAAGGGTGTCGTCCACCGCGATGGGCACCTGGCGGCGCTGGCAGATGCTCAGGATCTCGCGGGCGAAATCCTCGCTGCCGCGCACCAGGTACAGCGGCATCGGGAACTGCTTGGGCCGGTAGATGAGCGCCACGGCGCGGCCGTCGGTGCCGGCCACCACCAGCGAGGCCGCCTGCAGGTAGGACAGCTGCTCGCGTGGCAGGGCTTCCTGGGCGAAGTGCTTGCGCTGGCTCTTGAGCTCGCCGTTGCCCTGGTCGTCGCGCTGCTCGCGCTTGACCTCGCTGTGCGACATGCGCAGGTCGCGCACGTGCTGCCAGCGCTGGTAGGCCAGGTCCAGCAGGCCCAGCAGCACGAACAGACCGCCGCACCACATCAACAGGTTCATCAGGGCGGTGTTGGCCACGGTGAGGGCGGCCCCGGCGTCGGCGTAGATCACGCGCACCGCGTCGCCCAGCACGTGCATGCACACCAGGGTGGCCGCCGCGCCGATGATGAGGCCCCGCACCAGCATGAAGATGAACTGCACCAGCGCGCGGATCGAGAACAGCCGGCGTGCCCCGGCCACCGGGTTGAGCCGCTCCAGCCGTGGCTTGACCAGCTCGAGGCTGAACACCGTGCCGGTCTGCAGCCACAGCGACATCATGTAGACCACCGCCGTCACGCCCAGGGGAATCAGCGAGAGCTGGGCGATGAGCAGGATCGCCTGCACGATCACGACCTGCACGGCGCCGATCTCCACCGTCTCGAGCGAGCGCTCCATCAGCAGGCAGAAACGGGCGATGCGCTGGGCCGCCCAGGGCGTCAGGCTGATCACGCACAGCAGCC
>CBINPE010000156.1:0-11578 GCA_966252435.1 uncultured Burkholderiales bacterium | reverse complement strand
CGTTGAGCGGCGTGCGCAGCTCGTGGCTCATGCGCGAGAGGAACTCGCTCTTGGCCTCGTTGGCGGCCTCGGCGGCCTCACGGGCGCGCTCGGCCTCGTCCAGCCGCAGGTGCTCGGAGATGTCCTCGACCGCGCTGACGATGCGCCGCGGCCGCCCCGCCGCATCGCGCAGCAGCGACACCGTGCACTGCACCGAGACCGTGCCGCCGTGCTTCTGGATGTAGCGGGTGGTGCGCCGGTACACGTCCATCTCGCCGCGCACCAGCTTGCTGCTGAGGTCGATGTCCTCCTGGGCCTCGTCAGGGTGGGTGAAGTCGAAGGCGTTCATCGACAGCAGCTCGTCGTTGGTGTAGCCCACCAGTTCGCAGAAGCGCGGGTTGACCTGCTTGAGCTTGCCGTGCAGGTCGGCGTAGGCCACCGCGATCGGCACGATGTTGAAGATATTGCGGAAGCGCTGCTCGCTCTCGCGCAGGGCATCCTCGGCGCGCTCGCGGTCGCGCACCTCCTGCACCAGGGCGGCGGTGCGCTGGTTCACGGCCTCCTCGATGCGCCCGGTGCGCCCGGTCACGGCCAGCAGCATCGCCCCCAGCATGCTGGCGCAGCCCAGCGCCACCAGGGACATCACGTGCAGGCTGCTGTTGCTTTCCTGGTGGACCAGGTCGCGGGTCTGGGCGCTCAGGCGCATCTCCCATTGGCGTCCCGCGAAGGAGATGCGCTCGCTGCGCATGAGTTCACTGGTGCCCTGCTCGCAGTTCGGCGGCCCGGCCAGGCGCTGACGCTGCGCCGCGGGCGACGGCGTCTCGACGATGTCGACGAGGCACAGCTGCAGGTAGTCGGGCAGGCGGCTCTTGATCACCTGCAGGAAGTTGTCCATGCGCAGCGTCACCGAGACCACGCCGCGCAGGGCGCGGATGCGCTCCTCCTCGGTCTGGGGCTGCTCGCGGTACACGGCGTGGTAGATCGACACGCTGCGGGCCTCGCCGCCGGCATCGCCGGACAGGGGCATGCCCGCGGTGGCCACGGGCTGGTCGGTGCGCGTGGAGGCGCTGATGGCCTGGCGCGCCTGCGGGACCGTCAAGGCATTGAAGCCCAGGGCGGCGATGTGCTGCGGCATCGGCTCGATGTAGCGGACGGCGACCAGGTCCTCGCCCAGCGGCGAGGGCAGCAGGAAGCCCGGTTCGTTGGGGGTGCCGGCATGCACGTGCATCCCCGTCAGCCCTTCGCGCCGGGCCTTGGCCTCGAAGTCGGCCACCTCGTCGGGACGCAGCCGCTCGCTCCAGCCCAGCGCCATGATCTGGCTGTACTGGCGCAGCCAGCGGCTGGAGATGTTCTGGAACTGCTCGCGCGAGAATTCGTCGGCCAGCACGTGGGCGCTGCGCAGTGCTTCCAGGGCGTTGAGCAGTGGCTGGAGCTGGTTGCGCATGTTGGCCACCGCGGTCGTGGTGTCCAGCTCGAAGCTGCTGACCGAGCGTTCGCGTGCCAGCCGCATCACGTGGTTCATGCCCAGGCCCAGCACCACCGTGGCGATCAGCAGGGTGACGCCGACCGACAGCCGCCGGGGACGCCACTCGTGGCGCGGCAGGCCGATCAGCGTGAGCATGATGGGCGCGCCCAGCACCACGCCCAGGGTGTCGCCGGTCCACCAGGTGATCCAGGTGCTGGCCTGGCTGCGTGCGTCCAGGGCGCCGGTTTGGGTCAGGACGACGGCGCCCACGCTGGCGCTGATGAGGCAGGCCAGCACGCCGCCCAGCAGGAAGAACAGGACGATGTCGCGCGGCTCCGAGAGCGTCAGCGGATGACGCACGAAGCGCTTGACCAGCATCGAGCCGCACACGGCCTGGGCGGTGGCCCCCAGGCCCAGTGCCAGGGCGGTGAGCAGGCCCTCGGTGGCGCTTGGCGCGAAAGGCATCATCGCCAGGTTGAGCAGGAAGGAGATCAAGGCGACCATGGGCGCCACCCGGCGCCCCCACACCAGCACGCAGGCCAGGGCGACGCCGGCCGCGGGGGACAGGGGCGAGGCATGCCCGGGCGGTATGACGAGCAGCAAGCCCAGGGCGCCGGTGAGCGTGTAGCCGAAAGCCGTCAGCAGCAGGCGCAGCATGTTGACACGCGCGGCGTTGGGGCCGGCGGCCCGTGCGGTTCTGCGCGCGGGTCTGGTGGCGGTGCTGGGCGATGTCGGCATGGAGACCGGGCGGGGAGGGCTCCGACAGGTGTCAGGAAGATCGTGCTCCGGGGGGCGAACGGCCGGGGCGTCAAGGGCTTTCGACGTGAACCTGGAGCCTACCATCGCCAGCCCGCGAAGCCCTGTTGCAAACGTTGCTGGCGCGGGGCGGGAGTGAGACTTTTCCACGGACTTGGGGATTTCCCTGGTGTGGCGGGGCGGTGGCTGTGGATGATCGGCCGCAATCGACAAATGCAAAGGGAAACATCCAATGGCCCGAAGGTATCGCGCTCTGCCGTTGCTGCTGGTTTCGGCATGGGCCTTGTCTGGCTGCAAGTTCGAATGGAAGGCGGTGGGCGCCGACCCCAGCTGCGAGCTCCTGGCGCATCTTCACGGAATGGCGGTGCTGGCTGACCAGGCCTACCTGCGGGGCGACGCGCAGGCGTTCATCCTCCTGGGCGAGCACGGCGAGGCCCTGGGGCGACTGCTGCCCTCGCTGAGCCAGTCCGACAAATGGCAGGGCCTGGTGCCAAGGGTCGAGGCGGTGCAGGCCAGTGGCGAGGCGCTGGTGGCGCAGCGGGAGGCCCTGCAGGCGGCGCATGAAGCGCTGACGGCGATTCGCCGCCAGTCCAGCGACCTGCTGGAGATCAGCGAGCGCTTGCAGGCCATGCTCCTGATGGAAGATGCCAAGCCCGCCGAACTCGCGGCAGCGGGCCAATTGGTCATGCTGACCCAGCGGCTCGGCAAGAGCGCGGTGGAATTTCTCACGCTGGAGGGGGTCAGCCCGGAAGGTGTCTTTCTCCTGGGCAAGGACGGCAACACCTTCGAGGCGATGCTGACGGGGCTGCGCGATGGCAATGCGGAGTTGCACCTGCGGGCCAGCAAGAGCGCGCGCGTACGCGGCGTGCTGGCGGAGCTGGCCGAGACATTCGCCGAGACGCGCAAGGCGCTCAGCGTCATCCTCTGGAAGCCGGGCGTGGAGCCGATCGTGGCCGCCCGCCAGGCCCAGGCGGCGATCGTGGACAACAGCCTGGAGGCCGATGCGTCGCTGATGCCGCAGTGCGCAAGGTCGCGCGGGCGGTGAGGAGCGAGGGCCTCGGAGAGGCCTTATGTGGCTCTTCTTGCATTGCTGAGGTGCTGTGCAAAAGGCAGTACATTGTCGTCCCCCGTTGACGGGACGCCGCCATGTCACGCCTGAAGGACGAAACCGTCTCTATTCGCACCTCTGCAGAGATCAAGCAGCTTTTGCGCTTGGCGATTGAGAGCGAACGGCGCTCGGTGGCTTCCATGATCGAAATCCTGGTGCTGGCGTACGCGCGGCGACACGGCTTGCGGGCACAAGCGCCGCAGCCTTCTCCTGCCAAGGGGGCAGCGTCGTGATGAGGCGTCCCCAGCCGAAGCCCATCTTTCATTCGTATCTTCCCCGACTGAGTGCCATGTGCCGCGCGCTTTGCCGGCTGCTGCCACTTGCCCTTCGCCCTTGAGGCATTGCATGAATCCCATCGAACAACAGTTCTTCAACGACCTCGAAAGAAAGCTCTGGACCGCCGCCGACAAACTGCGCTCGGCCCTCGATGCTTCCGTCTACAAGCACGTGGTGCTGGGCCTGATCTTCCTGAAGTATGTGTCGGATGCCTTTGAAGAGCGGCAAAGCGAACTGCGCGAGCAGTTCCAGAACCCGGAGCATGACTACTACATGGCGCCGGAGGAGTTCGCCGACGACTACGAAGGGCACATCGCCGCTGAGCTGGAGGTGCGTGATTACTACACCGAGAAAAACGTCTTCTGGGTGCCCTTCGAGGCGCGCTGGCAAACCCTGCGCGACCTGGCGCAGTTGCCGCCGGGCAGCGAGCTGCCGTGGCAAGTTCCCAAGCGTGACAGCGATGGCCGCTACGAGCGCAACGAGGCGGGTGAGCTGGTCATGGTGCCAGACAAGATGCGCACCGTCGGCTGGTTGATCGACAACGCGATGGAAGCCGTGGAGCGCGAAAACGCCAAGCTCAAGAACGTGCTCAACAAGGACTTTGCCCGCACCCAGATCGAAAGCCACAAGCTGGCCGACCTGATCGCCCATTTCTCCGACACCAACTTCAGCCAGCCCACCTACGGTGGCGAGCGCTTGAGCCTGAAGAGCAAGGACATCCTCGGCCACGTCTACGAGTACTTCCTGGGGCAGTTCGCCCTGGCCGAAGGCAAGAAGGGTGGCCAGTACTACACGCCCAAGAGCATCGTCACGCTGATCGTCGAGATGCTGCAGCCATTCAAGGGCCGCGTGTACGACCCGGCCATGGGCTCGGGCGGCTTCTTCGTGCAGAGCGAGGAGTTCATCGAAGAGCACAGCAGGCGGCACGCCAATTCGAAGGAGCGCACCAGACAGATCAGCGTCTACGGCCAGGAGAGCAACCCGACCACCTGGAAGCTGGCGGCCATGAACATGGCCATCCGGGGCCTTGACTTCAACTTCGGCGGTCAGCCTGGCGATACCTTGCTGAACGACCTGCACCCCGACCTGCGGGCCGACTATGTGATGGCCAACCCGCCTTTCAACATGAAGGAATGGTGGAGTCCCAAGTTGGAGAACGATCCCCGCTGGATCGCCGGAACGCCCCCCCAGGGCAATGCCAACTTCGCTTGGCTGCAGCACATGCTCTATCACCTGGCGCCGGCCGGCAGCATGGCGCTGCTGCTGGCCAATGGCTCGATGAGCAGCAACACCAACAACGAAGGCGAAATCCGCAAGCAGCTGGTCGAGCGCGACCTTGTGGAGTGCATGGTCGCCCTGCCAGGGCAGTTGTTCACCAACACGCAGATTCCGGCCTGCATCTGGTTTCTCACCAAAGACAAGGCCAATGGCTTCAACCTTGACAAAAAGAAGCGCGACCGGCGCGGGAAGTTCCTGTTCATCGACGCCCGCCAGCTTGGCTACATGAAGGATCGGGTGCTGCGTGACTTCACGGCGGATGACATCCGCCGAGTGGCCGAGACCTTCCACGCCTGGCAGCATGGTGAGGGCTATGAGGACGTGTCGGGCTTTTGCTACTCAGCCTCGCTGGACGACATCCGCAAGCATGAGCATGTGCTGACGCCGGGGCGTTATGTAGGTGCCAGGGAGCAAGAAAAGGATGACGAAGCCTTTACCGACAAAATGACGCGACTTTCCGTGCAATTGACAGAGCAGTTTGCGGAGAGCGCAAAGCTGGAGAGTGAAATCAAAAAGAACCTGGCAGGGTTGGGTTATGAGTTCTGAATGGTTGACGGTTTCACTTGGTTCCGTAACTACGTGGCTTTCGGGAGGAACACCAGACAAAGGAAATTCATCGTTTTGGAATGGGGAGGTTCCTTGGATTAGCGCCAATTCTATGCATGGGAATCGCTTCTATGATTCTGACCTTCGAATTACGGAAAGTGGGCTTATCGCTGGATCACGATTGGCCCCTATGCATAGCGTTTTACTTTTAGTACGAGGAGGTGCGCTTCATAGCAGATTGCCCGTTGGGATGGCATGCAGAGACCTTGCATTTAATCAAGACGTAAAAGCATTGATTGCCGAACCTCAAAAGCTAGATCCGTGGTTCTTGCTTTATTGGTTAATTGGAAACGCGAGATTTATTTTGGATGAGATGGTGGAGGAGACTGGAATCGGTGCTGGCAAGTTGGATACAAAGCGTATGCAGGCATTGCCCATGCATCTTCCACCGATGGCTATACAACAAAGAATAGCCAATATTATTAAATCCATTGATGACAGGATCGATCTCAATCACCACCTCAACAAAACCCTTGAAGCCATAGCGCAAGCCATCTTCAAGTCATGGTTTGTCGATTTCGATCCCGTTAAAGCCAAGATGGCCGCCATTCAGGAAGGTCGTGATCCGTTGCGGGCCGCCATGAGCGTCATCAGCGGCCAGCCGGACGCCGAACTCGAGGCCTTGCCGCCTGAGCAATTTGATTCACTCGCTGTTACCGCCGCAATGTTTCCGGATGAGATGGAGGACTCGGAGTTGGGGGAGTTGCCGAAAGGTTGGGCATTCAGGTCGGTTGGTGAGGTTGCTCAGTTTCCTGGAGGGAAAGTCGATGTTTCTTCTCTGAATGAGGATATCTACATCTCCACAGAAAACATGCTTGAAAACAGAGGCGGTGTAACTCGCGCGGCTTCCCTTCCGTCTGTGGCTGCCGTGCCGGGTTTCAGGGCGGGTCATGTGCTCGTTTCAAACATCCGGCCTTACTTCAAAAAGATTTGGATGGCGCATTTCGATGGTGGACGTTCCCCCGATGTATTGGCGTTTAATCCTGTAAATCCTCAATGGGCTGTATTTCTATACAACTTGCTCTACCAAGATTCATTTTTTGAGTTCATGACGCGTACGGCCAAAGGTGCCAAGATGCCTCGAGGGGACAAGGATGCAATCATGCAATGGAAGTTTCCATGCCCTGACGAATTCTTGATGACTCATTTCTCAGAAAGATTCAAGCCACACTATGAGTACATCTGGAGCCGAAGGTCTGAGAGCCAATCGCTTATTGAGCTAAGCGCTGCGCTTCTTCCAAAACTCCTTTCTGGCGAGTTGGCTGTTGACGCAACAACCGAATCTGTTGGGGCTGCTTGATGCGGGGCCTACCGCCGAAGAGCCGCGTGTCTCCAATCCTGGCCATGGACCCGGCTGAGTGAAGCCGCGGCAGTGGCACAAGGGAGTTTTTCCATGCTGAACGAACAACAACTCGAGGAACTCTGCCTGAGCTGGTTTCAGGAAGCCGGCTGGCGTGTTGCCCACGGCCCGGACATTGCACCAGACAGCAGCGCACCTGAGCGCACCGACTACCGGCAGGTCGTTCTGCGGGAACGCCTTTTGGCCGCGCTGGTCCGGATCAACCCGCACCTTCCTGCCTCTGCACTGGAGCAGGCGGCCCATGCACTGCAGACGGTGAGCGAGCCGCAGATGGTGGTGCGCAACCGCTGCGTGCACCGGCTGTTGCTCAACGGCGCGCTGGTGGAGTTTGTTTTCAAGGACGAGAAGAAGACCGACTGGGTCCGCTTCATCGACTTTGCCCAGCCTAGCAACAACGACTTCCTGGTAGTCAACCAGTTCACCATCACCGGTACCAAACAGCTGCGCCGGCCCGACGTGCTCGCCTTTGTGAACGGCTTGCCGCTGGCTGTGGTGGAGCTGAAAAACCCCGCCAATGAACAGACGGACGTGTGGGACGCCTTCAACCAGCTGCAGACCTACAAGGACGAGATCAGCGACCTGTTCAACAGCAATGCGGCCCTGGTGGTCAGCGATGGCTGGACGGCGCGTGTCGGCTCGCTCACCGCGAATGCGGAGCGCATCCTGCCTTGGCGCACCCTCGAAAACGAAAAGGACCGGCCTCGCCTGCAGATGGAGCTGGAAACGGTGGTGCGGGGCTTCTTCAAGCCCGAGCTGTTTCTGGACTACGTGCGGCATTTCGTGTTGTTCGAGCAGGAGGGCGACAGCCTCGTCAAGAAGATTGCCGGTTATCACCAGTTCCATGCGGTGCGCGAGGCGGTGCGCGCCACGGTGATTGCCGCGCAGGATGTCAACAAGGGCGTGCTGGAGGTGCGAGAGGAGCGCGCCAGCTACGGCAAAGAGGTGAAGCCGGGCTCGCGCAAGGCGGGCGTGGTGTGGCACACGCAGGGGTCCGGCAAGAGCATCACCATGGCCTGCTATGCAGGCAAGCTGTTGCAGCAGCCGGAAATGAAGAACCCCACCCTGGTTGTCGTGACTGACCGCAATGACCTGGACGGGCAGCTGTTTGCGACTTTCTGCGCCGCCAGTGACCTGCTCAAGACCACCCCCGTGCAAGCGGGGGACCGTGATGAGCTCCGCGAGATGCTCGCTTCCCGCGAAGCAGGCGGCATCATCTTCACCACCGTTCAGAAATTCGCGCTGCTCGAGGGCGAAGAGGCACACCCGCTGCTTTCTGGCCGAACGAACATCGTGGTCATCTCCGACGAAGCTCACCGCAGCCAGTACGGCACCAAAGGCCGGCTGGACACCAAGACGGGCAAATACGTTTTCGGCTTCGCCAAGCACCTGCGCGATGCCCTGAAGAACGCCACCTTCATCGGTTTCACGGGTACCCCGATTTCGCTGGAGGACAAGGACACCTGCGCGGTGTTTGGTGACTACGTCAGCATCTACGACATCCAGGATGCGGTGGACGATGGCGCCACGGTGCCCATCTTCTACGAGAGCCGCCTGGCCAGGCTGGACGTGAACCAGGCCGAGATCGACGCACTCAATGCGCAGGTGGACGAAGTCGTCGAGGACGAAGAGGACCTCGTCAGCCGCGAGAAGACCAAGAGTGAGTGGGCGACGCTGGAAAAGCTCGTCGGTTCCGAACCCCGGTTGCGGCAAGTGGCGCGTGACCTCGTCCAGCACTTCGAAGCTCGCGTCTCGGTGATGGAAGGCAAGGCCATGATCGTGTGCATGAGCCGCGAGATCTGCGTGCAGCTCTACAACGTCATCTGCGTGGGCGACAAGGAGAACCCGCCCTTGCGACCCGACTGGCACAGCGCCGACCCGGAGCAAGGCGCCATCAAGATCGTGATGACGGGCTCGGCTGCTGACGACGCTTTGCTGCAGCCACATCTCTACAGCAAGCTGGTCAAGAAGCGGCTGGAGACGCGCTTCAAGGACCCGAAGGACCCGTTGAAGCTCGTCATCGTGCGCGACATGTGGCTGACAGGATTTGACGCGCCGTGTTGCCACACCATGTATGTGGACAAGCCCATGAAGGGCCACAACCTGATGCAGGCCATTGCCCGCGTCAACCGGGTGTTCAAAAACAAAGAGGGTGGTCTGGTGGTCGATTACATCGGCATTGCCAATGAGCTGAAGGCAGCGCTCAAGACCTACACCGAGGCCAAAGGCAAGGGCGATCCCACACGTAATGCCTCCGAAGCCCTGGCGGTGCTGCTGGAGAAAATGGACATCGTGCGCGGCATGATGCACGGCTTTGACTACAGCGCCTTTGAGACCCAGGCCCTCCAACTGCTGGTGCCCGTGGCCAACCACATCCTGGGCCTGAAAGACGGCAAGACGCGTTTCCTCGACACCATGGTGGCAGTGGCCCAGGCGTTCTCACTGTGCGGCACGCTGGACGAAGCAGGCGCGTTGCGCAAAGAGATCGCCTTCTTTTCGGCCATCAAGGCGGCCATCGCCAAGTTCACCACCGTGGACAAGAAGCGCAGCGATGCCGAGAAGAACAGCGCACTCAAGCAGATCCTGGACAACGCCATCATCTCGGATGGCGTGGCCGACGTGTTTGCCTTGGCTGGGCTGGACAAGCCAAACATCGGCCTGCTCTCGGACGAGTTCCTCGAGGAAGTTCGCCAGATGGACAGCCGCAACCTCGCTGTGGAACTGTTGGAAAAACTGCTGCGCGACGAAATCAAGGCGCGAGCCCGAAGCAATGTCGTGCAGGAGAAGAAATACGGCGACCGCTTGCTGGAGACCCTGCGCAGGTACCACAACCGGGCGGTTGAGACGGCCCAGGTCATCGAGGAGTTGATCCAGATGGCCAAGGAGTTTCAGGCTACGCTGGAACGTGAGGCCGCCCTCGGTTTGAACCCCGATGAGATCGCCTTCTACGACGCACTCGCCAACAATGAAAGCGCAGTGCGCGAGCTGGGCGACGAGGTGCTCAAGAAGATCGCCATCGAGATCACCGAGAAGTTGCGCGCCAGCACCACGGTGGATTGGCAGGTCAGGGAAAGCGTGCGCGCCAAGCTGCGCATCCTTGTGCGGAGGTGTCTGCAGAAGTGGAAATACCCACCAGATCAGCAGCCTGGCGCCGTGGAGTTGGTGCTCAAGCAGGCCGAAGAGCTGTCCAACAGCTGGACGGTGTGAGGTTGCCGAGATTGGCCGAGCTGCTTCGGCATCATTGTTCCAGAGGACCTGATGTGAAGGCCCCGCCCAGGTGACCCGTCAAAGTGCCCCATCTTGCGATGCCACCATCCACACCCGTTTCAGCGGCAACTCGGCCTTGAGGTCTTCGTCCAGGAGTTCGTACTGCTCGAACAGTTGTTCGAGCAGCTCCTTCTTCGTCCATAGGCGAAGCCGGAAGAACTGCGAGGCCAGCTCTTTCTGCACATTGCCTTTGAAGCCACCCCATGCCACGAACAGGCCCTGATCGGCATTGAACTTGGTCATGGCACCCAGCAGCTTGTCAACCGGCTCACGCCCAATCGGCGAATCCTCGGACTTCACCTCCACACACAAACGCGGTGCAGAAAAACCCAGGGGACCGGAGCCTGCCAGGATGTCGGCACCACCGTCTGCACCCTCCGGGCTGCGGTAGGTGGTGTAGCCCTGCGCTTTCAAGATGCCTTCGACCAGCCGGGTCAAGCCGTGGCCCTTGAAACGTGCGGACACCAGTGCGGCGATCTGGTCTCGCGCCAGTTCATCCAGGTCGGTGTCTGCAGCCTCAACATCAGTGGTCGCCGCTGTGGCTGCTTTGGCAGGCGCCGCCAATTTTTCCGCCTTCCACCCATTGGCGCGCATGGCAGTGATCCGCTGCTCCGCGTTGTTACGCTGGATGCGGCAGATCGTCAGGAAGGCACCGAAGGAGAACAGCAAGTCTTTGCCAAAGTGCGTGCGTGGGATGGCCTCGCCGATCCACTTGACGGGCCGCCAATGAAAGAAGGGGTTCGGACCAGCTTTCTCAGCGCGATAGTTGCCAGTGATCTCGCCAATGTAGACAGCAGGCTGCGTCTTCAGCGGCAGCACCACCAGATCACCCATCTGCATCTCATGCGCGAACGGCCAGACCTGGCTCACCCAGTTCAGCACCGCCTTTGGTTTGGCCTCTGGGTAGCGCTGGGTCATTTCAGCCGTCAGCTCACCCCGCTGCTGAAGCTTGGCGAGGTCCACGTCCAGGTCATCCCAAGTGACGTACACCCGGCTCTCCTGGATGAACTTCTGTTCGTATTCGCCATGCGAGCCTGCACGGATGAGCCAAATCGCCATTTCTTCCTCCCAAACGGTCCCTCTCTCAGCCCTTGACGATCGAGTCCTTGCCCGGCTTGACACTGCACTCGTTGCGGAACAGCTCGGGCTTGAGGTAGGCAAAGCGGTCGTCTAGAGGTGAATGCTCGCGAAACCTCTGGCAACCTCAAGAACCAATAAAGCCGCATAAGCGCGGCTTTATTGGTCTTTAGGAATTTAGAGTCTTTCCTGGGACTGCAGGAAAGCGCGTCTCCTCATCACACGTTGAACAGGAAGTTCAACACATCCCCATCCTTCACCACGTACTCCTTGCCCTCCGCGCGCATCTTGCCCGCGTCCTTGGCGCCCTGCTCGCCGCGGCAGGCGATGAAGTCGGCGAAGGCGATGGTCTGCGCGCGGATGAAGCCGCGCTCGAAGTCGGTGTGGATCACGCCGGCCGCCTGCGGGG
>CBINPE010000155.1:0-11584 GCA_966252435.1 uncultured Burkholderiales bacterium | reverse complement strand
GTCGGGATGGATCCTGGGGAGGGCGAAGGATGACAAGACGCGTGGTGGTCACCGGCATGGGCGTGGTGTGCGGCCAGGCCTTCGACCTGGACACCTTCTGGGCCGGGCTGCTCGGCGGCCGCACCCACATCCAGGACTGGCGGGACCCCTGGCTGGCGGACTTCCCCGTGCGCCATGCCGCCCCGGTCGACGAAGCCGCCCTGTCGGCGGTGTTCGCGCCGCGCCTGGGCACGCACTGGCAGCCGCCCATGGAGCGCTCCGCCCGTTTCGCGCTGGCCGCGGCCTGGAGCGCCCTGCACGACGCGAGCCTGCCGCCCGGCGAAAGCGACACGCTGCCCGGCGGTCTGGGCGTGGCCCTGGGCATCGGCAGCTCGGAGCGCACCTTCCGCGACATGCTGTGGTCGGTGGGCCCCTCGGGGCCGGACTGGCAGTGCCTGATGGCCGCCTTCGAGCAGCTCGATCCGGCCGGCGGGCTGTGCCATTCCCGGGACGAGCTCGCCGCGCGGATCGCCCGCAGCCTGGGCCTGCGCGGCAACGTGCAGACGGTGAACACCGCGTGCGCCAGCGCCGCCCACGCCATCGGCCTGGCCTGGCGCGCGGTGCGCCGCGGCGAGGCGGACTGCATGCTCGCAGGCGGCAGCGATTCGCCCTTGAACGCGGGCACCATGATCGCGCTGCACCTGCTGGGGGCGCCCTCGGTCGAGCAGCGGCTCGGCGATCGCCTGTGCCGACCCTTTGACGTGGCGCGCAGCGGCCTCGTCGCGGGGGAAGGCGCGGGGATGGTGCTGCTCGAGGAGGAATCCCATGCGCGCCGGCGCGGCGCCCGCATCCACGCCGAGGTGGTGGGCTTTGGCTGCGCCATGGATGCGCACCACCTGACGGCCCCGCACCCCGAGGCCGCGGGCGCCGTGCGCGCCATGCGCCAGGCACTGCGCGACGCCGGGCTGCCGCCCACGTGCATCGCGCACGTCAACGCCCACGCCACCTCGACGGTGCGCAACGACCCGCTGGAGGCGCAGGCCATCCAGACGGTGTTCGCCCAGGACGGGCACTGGGAGAAAGTCTGCGTGACGGCCAACAAGTCCATGCTCGGCCACCTGATCGCCGCCGCGGGTGCGCCGGAGTTCATCGCCACCGCGCTGACCGTGAAGACCGGCGACGTCCCGCCCACCCTGAACCTGGACAACGTCGACCCGGCCTGCGCGCTGAACCACGTACGCCACACGGCGCGCCGGGAAGACGTCCCCTTCGCGCTGTGCAACTCGTTCGGCTTCGGCGGCCTGAACGCCTGCCTGGTGGTGCGACGCCATGGGTGAGGCCGAGGTCGTCATCTCGGGCATCGGGCTCGTCCTGCCCGGCATCGCCTCCCCCGCCACGCTGTGGGCACACGTCGGTGCGGGGCGCTGCGTGCTGTCGGCACGGATGGCCTCGCCCCACGTCGACGGCGATCTGCCCTTCGGCCAGGTCGATGAAGCCACCCAGGCCGAGGCCCGCGCGCTGCTGCCGCGCCGCCTGGCCCGCTTCGCCTCGGCCGGCGCGCAGCTCGGGCCGCTGGCCGTGCAGCGGGCGCTGCACTCGGCCGGGCTGGCGCTGGACGCCATCACGCCCTCGCGGCGCAGCCTGTTCAGCGTCGAGGGCGACTACGCCGCCGCTTTCGAGTCCTGCGCCGGGGCGATCGCGTGGACGGCCGCGCAGGAGCGGCGCACCGAGGCGGACCTGGTCCATGCCTGTGTGGCCAAGCGCAAGCTGGACGTGATGGGGGTGGTCAAGAGCAGCTGGAACAACACCCTCCTGGTGGGCAGCATCCACTGGCAGGCCCGCGCCACGGGCGGGGCCTTCTTCTGCGGCCCCGAGGGGGTGGTGGCCGCGCTCAGGCAAGGCCGGCAGGCGCTGCGCGAAGACCGCTGCGACGTGGCCATCGTCAACACCACCAACGCCTACCTCGACCCCTTCCTGCTGGCGGAGCTGCTGGCCGCGGGCTGGCTGGCGCCCGGCCTGCGCCACCCCGACGGCCGCCTGCAGAGCTGCTGCTTCGACGCCGACAGCCGGGGCATGGTGCTGTCGAACGGCAGCGCCGCCCTGGTCCTCGAGCCCGCCGAGGCCGCCGCGCGGCGTGGGGTGCAGGGGCTGCGCCTGGTCCAGATGACGAGCGCCGCGACCCTGCTGGACGAAACCGTGCCGGACCTGCCCGCCAGCAGCGCACGCTGCGTCATCGCGCAGGGCAGCGGGCTGCCGGCGCACGATGCGCACGAGGCGCGCTGCATCCTCGCGCACGCGCCGCGGGCCGAGGCCGTCACCTCGGTGCGCAGCCTGCTGGGCAGCAGCGGCAGCACCGGCTTGGTGGCGGACCTGGCCCTGGCGCAGCAGGCGCTGGCCCACGGCCGGCTGCCGGGGATGGCGGCGGCCCAGGCGCGTGTCGGCCCCGCGCTGCCCTGGGTCGCGCCGCAGGGTGCACCGCTGCCGGGCCGCCAGGTCATGGTCTGCGCCCGGGACTGGCTGGGCCACTGGGGCGCGATCACCGTGGAGCCCGCCGCATGAGCCCTGCCGCCCTCCATCCGTACGCGGCGTACGTGAAGCCCCGCCTGGCCGAGCTGCTGCACGCGGTGGGCCTGGACGTCAGCTTCGTCCGCGGCAGCGGGGACCACCTCTTCCACCGCCTGGCCGACGGCACCGAGGTGGGCGTGCTGGACCTGGTCGGCGGCTACGGCTCGCTGCTCCTCGGGCACAACCACCCCGAGCTGCTGGCCGCCCTGCAGGAGGCCCTCGCGGCCGGCCGGACCGCCCACGCCCAGCTCTCCCTGCGCCAGGGCGCCGGCGAGCTGGCGCGCCGGCTGAGCGACATCGCGCGCCGCGACAGCGGCATCGACGAGGACTTCGTCGTCCACTTCGCCAACAGCGGCGCCGAGGCCGTCGAGGTGGCGCTCAAGCACGCCGAGTACGCCCGGGTGCAGGAACTGCACGCGCTGCGCCACACCCTGGCCTGGCACCGCGCGCAGGTGCAGGCGCCGATCGACCGCGGCGAGCTCGCCTTCGACACGGCGTTCCTGCGGGACGCGCCGCTGTCGGGCGAGCGGGACTTCGCCAGCTTCGAGGACGCCTGCGCCGCGCTGGACCGCCACCACGAAGGCATCTGGAACCGCCCCCCGCTCTTCGTCGCCCTGGCGCGGGCCTTCCACGGCAAGCTGATCGGCAGCGTCCAGGCCACCCACCATGCGCCGTTCCGCGCACCGTTCCAGCAGTTGGGCCTGCAGGTGCGCTTCGTGGCCGACGGCGACGAGGCGGCCCTCGCGCAGCTGGCCCGGGAGACCACCGCCACCGCGATCGACCTGGGCAGGGACGCGGCCGGGCGCCTGGCGTGGATGCCCCGCCCGGTGCGGCAGGTCAGCGCCGTGCTGGTCGAGCCGGTGCAGGGCGAAGGCGGCATCCACGTGCTGTCGCAGGCGTTCGCCCGCGCCCTGCGCCGCTTCTGCCATGCGCAGGGCTGCCCCCTGCTGGCCGACGAGGTGCAGAGCGGGATGGGTCGCACGGGCCGCTTCTTCGCGGCCAGCAAGCTGGGCCTGCAGGCCGACACCTACATGCTGTCCAAGTCGCTGGGCGGCGGCCTGGCCAAGATCGCCGCGGTGCTGATCCGGCGCAGCCTCCACCAGCGTGACTTCGCGCTCGTCCACAGCTCCACCTTCGCGGAAGACGACCTCTCCTGCGCCGTGGCCAGCCGGGTGCTGGACATCCTCGAGCGCGACGAAGGACGCGTCTACCGGCTGGCCCACGAGAAGGGCGAGCACCTGCGCGCGATGCTCGAGGCCCTGCAGGCGCGCCACCCCGGCGTCATCCGCGCGGTGCGTGGCGAGGGCCTGCTGCTGGGGGTGGAGTTCGAGCCCCCCGAAAGCCGGGGATCGCCCTTCTGGGGCACCCTGGACTACACCGGCGGGCTGGGCTATTTCCTGTGCAGTTATCTGTTCCATGCACACCGGATCCGTGTCGCCCCCTCGGGCAGCGCACCCCGGGTGTTGCGGCTGGCCCCCTCGGTGGGGCTGGACGAGGCGGCGATGGCGCGCATCGAAAACGCCTTCGCCACGCTGTGCGCGCTGCTGGCGCGGCGCGACGCCCTGCCGCTCGTCTTCCCCCTGTGCGATGCCGACCGCCCGCCGCCCCGCACGCAGGCCCTGGATTTCCGCAGCATGGCGCGTCCGGTGGCCGCCCCGCCTGCGGCCCCCGCCCGCAAGGTGGCCTTCATCAACCACCTGGTCGACGCCCGCGGCCTGGCCGCCGCGGAGCCCTCGCTGCGGGACTGCACCGACGCGGAGCTGGCGCGCTTCATCGAGCGCGTCCGCGTGGACCCGCGCGTCGAGCCCTACCCGCCGGTGCGCATCGCCTCGGCGAGCGGGGCCGAGGTCGACTTCATCGTGTACCCCCTGTGCCTGACCACGGCGCAGATGGCGGCCGGCCTGGCAGGCGAGCTGGCGTCCATCCGGGAGGCGGTGGCGGAGCGCGTGCGCACGGCGCAGCAGGACGGCTGCGCGGTGGCCGGGCTGGGCATGCACACCTCGATCGTCACCCACAACGGGCTGGCGCTGGAGGTCCCCGGCATCCAGCTGACCACGGGCAACGCGCTGACAGTGGCGATGGCGCTGGAGGCGCTGAGCCGGGCGGCCGACCTGCGCGGCCTGGACTGGCCCCGCGCCACCGCCGTCGTGGTGGGCGCGGCGGGCAACATCGCCTCGCTGCATGCGCAGATGCTGGCGCGGCGCGTCGGCCGGCTGGTGCTCATCGGCTCGCCCCGCGCCGGCACGCCCCAGCGCCTGGCGCGGGTGCGCCAGCGGATCCTGCGGGACTGCTGGCAGGCCCTGCAGGCGGCGGGCCGCCACGGCGGCGCGGACGTCCTGCCCGGCCTGGCCGGCGCGCTGGCGCGCCATGCCGCCGCGCGGCGCGCGCTGGACCGCGCCGGCGACGCCGCCGAACCCAGCCCCGAGTTCCTGGCCGCCTGCGATGAACTGCAGCTGGTCCGCCTTGGCGACCAGCTGGCGGATGTCGCGCTCGGCGACCTGGTCCTGTGCGCGGCCAGCCACGCCGAGCCTTTCCTGGGGCCGGCGCACTTCAAGCCCCATGCGGTCGTGTGCGACGTGGCGGTTCCCGGCAACGTGGCGGCGCAGACTGCGTCCGCACGGCCCGACCTCTGGGTCGCCCAGGGCGGCGTGGTGGGCACGCCGCATGGCGAGAGCCTGCCGCCCGGCGCGCGGACGGTGCTGCAGGAAGGGCAGCTGTTCGCCTGCATGGCCGAGACCGCGCTGCTCGGCCTGTCCGACGGCGCGAGCGGCTCGCTGGGCGACCTGTGCGTCGCGCAGGTGGAGGACATGGCCGCCCTGGCCCGCCTGCACGGCTTCCGGCTCGCAGCCGCAAGGAGGACCCCATGAGCCCTCGCGCGATCGCCCACCTGCTGCTGATCGCCTGTGTTGGCGGCGGCAGCGCCACCCGGGCGGCCGAAACGGCGGTGCCGCCGCCTGCCACGGCCGCATCCGCACCGGCGCACGCCGAGGACGACGAACGCCCGCCCCGCCGCGCCAACACCCGGAGCAAATACTGGCTGCGCCTGGAGGACCTGCGCCTGGTCAAGCCGCCCGCGCCCTCGCCCGCGCACCCGCAGTCCGCCGAACCAGCGCCCTCCGCGCCACCCGCGGCCAACGCCGACCCGCACGGCCAGCCCGCCCCGCCGCCCACCCCGCTGGAGGGCACCCTGACGGGGGGCGTGAAACATCGCCTGGGCGATGCACGCCAGCGCGACAGCGCCAATGGCGAGCTGCGCCTCAAGAGCCGCGGCATGCGCGGCGAGGTCGAGTTCGTGGCCGAGGCGCGCGTGCGCTGGGACGGCAGCTATGCGGGCCGCACGCCCTTCGGCCCGCAAGCGCACCATGCCTACGCGTGGGACGCCGACTGGCGCGAGCTGCACCTGACGGCGCCCCTGGGCACGGACTGGCGCGCCACCGCCGGCTACCAGCAGCTGAACTGGGGCCGCGCCGACAACCTGCGCGTGCTCGACCAGGTCAACCCGCTGGACCTGCGCGAGCACGTGCTGCCCGAGATGGAGGACAGCCGCATCGCCCTGCCCATGCTGCGGCTGCAGGGCCCGCTGGGCGACAGCGGCTGGCATGTCGACACCTTTGGCACGCTGCGCTTCCAGCCGCACCGCCGCGCGGTGAGCGGCAGCGAGTTCGACCTGCAGGAAACCGCCCCCCTCACCCAGGCCGGCGTGCAGCTGCTGCCCGAGGAGCGGCCCCACGGGTGGTCGCAGGGCGAGCAGGGCCTGCACCTGTCGCGCTCGTTCGGCGCGCTGGACCTCAGCCTGGTGGCCATGAACCTGCGGGACCGCCTGCCCGTCTACCGCCTGGAAGACGGCGCCACTGGCCTGCAGGCCCGCCCGCAGTACCCCCGGCAGCGCTGGCTCGGCGTCGGCGCGGCCTGGGCGAGCGGGCAAGGCTGGGTCTGGCGGGGCGAGCTGGCCCATGCCCCGCGCACGGTCCAGAGCACCGCGCGCACGCCGGACGGGCTGGACCGCGTCTCCCTGACCAGCGTGCTGCTGGGCGTCGACCGCGCCTGGCGCGACTGGCTGTTCACCGCGCAGGCCAGCGACCGCTTCATCGCCGGCTGGCAGCCGGGCGACGTCCCCCCAAAGCACCAGCCCGTGGTGACCCTGGCCGCCACCGGCAACAGCCTGAATGCCCGGCTGGAGAGCCGCCTCTCGTGCGCCTGGATGCTGGCCAACGGCGACGGCACGCTGTGCCAAGCGCGCCTGACGTACCACCTCACCGACAGCCAGTTCGGCGTGGTGGGGGCCGACTTCTTCATGGGCGGCTCGGACAGCGGCTTCCTCGGCCGCTTCGGCGCCCAGGACCGGATCTGGCTGCAACTGGGCCAGCGGTTCTGAGCTTCATTCATCACACCTTCGACCACGACCTTCCTTTCGGAGACTCCCGCATGCACCTGCTTCCTCGCGTCACCTCGCCCTGGCCGCGCCGGCTGGCCCTGGCGCTGGCCCTCGTCCTGCTGCCCGCGGCCCCGGCCCATGCCGACGCCGCGGCCGACCAGCTGATGCAGCAGGCCCGCGACCGCCCCGACGGGAAGGACTGGATGTCGGAGGTGGACCTCGTGCTCAAGGAGCCGGGCGGCCAGGATCGCACGCGGCGCATGTGGTTCCTCAAGAAGCAGCAGGGCCGCGACGAGAGCTACGTCATGTACTTCCTCACCCCGGCCAACCTGCGCGGCGTCGCCCTGCTCAGCCTGACCCGCGACGAGCAACAGTCGCGCGAGGACGACCTGTGGATGCACCTGCCGGCGTCGCGGCAGACGCGCCGCATTGCCGCCAACGACAAGCGCGGCGCCTTCATGGGCAGCCAGTTCTCCTACTACGACATCGAGAAGCTGCGCGTGCGCGACTTCACCCAGACCATCGTGGGCACCGAGACCGTCGAAGGCCGCGAGACGACCCGCGTGGAGCGCCTGCCGGCCTCCCCCGAGGTGGTGGCCAAGTCGGGCTACAGCAAGGTCATTGCCTGGGTGGACCGCGCCACCATGGTGGTGGTCAAGCAGCACCTCTTCGATGAGAGCGGCGTGCTGAAGAAGGTCGAGGTGATCCGCCAGATCAAGAAGATCGACGGCTACTGGACGCCCACCGAGGTGGAGATGACCGACCCCGCCGAGGGCAAGGTCTCGCGCATGCTTTTCATCACCACCCGCTACGACGTCGGCCTGCCCGACACGCTGTTCCAATCCACCCAGCTGGCCAATGGAGGTCTCTATGAACGCCTACCTGCGCTTCGTTGAACGGCATGCGCGCCTGATCGTCGCGCTCACCCTGGCCGTCACGCTCGGCTTCGCCTCGCAGCTGGGCCGCCTGAACAACGACACCAACTTCTACTTCCTGCCCGAGAGCCACCCGGCGCGGCAGGCCATGCAGGCCCTGCAGCAGGAGTTCAAGGGCACGCTGGAGGCGGCACTGATCGCCGTCGAGAAGAAGGATGGCGTCTTCAACCGCGAGACCCTGGACGCCGTGCTCGAGCTGACCCAGGACCTGCGGCGCCTGAGCCTGGGCGCCGAGGCCGACGCCCGCTGGCTCGAGGACCTGTCCCGCCGGCTCGAGGGCCAGGCCGCGGCCGACAGCGCGCGCGAACTCATCCAGCAGATCCTGGCCGGCGGCCTGACGCCCGCCGACGCTGCTAGCGCGGGCCGCCTGCGCGAGGAGGTCGAGCGCGCGCAGCTGGAGCTCGACGCGGCCGACCGGCACTTCATCCGCTGCCTGCCGGGACGCCTGGCCCCGATCGCCGAGATGGCGGGCCTGGCCGCCACCGACAACTTCCTGACGCGCGGCGAGGTCCTGGTCGCGCAGCGCAGCCTCAAGGACAAGACCACGCCGCCCGAGGTGGTCCGGCGCGAGGTCATGGACAACCCGATGTTCCGCCTCGGCGTGGTCACGGACGACGCCACCGCCACCCTGATCGCGATCGAACTGCGGCTGCGCCCCGACGACAGCGAGGGCCTGCTGCGTGCCCAGTCGCGCATCCGCGAGCTGGTGGAGGTGCAGCGCCAGCGCCACCCTCACTTCGCCGACCACGTGCACCTGGCCGGGCTGCCCATCTACATGGCCGAGCAGTCGCGCCTGGTCGACCAGGACCTGGGCGTGCTGCTGCCCATCGTGCTGCTGGTGATTGTCGGCATCCTGGTGCTGTACTTCAGGCGGCCCCTGGGCATCCTGCTGCCCATCCTCAACGTCACCTTCAGCGCCATCTGGACGCTGGGGCTGATGGCCCTGCTGCGCGTGCCGATGGACATGGTCACCAGCGTGCTGCCCATCTTCCTCGTCACCATCTGCGGCGCCGACGCCCTGCACCTGATGACGGAGTTCTACACGCAGCGCGCGCAGGGCCTGTCGCGCAAGGCGGCCATCCTGGCATCCTTGCGCCTGCTGACCTCGCCGGTGGTGCTGACCACCGTCACCACGGTGATCGGCTTCATGTTCGCCACCGCCACGCAGATCGAGAGCATCCGCAACTTCGGCTGGTTCACCGCCTTCGGCCTGGTGTGCGCCCAGCTCATCGCTGCCACCTTCATCCCCGCCTGCATCTGCTGCCTGCGCGAAGGCAGGCCGGCGCCCCGGGCCGCCCAGCCGCAGGCCGAGGCCCCGGCCGCCAACCGGCTGGGCCGCCTGATCTGCCGCGCCATGAGCCCGGTCGTGGCCCACCGGACCGCGGCCGCGACGGCCTTCGCCGTGGCGCTGCTGGTGGCGGGCTGGAGCGCCAGCGCCATCCACATCGAGGACGAGGGGGCGAGCTACTTCCGGCCCGGCAACCCGGTGCGCGCCTCCGACGACTTCATCAACGGGCGGATGTCCGGCACCAGCCCGGTGTGGATCACCATCGACACCGGCCGCCCCGGGGGGGCTGCGGACCTCGCGACCCTGCGTTTCATCGACCAGCTGGACCAGTGGCTGCTGGCGCAGGCGCACGTGCGCTTCACCTACTCGCTGGCCAAGTACGTGCGGCGCGTGCAGGTGGTGATGAACGGCAACGACGCCAGCCGGGACCGCCTGCCGCGGGACACCGAGCAACTGCCCGCGGGCCCGGACGGGCTGGCGCGGACCGTGCCGGGCAGCGGCCTGGTCGACGAGAGCCTGCTGATGCTGGAGAACAGCGCCGGCACCACGCTGGCCCAGGTGCTGAACGCGGACCGCTCCAAGGCCGTCACCCTGTTCAGCATGGGAACGACCAAGGCCACCGAGTACCGCGCGCTGCTGACGCAGCTCGACGCCTGGGCGCGCGCCAACCGACCGCCCGGGGTGGAGGTCCGCGTAGCGGGCTCGCCGGTGGTCTGGAGCGCGCTGCTGGAAGAGATCCTGCAGGGGCAGCTGCTGAGCTTCTTCCTGGCCTATGGCGTGGTGCTGCTGGTGCTGGTGCTGTGGCTGCGGTCCCTGCGGCAGGGCGTGGTCGCCTCGCTGCCGCTGTGCGCCACGATGGTGTTCTACTTCGGGGCGATGTCCGCCCTGGGGATCGACCTCAACATCGGGACCGCGCTGATCTCCTACCTGGTGGTGGGCATCGTCGACTACGCCGTGCACTTCATGCACCGCGTCGTCGAGCACCACCAGGGCGGGCACACCGCGGACGAGGCCGTGCTGCATGCGGCGGAGCACGCGGGCAGCTCGATCTTCTTCAACATCCTGCTCTTTTCCCTGGGCTTCCTCACCCTCACGGCGTCCGACTTCACGTCGCTGCGCCACCTGGGCCTGCTGGTGACTTTGTCCCTGATCATCAGCGGCCTGACCTCGCTCTTCGTCATCGGCCTGTGCGCGCCCTGGTTCCTCAAGAACCTGCCGCGCGCGGCCGCGGCTTCCGCGCCCCGCGGGGCGGCATTGAATTCCTCACCATGATCTCCACGACAGACATCATCCAAGCCTGCATCGCCATCATCGAAAAGGATGGCGTCAACGCCGTGTCCATCCGCCACCTGGCCGACTTCATCGGCGTCGACGCGCCCCAGGTCTACAAGCATTTCAGCAGCAAGGGCCTCCTGCTGAACGACGTCTACCTGGCGGCCCTGGAACAATTCCGCCACAGCCTCCAGGACGCGACGGCCGACCGGCAGGGCCTCAAGGAATGCATGATCGCCACCTGCATGAGCTACCTGGAATTCGCCGAGCAGCATCCGGCCCTGTTCGAGCTGCTGTTCCAGGGCGAAGCCAGCCGCAAGGCGCGGGGCGACGCCTGGGCCTCGCTCACGCCGGAGTCGCTACGCGGCCGGCTGCAGGGCCTCATGGGAATGCCTTGCGCGTACGAGGACCAGTTCCTGAAGCTGTGGCCCTTCGTGCATGGCACGGCCCTGCTGCTGCAGAGCCATCTGCAGGGCCTGTCGGAATCCGCCAAGGCGCTCACCGTGCAGCACATCGAGATGCTGTTGGAGCGCGAAGCGCGGCTCGACGTGCCCGGCGCCTAGAAGGATGCGGCCGCGCTCAAAACACCTTCACGTTCTAGCGTAGGCGCTGGCGAATTGGCCGAATCCTCGTCGCCTCCAAGGCGCGGCGAAGCCGCCCCTTGGAGGCGATGCGCAGCGAGCCGTATCGTCTTCCCCGTAGGCGAAGGTGAGGAGCGCAGCGGGCCGGGGGTTGCGGCGCAGCCGTCCGGGACACTTGTCTGAGCCCCGAAGGGGCGAGTTGTGGCCCGGCCCCCGGTCCGCGAGCACCGCAACGCACCCCTTGGCGCAGCCAAGGGGCTTCGCCTCCGGGGTCGCCTTTTTGGTTACTTTTTGGGCGATGCCAAAAAGTGACTGCGCTGTCGGGCGCAGTCCCGACGTGTGGGCATGAATCAACCTTCACGAATCTGTACCCACCCATATCCAGCATGGTCGCTGAAGGTGCAGGCTTCGATACCTCAGCCCGAACGGGGAGCGGTGGGCGGTGCCGTGAGGTGGGTGGGGAAGAATAGCTCGCTGACTGCGCACCCTTCGACAGGCTCAGGGCGAACGGGGAGTATGCCAACAAACAGGAGGGTGCAAACAGGCCATGTACATCACTCCATCACTCCATCACTCCATCACTCCATCA
>CBINPE010000154.1:0-11679 GCA_966252435.1 uncultured Burkholderiales bacterium | reverse complement strand
GCAAAGAAAGGCGACCCCGGAGACGGAGCCCCTTGCTGCGCAAGGGGTACGTTGCGGTGCTCGCGGACCGGGGGCCAGGCCCCAAACTCGCCCTGCGGGCTCAAACATGGGTCCTGGACGGCTTCGCCGCGACCCCCGGCCCGCTGCGCTCCTCACCTCCGCCTACGGGGAAGCGCCACGGCTCGCTTCGCATCGCCTTTGGTGGCTGGACACTTCGCGTTGCCAGCCTTCACAGCCTTCACATTCGCCCTGTCGCCAGGCATTGCCATGCTGACCCTCTCCGAAGCCCAGATCATGCAATGGCTGGGGCCATTCATCTGGCCGTTCCTGCGCATCCTGGCCCTGCTGGGGAGCATGCCGGTGCTGTCTCAGCGGGTGGTGCCGGCCCGGGTGAAGGTGAGTCTGGCCATGCTGGTCGCGGTGTGCGCGCAGGCGGTGCTGCCGCCGATGCCAGCCGTGGCGCTGGATTCGTCGCAAGCCCTGCTGCTGGTGATCCAGCAGATGCTGATCGGGGTGTCGCTCGGCTTCGCGGCCCGCATGGTGTTCGCCGCGATCGAGCTGGCAGGCGACACCATCGGTCTGCAGATGGGGCTGAATTTCGCCATGTTCTTCGACCCGGCCACCGGCGGCCAGGTGACCTCGGTGGCGCGCTTCTTCGGCACCACCGTCAGCCTGCTGTTCATCACCATCAACGGCCATCTGCTGATCATGGCCGCCGTGGTGCAAAGCTTCCAGACGTTCCCGGTCGGGCCCGAGCCCTTCGCCTTCCTGCACGCCGTGCAACCCCACGTGTGGGGCGCCGAGATATTCAGGCTGGGTCTGTGGGTCGCCCTGCCCCTGACCGCCATGCTGCTGTTCACCAACCTCGTGCTGGGCGTGATCGCCCGCGTGGCCTCCCAACTGAACGTCTTCGCCATCGGCTTCCCCATCACCGTGGGCGTGGGCCTGCTCGGCACGCTGTTCACCCTGCCCATGATGCAGGTGCCCTTCACCATGGCCCTGGAGCAAATGCTGGCCAAGTTCCAGTAGCGGCACGGGCCTCGCCCCCGGTCAATAGTAGACTCCGCCCCACGGTTGAGCACCAGCCTCCCGAGCCGGGCCTGCCTCACAAGGGATGTGTCTCGCACATCACCTCAACAGGACCCCCTCCCCACCCCCACGGGAGCGGTGGCCGCAACGGCCCTTTCCAATTCATCTGGAGGAGAAATCCATGCCACAGACTCGCTCGTGGTTGTCCCTCATGAGCACTTTGGCCATCGCCGCCTGCGGCGGTGGCAGTGCACAACACCAGCAGGTGGACAGCGCCGCAACCCCGTCCTCTTCGGAGCAAGCCGTCGCAGCCGGTGAGGCGCCGGTTGACGTCAGTGCGACGGCGGCGGACAGCCGGGGCTGGTACTTCTGCGCGAACGAGGGCGAGCGCTGCACGTTCAGCGGAACACGGCGGGTCCGCTACGGCGCCGATGGCCGCTACGCCTACCAGAGCGCCACCGGCGCGATCACCTGCAGCACCGAGGTGTTCGGCGACCCGGCTCCCGGCGCAGCGAAGCGCTGCGACATCGCCAGCACCCCCAGCCCTTACGGGCAGGACGCGGCGATGTACACCCTGACATTCCGGGATGAGTTCAACGGCACCGCCCTCGACACCCGGCTGTGGAATGACCACATCTGGTTCCAGTCCTCGTCAGACGCCCCGGACTACGGCGTCAGCAATGGTCAGCTGCGCATCTGGCCTGAGGCCGCCTCCGACGGAACGTTCAAGTCGCGCATCCTCACGACCCACCAGAAATTCGCCCAGACCTACGGCTACTTCGAAATGGAAGCGAAGCTGCCCGTCGGCAAAGGCCTCTGGCCCGCCTTCTGGCTGCTGAACTCCGACAGCCCGCCCGGTGAACCCGAGATCGACGTGATGGAAGCCTATCCAGGCGGCGAGGTGGGCACCTGGGCGGACGAGAACCAGCACCCCATCGCCTTCGAGTCCAGCTTCTACCAGGACGGCAACGGCCAACCGACCGGCCTCACGGGGCAGATGCCCTTCGCGACAGGTGACTTGTCCAGCGCCTTCCACAAATACGCCGTGCAGTGGGAGCCCAACAGACTCTCGTATTACTTCGACGGCAAGCTGCTGTATTCCGCCGAGGTCGCGATGAGCCGGAAGATGTACATCCTGGTCAACCTGCAATACGGCGGCGCCAGTGGCGATGTGGACGGCACGACGCCGCTCGGCCCCGACAATGCCTTCCAGGTCAACTACGTCCGCGCCTGGCAGCTGGGCAGTCCGGACCGCTGACGCCGGCTCAGAAGCTCGAGCCGGGCTGCGTCAGAAAGTCCTGCTCTTGCGGCGTCGAAACACGCCCGAGCACCTCGTTGCGGTGCGGATAGCGGCCGAAGCGATCGATGATGGCCTTGTGCCGCAGCTCGAACTGGTAGTTCTCATCGGGGGCGTGCTCGCGGTACAGGGCCTCAGCCAGCCGGTGGATGAGCCGCGATTCGCTGTGCATGTAGGGCAGGAGCATGAAGCTGCGCTGTACGGGCGTCAGGCTCGCGAGGGCGTCCCACGCGACGGCCTCCTGCGCCAACACCAGCGCCATGGGGTCCTGGGCGAAGGCGCGTGCCGTGCCGCGGTAGATGTTGCGGGAGAACTGGTCCAGGACGACGATCTCGGCCAGCCTGCCGCTGGGCGTGCCGCGCCAGTCGACGCATTCACCCGCGGCGGCACACGCCAGCAGCGGCTCGAAACGCCGGCGCACCAGCTCGTCGAAGTCGGCTTGCGCAGACCACCACGACGCGGGGCTGATTTCCTCGAACCAGAAGGCGAGAACGTCTTGGGCGGTGGGCAGTGTTGTCATGAGGGGGGAGGCGTGTCGGACAGGGACGCCATTGTGGCGGCCCGCGGGGGCAGCCCTTACGATGGCGGGGACATGCGCACGGCAGCGCAGCTGTTGACGCCGCTCAGTCGGCCTGTCCACCCGAGAAGTCATCCCGATGATCCCCGTCTTCGTCCCTTCGGCCAATTTCTTCCTGTTGCTCGGGCTGGGGTTCTGGGCCTTGGTCGCATTGCTGATCTGGTCCGGCCTGCTGGTCTTCGTCAAGGGCGCGCGCGCCACCTTCCGGCGCCATCTCAAGAAATCGGTGTTGCTGCTCATTCTCCTGGCCCTGCCGGCGGCGTTCTTCTGCCTGGTCCGCTACACGGTCTGGAACATCGAACGCGAAGCCGAGGTCGACGAGCAGGCCCGGCATTTCACCCTCTCACAGACCCAGCAGGTGGGTGGCATTGCCCTGCCCGCAGGCACGCGCATCGCCACCCGCCGGCCGCACGATCCTGCCCTCTTCGAAGAGGCCGTCTTTCCTGCACCCACCGCGCTGTGGGAGATCCAGGCCACCGGGTTGCGGCGTTTCCTGCGCTTCGACACGCAAAAGGAGACTTACGTCCCAGAAGAAGCCCATGTGAACCTGGCGACCGACCAGCGGGTGCACGATTGGCTGTGCAGCAAGGCGCAGCCGGCCGAGTTCCACTGGCCTGAGCGGGGAGAGGCTTCCCCCAGTTCCTCCGCGCAACCCCCTCCCGACTTCCAGGCCTGCCAGCTGGCCGAGGGCAACCGCATCGGGCCCTGGCCGGTCCCCGCGGGTGCCCGCGTGCAGGCCAGCCCTTCTTCATCGAAGGACAACAACGAGCGGTGGATGGTGCGCATCGAGCCCGACCATGCCGCCCCGATGCCCTGGCTCGGCATGAGCTTGCGCTCGGCCATGATCTACCTCGATGCCCGGCGTGCCCCGCTGCGGGTGAGTGATGGTGAACTGGCCGCCGACTGGACGCTCGGCCCGCTCAGCCACCGCGCCGGCGAGCGCGTGGGCACCGCCCCCGAGCCATGGCGGAGCCAGTTCCCGGGGGCGCTCATGTTCAGCCCGGCGCAGGGCCAGGCGGCCCCCTACCAGGGGCACCCGGATCTTCCTTTCGGCTCCACCGCGATCCAGACACCGGACGGCAAGGTCCACGCCATCGTGCCCAATGCCCAGGCAGGCGTGTTCGAGTTCGCGACGATCATCGTCAAGTGAGGGACGCCCCGCAAGGGCTGGCCTTACCAAGGCTGGGCCGCGGGGGTGCCCTGGTGGTAGCGCACCTGCCAGTGCCCCGTCCCCGCCGCCTGCACCCACACCGAGGAACGCAAGGTGTGGTTCTCCAGCCCGCCGTCGGGACGGCGGTGGGCCGAGCGGTAAGTCAGCAAGGCCACGCCGGGACCCAGGACGCACAACGCGAAATCGCTCGAGACCACGGGCGGCGAGCTGCTTTGCCCGGACAGGAAACGCATGACGGTGGCCCGGTCGTAGGCCTGCCCCGAACGACCGACTTCATGGAAGTCTTCATGCAGGAGTTGCGACAGCCGCGCGACGTCGCACCGTGCGCCCGGATGATGAAGTTCCACTTCGAGGGCCTGTATCTCGGCAAGCAGCGCGTCCATGGGCAAGGTTCCTGAGGCGTGGTGGGGAACAGGCCATGATGCCACGGCGCCCGGTGGCTCAGGCCGGCTTGGCCACCATGAGGTAGAACACCACCACCAGCCCCACAAACGCAGGGATCCCCAGCAGCGTCCAGATCCTGAGGTACCGCCAGTACGCACCCGGCAAGGGTTGGTTCTGACGGTCGGCCTCCTCGGCCAGATCGCGCATGCGCACCTGGATCCAGACCACCGGCAGCCAGCAGGCCCCCGCCAGCAGGTACAGGGCATAGGACCAGGCCAGCCAGGGGCTCCACCAGGTATAGCCCGCCAGGTGCACGAGGTAAGCGCCACTCAAGGGCTGCACGACGATCGCCGGGGTGGTGAACCACAGGTCGGCCAGCACCACGAGTCGCACCACCACCGCGGCCGCCCTGGCCTGGCCGCCGCCGCGCCGGGCCGCCAGGCTGACGAACAGCATGTAGAACGCGGAGCCGATGCCGGTGCCGAACAGCACGGTGGACGACAGGACGTGGATCCACTTGACGATCCCATAGGGCGACACGTGCATTCAGGGCGGCTCCTCGAAGGTCCACAACAGCGCGAGCACTGCCCACATCGGCAGATTTTTCAGCAAAGGACCGAACGGGTGCAGCCAGAATTCCGGCAGCCGCCAGCTCAGCAATGCCGTGTAGCCCAGCATCAGCACCGCCTGCGTGGCCCAGAGCCAGCGCCGGCGCCGCAGCAGGAAGACGGCAAAACCCAGGGCCAGGTCGAGCACGCCCGCACCGTACAGCAGCAAGGGCGCCCAGCCTCCTTCGACGCCGAGCCGTTGCAGCAACGCATAGCTGTCCTGCACGGGATACACGCCGAGAGACAGGACGCCGGTGGCGATCCAGACCAGGGCCACGCTGCAGCGCAGCAGGGGCAGCCCCCACCAGAGCCGCCCCACGGCCCGCGCCCCGGCCGCGGCGGCCGGTTCGATGAAGGCCGCCACCGGCCGCGGCGCGCGCCCCAGCAACGCCGCGGTGGGCGCGGCGGACGCGGTGTTGCCGCGGGCCAGCATGTCGAGCGCAGGCGTGTCGAGCAGGCTGCCGCGGAACCGGTCGCCCACCCGCGCCGCCAGCCGCACGATCGCCCAGGGGATCGGCAGGAAGCGGGCACCAGGCAAGCCCATGGCCGACCGCAGGCCGGCCAGGAAGCCCCGCAGCGAGAGCGGCTTGGGCCCCACCACCGGCACGCGCTGTCCATCCAGGCGTCGTGCATCCTCGACCAGAACCACCAGCGCCTCGACCAGATCGTCCACGTGCACCGGCTGGATGGCCTGCCGTCCCTGGCCGGGCAGCGGAACCAGGGGCAGGCTGGCCATCCCGGTGAACCAGCGCGCACTGGCACCACCCTCGCCATACACCAGGGAGGGCTGCACCACTGTGGCCGCAATACCCAGCCCCAGCAGGAAGTCGTCGGCCTGGCGCTTGCTCAGGTGAAAGGCGCTGCGGGCGCCGCCATCGGCACCCAGCGCCGAGAGCTGCACCACCCGCTTCACACCCGCCCGGGCGCTGGCCTCGAAGAGGGCCCTGGGAGCGCGCCAGTGCAGGGCGTCGAAGGTCTGAGAGCCGGTCTCGCGCAGCAGGCCGGCTGTGTTGACGACGCAATCGATGCCAGACAAATGGGACGTCCAGAATTCCGCCGGCGGCGCGACAGCCAGATCTGCATGGACGAAATCGCAGGATGGCACCGGCATGCGGCCCGCCACGGTGACCTGGTGCCCCGCCCGCCGCAGCGCCTGGACGAGCCTTGAACCGATGAAGCCCGTGGCCCCCGTCACAAGCACTGTCAGCACCGTGTGGCCCCAGGTGGAAAAGGCGCCGCCAGCACAAGGGCGGGACCCGGGCTTGCTGAAACGTCAGGAAAAGACATGCTGCCCTGCGGGCAAACCACGTACCCCATGACCCAAGACGACATCAGGAACGCCGCGACTCAAGCGCCGCTGGCTGGGTGGCTTGCCGGCACCGTGGCAGGGCTGGCCTCCATGACGGTGCTGGCCTGGCGCGGCCACGCCGAGCGTGGCCGCGTCGCCGCCCCGATCAACGCACCCAGCCACTGGGTGTGGGGAGAACGTGCGTTGACGAAAAACCGGCCATCCTGGCGCTACACCGGCCTGGGCATCCTCATCCACCAGGCGGCTTCCGTGATGTGGGGCATGGTCCATGAACGGCTGTTGCGCTGCCGCCGGCAGCAGGCCACCACCGTCGCGGACGAACTGCGTGATGCGGCCCTGGTGACCGCGGCGGCTGCCGCGGTCGACCTGGTGCTCATCCCGCGCCGCTTCACACCAGGCTTCGAACGGCGCCTGTCGGCCCGGGGCACGGCGTTGGTCTACGCAGCCTTTGCGCTCGGCCTGGCCCTGGGCAGCCGGCTGGCGGGGCCGCACGCTCGGGAATGAGGTTCGCGGGCGGAGGAATCAAGCAATGGCGCGGCTTTTCATCTGCCCCATGCCCCGCCGCCGCCGTCCCGTTGCGCGCCACCTCGCGCGTCGCGCTCAAGACTGTGGATTTCAACTTACAGCTTGCGCGCCGGCTTCGCGACACGACAATTCCTCAGGCTTCTCACCGGTGATGGCAGGCAGCCACAAGAGGGTCAGCAAGATGTCACCAACCAAGCTGGCAAGGCCAGTTAAGGCAGCCTCCAACGATGCCTGCACACTGGGTATCGAATAAGCCATGAGCAGGAAACTTAAACCAGCAGCCACAGTTAAAAAATATTTTGCCCGCCGCCTAAACTTCCAGGCGAGCAGCAATCCCATAAATTCCGACACATACATCGCGACGGTCAGAATCTTATAAATAAAATCTGCCTTCCACCAAGAAACGCTCTGATCCGTCACAAAGCGCTGCAGTTCTTCTGGCAACTGGTTGTAAAACGTGCCTTCCGAAAAAATTATTATTGCGTACAAAATACATTGAATAACAATAAGTCTGCGCAAAAAATTCTTTGTATTAAAAGGCATGATGAGAAAGAGGCAAAAGATGGTTGCAACAACGGGGGCCAAAGCCCCATCGTTGACAAGAAATGGGAGGACCCAACGTTTGAGGTGGGTGGCCCAAACCATCTCGTGCTAACCGGGCTGTATGAACGGATCCGCAACTACCCTCCTGCACCAGCTGGCCAACCTGCCGCCCGAACTGGAGCGGTTTGCCGACATCGACAAACCCAACACCGGCGCGCCTACCGAGCCGACGTGGCCGACTTTGGCGCCTTTGTCGGCCTCAGCCCGACGGGTCACCCGGGCCCCAGGTCACCTGGCGGCCCGCACCTCCGGCAGTTGCTCCTCAAGGGCAAGTGCGCGCGCTTCAAAGTTGCCGGCGGAGTGAGTCGAGCTCAGTGCCACCGCAGCGAACTGGGCGCATCGGCATGGGCATCCTCGTAGACACCCACGCCAAGCCGATCGACCAGCTCACCGCCCAGCCAGGCGGTGACGAGCGCCACCAGCAGCCCGGCGATGCCTGCCGCGCTGGCGTCCCACCCGGGGGCCTCCGGTGCGTCGTACCGCAGCACCAGGCTGAGGGCGAACAACAGCAGCACGACCACGTTGCCCAGGCCGTGCGCCAAGCCGACGGCCTTGGCCCGGGTGCCGCGGGGAATGGACAGCCAGTCCAGCCACCCGAACGGTGCCGCCACCACACCGCCGATGAGGCCGCTGATGGTCATCCAGTAGGCCACGCCGGCCATCTCGGGCCAGTCCGAGGCCTGGTGGATCAGGTCGAAGATCACGGCCGCACCCAGCAGGCCGAGGGGAAAAACCACCAACATGGGATGGACAGGATGTCCAAGGAACTTGACTCTTGTCTGCATGGCAGCCTCCGGCAGGAACGTGGAAGAGGGCGATGTCGGCGCGCCCGCAGGCAGCGAGCGCGCGCAGGACAAGGGCATTTCGCGTTCCCGCGGGGTTGGCCGAGGCCAGTCACCTACTCTCCCGCCTATTCCCCCACCAAGCCGTTGCGGATCGCGTAGACCGTCATCTCCGAGTTGTTGGCCAAGCCCAGCTTCTCCAGCACCCGTGCGCGGTACACGCTCACCGTCTTGGGGCTCAAGGTCAGCTCTTCGGCGATGTCCGACAGGCGCTTGCCCGAGGCGATCAGCATCAGCGTCTGCAGCTCGCGGTCGGAGAGCTTGTCGTGGGCCATCTGGGTGCTCGGCGTGGTGAGACTCTCGACCAGCATCTGGGCGATCTCGGGCGTGACATATTTACGCCCCTGCGAGACCGTGCGCACCGCCGTCACCAGCAACCCAGGATCGCCCCCCTTGTTGACATACCCGAAGGCGCCCGAGCGCAGCGCCCGGATCGCGTACTGCTCCTCGGGGTACATCGACACCACCAGCACCCGCAAGGTGCTGCCCTCTTCCTTCAGTGCATGCAGCACGTCCAGTCCGCTGCGGCCCGGCATGCTGATGTCAAGGACGAGCACGTCGCAGGCCGTGTTGCGCAGCAGGCCGCGCAGTTCGCCATAGTCGGCCGCCTCTCCCACGACCTGGATGTCGGCCGCGTCGGACAGCGTGTCGCGGATCCCGCGGCGGATCAGCGCATGGTCGTCACACAGAATCACCTTGATCATCACAAAGCCCCCCAGCCGGTGGGATCGGGATCCGATGCCCCTGCCCCGCCAGCCGCATGATCGGCCGGGACGCGGGGTTCGTCCAGCGGCACCGACAAAATGAGCGTGGTCCCGGCGGGGCTGCTGCTGACGTCGATCCAGCCCCCCACGGTGCGCGCCCGCTCGTGCAATCCCCGGATGCCGAAGGAGCGCACCTTGGCCAGGTCGCTCTGGCTGAGCCCGCAGCCGTTGTCGCTGACTTCCAGGGACAGCACCCCGCCCGCCGTCGACAGGTCGATCTCGACCCGGCTGGCCTGGGCATGCTTGGACACGTTGGTCAGCGCCTCCTGGGCGGTGCGGTAGGCCACCAGCGGCACCCCGGCCGGCAGGCTCACCGGCCCCGACGGGAAACGCAGCACGCAGTGGATGCCGACCCGCTTCTCGAAACGCCCCGCCATCCATTGCAGCGCCGCCACCAGCCCCTGTTCCAGGATGGCCGGGCGCAGGTTGTGCATGATCCGCTGGCTGGCCTCGATGGCGTGCGTCACCATCTCCAGGGCCGACTCCATGCGCGACATCATCTCTGGCGACTCGATGCGCCGCGCCATCCAGGCCAGGTCCAGCTTGAGGGCCGTCAGGGATCCCCCCACGTCATCATGGATCTCGCGGGCGATGTCGACCCGCTCCAGCTCGATGCTCGTCTGCAAGTGCTGGGCCAGCTCGTGCAGGCGCTGCTTGGACAGCTCCAGCTCGGCATCCGCCAGGGCCCGCGCCCGGCGCGTCACCGCCGCTTCCACGGCGTGCACCACGGCCGGGCCGAGGCGGGTCAGGTTGTTCTTCAGGATGTAGTCGCTGGCGCCGTTGCGCATGGCCTCCACCGCCGTGTCCTCGCCGATCTGGCCCGACACCAGCACGAAGGGGATGTCCACCCCCCGGGCCTTCATCAGGTCCAGGGCCACCAGGCCCGAGAAACCCGGCAGGTTGTAGTCGGAGATGACGATGTCGAAGGGCTCTGCCGGGTCGGGGTGGTCGATCGCGGCGAGGAAGTCGGCCTCGCTGTCGACGCGGCGGATGCGGACCTGCAGACCGCCGCGCTCCAGGTGGGCGCGCATCAGCTCGTGGTCCAGCTCCGAATCTTCCAGATGGAGCACGTTCAAGACGGGGGGCGAGGCGCTGGGCGTCATGCGTGAAGTATGCCGCGCCCCGCCGGTTTTGCGGGCAATGCGCGAAGTGCGCACAAACGCCGAATTGCACCCGCTTTTGCCCTGTGATCACTCTAATGTTTTGACGGAGCCTGCCGAAAATGAGTGCCATACGCAGGTGTTTGTGTCTGTACGGGATCACTCACTTACCCGCCTCCCGGGCGGTCGATCCCACCTCACCTGATTCGCAACAAAGATCTGTTTTGTGGAGCATGACCTCGATGGACGACGCACCCGCCCCTCTGGAAGCAGGCCACATGCCTCTGCCGACAGCTGCGGACCTGCAAGACAACCTGATGTCAGCCACCAATGACTTGGACCGGCTACAGACGTTGTTGGCCGACGCCTGCGAGACGCTGATGCAGCGTTTCTACGGTGCCTCCGAGCAGGTTCGTTCCTTGCGCGAAGCCACCTCGGCCGAAGGCGCCAACGTCGACCACGATGAAATCTTCCAGGGCGTTCTGCAGCACCTGGGCGGCGCGGTCACCGCCCTGCAGTTCCAGGACATGGCCTGCCAGTTGATCGATCACACGAACCGGCGCCTGCGCAACTGCGCCGACACCTTGGCCCGCGAGACCTTCGGTATGGAAGACGAGGAAGGGGTCACGGTGGTCGCACCCGCGCCGCTGCGTCCCAACCCGGTCACGCAGTCCGAGATGGACGCCGGCTCGATCGACTTGTTCTGAACTACCCGCTGCACCAACACCCTGACTGATTTAACCAAGACTCCCGGAGATAGCTATGCATTCAATCCTTGCCGTGGACGACTCCGCTTCGATGCGTCAAATGGTCGCTTTCACCCTCAAGAGCGCGGGTTACAACGTTGTTGAAGCCGTGGACGGCCAGGACGCCTGGGAAAAGTCGAGCAGCCGCGATTTCGACCTGGTGCTGACGGACCAGAACATGCCCCGCATGGACGGCATCAGCCTGACCAAGAAACTGCGGGACAACCCGAAGTTCAAGGCCACGCCGATCCTGATCCTGACCACCGAGTCGAGCGACCAGATGAAGCAGGCGGGCCGCTCCGCGGGCGCCACGGGCTGGCTGGTCAAGCCCTTCGACCCCGCCAAGCTGCTGGAAGTCATCAAGAAAGTGGTGCGCTGAAGGATACGCCCGCTCGCGTATCCCACCCGAGCACCCTGAGCAGAGCGAGAGGCAAACAAGATTAGGAGTCAGCATGGCCGAGTCATCCATGGAAAGCGGCACCGGTTCCGGCATCGACCTGAGCCAGTTCTACCAAGTCTTCTTCGAGGAAGCGGGCGAGAACCTGGACCGCATGGAGCAACAGCTCCTTGAGATCAACATCGAAGCGGCGGACGACGAGGAGTTGAACTCCATCTTCCGCTGCGCCCACTCCGTCAAGGGGGGTGCCGCCACCTTCGGTTTCACCGACGTGGCCGAGCTGACCCACCAGATGGAGACGCTGCTGGACAAGCTGCGCCGCCACGA
>CBINPE010000153.1:0-11704 GCA_966252435.1 uncultured Burkholderiales bacterium | reverse complement strand
ATGCCCATGCCGATCTTCTGGTCGAGGATCTTCTGCAGCTCCTCGGGCAGCGAGAGGTTCTGCACCGTCACGCCGTCCAGCAGCAGGCCGAAGGCCTCGAACGAGGGGGCGGTGACCGCCTTGATCTGCTTGGCGAACTCGACCTGGTTGGCCGCCAGGTCCAGGAAGGCCACGCCGCTGCGCGCCACTGCGTCGGAGATGTGCTGCAGCATCAGCGCGCGCAGCTGGCCGTCGAGGTCGTCCACGGTGTAGCGCTCACGCGTGCCGGAGACCTCCAGGTAGAAGCGCTTCGGGTCGGCCACGCGGTAGCTGTAGTTGCCGAAGGCACGCAGCCGCACGGCGCCGAAGTCCTTGTCGCGGATGGTCACGGGCTGGGTGGTGCCCCAGCGCTGGTCCAGCTGCAGCCGGGTGCTGAAGAAGTAGACGTCGCTCTTGAACGGGCTCTGGAACAGCTTGTCCCAGTTCTTCAGGTAGGTCAGCACCGGCAGCGTGCTGGTGTTGAGGGTGTAGCGCCCGGGGCCGAACACGTCGGCCACCTTGCCTTCATTCACGAACACCGCCATCTGGCTCTCGCGCACCGTGAGCGAGCCGCCGTACTGGATTTCGTTGTCGGCCATGGGGTAGCGCCAGGCCAGCGTGCCGTCGCCCTCCTCCGTCCACTCGATGACATCGACGAACTGCTTGCGAATGAAATCCATCAGCGACATGGTGTGAATCCTTCCAATTCAAGGCGCAAGGGCGCCAGGGCAGCGAATAATACGACCGATGCGCCGCCGGCCCGCCGGCCGGCGTCCCCCCATCGGTGTGCATCACCCCACATCCGCCAGCTTTTCCTTGCCCGCCTTTGCAGGATCCGTGCCGAATGAGTAACAAAGCCGCTGCCCCCGCCTCCGCGGCCGCCCTTCCCCTGAACCTGGCCGTGGTCGGCGCCGGCCCGGTGGGCCTGGCCCTGGCCCTGCTGGCCGCCGAGTTGCTGCCACGCGCCCGCGTCACCGTATGGGACGCCCGCCCCGAGGCGCAGGACGTCGGCGCCGATCCGCGCACCCTGGCGCTGTCACTGGGCAGCATCCAGCTCCTGCAACGCCTGCAGGCCTGGCCGGCCGAGCACGCCCAGCCGATCCGCACGGTGCACGTGTCGCAGCACGGGCCGGCCTGGGGCCCGTGGGCCGAGGCCGAGGTGCGCGTGAGCGCCCAGGAGGAAGGCGTGCCGCTGCTGGGCGCCGTGCTGCGCTACGGGCAGCTCACAGCGCGATTGCAGCAGCGCTGGCTGGCGCGCTGCACGCAGTCGCCTCAGCGGCTGCAGAGCCGCTTCGGCACGCCCGTGACAGCCCTCAAGAACCTGCCTGACCGGGTCGAGCTGGACGCCGGCGTGGTGGAGGAGGTCGACCTGGCCGTGGTGGCCGAGGGCGGCGTGTTCTCCCGGCAGGCCGCGCCGGCGCAGGGCCTGGTCGACGCGCACAGCGTCCCGCCGCTCAGCCACGACTACCACCAGACCGCCTGGGTCGGCCAGGTCGCGCTGGGTGCGCCGCACCACGGCATCGCCTACGAGCGCTTCACGCAGGACGGGCCGCTGGCCCTGCTGCCGCTGCCCCCCACCCCGCAGCAGCCGCACGCCGCCGCGCTGGTGTGGTGCGTGCGCAGCGAGGCCGACCCGGTGGCCGGGCTGGGCGACAGCCAGCGCATGCACCTGCTCAACACCCTGCTGCCGGCGGGCGCGGGGCCGGTCACCGAGGTGTCGGCGCTGAAGTCCTTCGCCCTGGGACTGCAGGCCCATCGCAGCCTGACCCAGGGGCGCACGGTGCGCATCGGCAACGCGGCCCAGACGCTGCATCCGGTGGCGGGCCAGGGTCTCAACCTCGGCCTGCGCGATGCCTACGCGCTGGTCCAGGCGCTGCGCGAGCGTGACATCCCGCGCGCGCTGCGCCACCTGGAATGGCAGCGCGGCCCCGACCGCTGGACGCTGCTGGCCACCACCGACTTCCTGGCACGCAGCTTCGCCTGGCGGCTGCCGGGGGCGGGAGTGCTGCGCGGCCTGGGCCTGGCGGCGCTGCAGACGCTGCGGCCGGCGAAGTCGGCGCTGGCGCGGCAGATGATGTTCGGACGGCGCTGAGCCGCACCGATGCCGGGCGTCCTCTTCCTCAAGCTGCTGGCCATCTTCGTGGTGGTGGCGATCGGCTGGGTGGTGGGCCGGCTGCAGTGGCTGGGCGAGCGCGACGCCGCGCGCACCCTGTCGGGCGCCGCTTTCTACATCTTCATCCCGGCGCTGCTGTTCCGCACCATGGTCCGGCTGGACGTGAGGCACCTGCCCTGGGGCACCCTGAGCGCCTTCTTCGGCCCGGCGCTGTCGCTGCTGCTGGGGGTGTACCTGTGGCAGCGCCGTTCGCTGGCGCACGCGCAGCCGCCGCTGCCCGTCACGGCGCCCAGCGTGCGCGCCATGACCAGCGCCTTCGGCAACAACGTGCAGGTGGGCCTGCCCCTGGTGGCGGCGCTGTTCGGCGAAGCGGGCCTGCCGATCCACGTGGCCATCATCAGCCTGCACTCCCTGATCCTGATGACCACCGCCACCGCGCTGGCCGAGAGCGACCTGGCGCGCCAGCGCCAGCGCGAGAACGGCCTGGAGGGACGCTGGCGGGCCCTGGCCATCACCGCACGCAACGCGTTGATCCACCCGGTGGTGCTGCCCATCCTGTGCGGCCTGGCGTGGCAGGGGGTGTTCGGCGGCCTGCCCGCGCTGGCCGACGAGATCCTGCTGACGCTGAGCCAGGCCGTGATCCCGCTGTGCCTGGTGCTGATCGGCCTGTCGCTGGCCCAGTACGGCCTGCGCGGCGGGCTGCGCCAGGCCTGCGTGCTGGTGGCGCTGAAGATGCTGGTGCTGCCAGCCGTGGTGATGGCGGTCAGCTGGTGGGGCCTGGGCCTGACGGGCGTGCCACTGGCCGTGGTGGTGCTGGCCGCGGCCCTGCCGATCGGCGTGAACGCGTTGATCTTCGCCCAGCGCTACGAAGCCCTGGAGGCGGAGGCCACCACGGCGGTGGTGATCTCCACCCTGGGCTTCATGCTCACCGCACCGTTGTGGCTGGCCGTGCTGTCGCTCGTGAGCGGTTTGCCGGTCTCGAAGTGACGGGACGCAGGGTCGCCGGCGGGCTGGCCGGGTCCACAATGCCGCCTGCATGCACCACTGACCCTGAATTCACATGATGCAGTCCCGCCCCCTTCCGGCGCTCACGGCCGTGAGGAAAGAAATTCTCGCGCTCAAGGACCAGCTGGGAGCGGCTTATCCGGCCACCGTGACGCTGCCGGTGGCCCAGGTGAATGGCGACAGCGTCAGCAATTTCATGCGCAACGGGCCGCACCGCAAGGTCTTTGCGCTCTACACCGGCGATGGCGATCACGAATGCGATCCGGACATGTCGCAGGAAGTCGAGTGTGCGATGGAGTCCGCATGCGACCGGATCTACAAGGAAGCGCTGGTCATGGCGGAGGCGCTGCTGGGGAAGAGCCGGGGAGGCTTTCACCCGTGGGACGTCTACAGCCCGGATGCCGATGATTTCGCCGAGAAGCACGACCAGGCCTACGACGGCATCGCCTGGTCTGTGGAGTACGAGGGCGGCGCCGTGTACTGCGACAGCCACGCGGTGCGCTACTGGGATGTCGGCGGCGAGTACGTTTTCCTGCAGCGCGGCAAGTGGCATGGCGACGGCAACTTCGCGCTGTTCACCGTGATGACGGTCACGCCCAAGACAGGGGAGGCTCCCCCCGGGGAAGCGCTGGCGAGACCGTCCGCGCCAGCCCGCACCGTCGGCAAGCCCAGGGACATCCTCGAACTGCAGGACGCCTTGGGCGACACCCTGGAAAGGGTGCCGGCACGAGGACGGACGAGCGCCTTCTTCATCCGCACCGACGTGATGAACTGCCGGAACACGTACGTGCTCGACAAGGAAAGCCGGGTCATCGGCCTGAACCTCAGCCGCAACGACCTGACCGACCTCCAGGTGCTGAAGGGTTTCCCTCACCTCGAGAAACTTCATCTCGGCGACAACGCACTGACCAGCCTGCAGGGCCTCGCCCACCTCGCTCAGTTGCGGGAACTCCATGTCGACCAGAATCTTGTCGAAGACCTGGGCGGCCTCGAGGGGCTGACCTCGCTGACGAGGCTGAACATCAACGGCAACAAGGTGAACGTCCTGGACCGGCTGGTCGCCCTGACCCGGCTCCAGGCCCTCCATGCGCATGACAACGCCATCCATGACCTGGAACCGCTGCGGCCCCTGTCCGCCCTCGGGGAGCTGGGCCTCACCCGCAACCAGGTCCGTTCCATCAGTCCGTTGCAGGCGCTCAAGAACCTCAGGCACTTGCACATCGAGCAGAACCAGGTCGACGACCTGGGCGTCCTGGTTCACCTGAAAAAGCTCACCGAGCTCCACATCCGCCACAACCCGGTCGTTGTGCGGATGAAGCTGAAGCTCAAGGACGACGGCCAACTGGCCGCGGTCAGGGCGGCGCTGGTGCGGCAAGGGGGGTGATCCCCCTCACTCTCACTCAATACCCGGTCCAGCCGAACAGGGGGCGGCGCCCGTAGCTGGTCTCCCGCAGGACCACCGACGCCGACCGCCCCGCGGGGAGGACCGCGCCGATCGAGGTCAGGGCCATGTCGGCGCTCGGCCGTGAGGGGACCTCCCCGCGCGGGTTGAACGCGCTGTTCATGCCCTCGTCATCGCGGATCCACCAGCCGGTCGCCGGCATCGCGATGCTGTCCTGCGCGATGACCGTGCCCTGCGGGTCGGCCAGGGCATAGCCCACGCCATCGCCGAAGGTCCAGACACTCAAGGCGTATTCCACCCCGTCGCGAAGCTGCAGAGGCTTGCAGTGGGAGACCTCCGAGCTGGGCCAGCGTTCGAAGGCAATGCCATGGCAGGCAGGCCGGCCGTCGGACGCGGGAATGATGTCGCCCACCACCACCCCCCGGCCGTTCAGGACATTGGCCGTCGGCTGCCAGTTCATCCAGCCATCCAGGATGAACCCCATGTGGTTGTTGGTCGGGTTCGAGAAGTAGCCCAGGCTGGTGAACTTGGTCTCAAGCCAGTAGACCACTTTGTTGCCCGCCTGCTCAGCCACGGCGTCGACCTTGTGCTGGGGAAAGCTCAGCAGGCCGCGCATCGGCAGCGACAGCGTGGTGCGCTGGTCGGGCGCCTGGCGCTCCGCGTAGACCAGGCTGGTGGCATCGTCCACCCCGCTGGTGGCCGCCCAGGCGGGCGCGTGTGACAGGGCGATTGCAAAACCGGTCAGGCACAGGGCCTGCAGGGGGGCGCGAAAAGCATTCTTGAAGCGAGTGGACATGGTCATCCTTGGTGGTTGGTCGGAGGAAAAAGAAAAAGAAAAAGAAGAAGCAGCAGCGGTCATTGCGCCCAGACCGTCACGGCGCTCAGCACGGGGCCCGTGGGCGAATGGGCGCGCAGGAAGAAGAGGTACTGGTGCCCGGGCTGGATCCAGGACGCTTCGCCCGAGCCGGTGCCGCCGCTGGTCGAGAACAGCTGCTCGGGCTGCCCGTCCACACTGACCGTGACGGCCACCGCGTCGGTGCCTGTGGCCGACCAGTTCAGCTGCGTGCTGCCCAGGCCGCCCGCGGAGGCCGGCACCCTGAAGGGCGATGCCTGCAAGGTCCCCGCGGCCTCGGCCGGCGTGTCGTTGGCGGCATCCAGCAGCGCCAGCAGCCCCTCCGGCGTCTTCCAGTCGTCGCCGTGGGTCAGCCGGCCCAGGCAGTACCGGTCCGACCGGCGCGACACGTACTGGGCGTCGGGGCGCTTGTCCCGGTTGGTGCAGAAGGCCGCCATGACGCCCCCGCCGCCGCCTGGAAAGTAAGTCTTGCGCAGGTAGTCGCTGGCCAGGCCGTTGGGATAGGCGAACAGGTCGGGCCAGGCCCCGGTCTTGGCGGCGATGTAGCGGCCGGCCGCGTCGATCGCGTTGGCGCTGGACGCGGCGTCGTTGATCCGCAGGAAGTTGCCGTGCCCGCTCCAGCGACTCAGGCGCGGGGAATCGCAGGTGCTGCCCTCCTGGAACGCCGCGTAGCCGCCCGTGGCCACCTGGAGGCCCATCGCCGCGTCGTACAGCGGCATGCCGCTCTGCAGCGCGCAGTGGTCATGGTCGGTGCTGTGGTTGTAGATCTCCATGAAGCCCGACGCATTGGCGGCCCGCCACCAGTGGTCGTTCAGATAGTTGTTCCGGCCGCTCTGGTAGGGCAGGAAGCCGTAGGGCGGCAACTCGGTGTCGATGATCTCCCGGGCACGCGGCGAGGCGACGACGAACACGGCGGCATGCGGTGAGTAGGCCGGCAGCTCAGGGTGAGCCGCCTTGAACGACTGCATGGCCGTCCTGGCGCTGACCAGCGGCGCGCAGGGGTGCTGCGGCGCGACGTCGTCGATCCAGGTGCCGTCGAACCCGTCGTCGAACGTCAGGCCCACGACCTTGTCCGGCAGGGTGCTGCCGTCCCTCAGGCCAGCCGCCCATTCGGCCAGCCAGTAGGTCGGCACCACGACGTAGCCGTTGCGGTGCAGCATTTCCAGGTCCTGTCGCAGGGCCGTGGAGGCGTTCTCGCCATAGCCGCAGGGCGACACCACGAGCTGGGGGTGGTAGAGCAGGACCGGCACGCGAGCCGTGTTGGACAGCGCATGCGACAAGGCGGGCCAAAGGGCCGCCCAGGTCAGCGCCAGGGCAAGGAACAGGTGTCGCGTCAGTGGAATGTGCATCGGGCCTCCTCAAGGTGGTTAGCGAGGACTTGCACGGCCTTCGGCCCGATCCGGGTTAACGGCGGGCGAGGAGCGGCAAGCCACGCGGCGAGCACTCCACCCTTCCTTTTGTTTGGGACAATACCGGGCATGAGCACCCCGCATTCCCCGGCTTCCTCCGCCTCTCCCGAGACCGACACCGCGGCCCTGATGGCCCGCCTGGGCGAGGCCGCCCGCGCCGCCAGCGCACCGATGGCCGCGGCCAGCACCGCCGCCAAGAACACCGCCCTGCGCGCCCTGGCTGCCGCCCTGCGCCAGCCCAACCCGGAACTGCAGCGCGCCAACCAGCGCGACGTCGAGGCGGCCCAGGCGGCCGGCCTGTCGGCCCCGATGGTGGACCGGCTGCGCCTGAGCGAGGCCATCCTCGCCACCCTGGCCGAAGGCTGCGAGCAGATCGCAGCCATGCCCGACCCGATCGGCGAGATCACCCAGCTGCGGCGCCAGCCCAGCGGCATCCAGGTGGGCCAGATGCGCGTGCCGCTGGGGGTGTTCGGCATGATCTACGAGAGCCGCCCCAACGTCACCATCGAGGCCGCCTCGCTGGCGATCAAGAGCGGCAACGCCTGCATCCTGCGCGGAGGCTCCGAGGCCATCCACTCCAACCTCGCGCTGTGGCAGCTCGTGCAGTCGGCGCTGCGCGAGGCCGGCCTGCCGACTGGCGCGGTGCAGCTCGTGCCCACCACCGACCGCGCCGCCGTGGGCCTGCTGATCGCTGCGCCGCAATGGGTGGACGTGATCATCCCGCGCGGCGGCAAGGGCCTGATCGAGCGCATCAGCCACGAGGCGCGCGTGCCGGTCATCAAGCACCTGGACGGCAACTGCCACGTCTACGTCGACGCCCAGGCCGACCTGGACCTCGCCGTGCGCGTCACCGACAACGCCAAGACGCAGAAGTACAGCCCCTGCAACGCGGCCGAATCGCTGCTGGTCCACGCGGCGATCGCCCCGGCCTTCCTGCCGCGCATCGGCGCAGTATTCGCGGCCAAGGGCGTGGAGATGCGCGGCGACGCGGCCAGCCTGGCGCTGCTGCGCGACGTGCCCGGCGCCCGGATCGTCCCCGCCACCGAGCAGGACTGGTCCGAGGAATACCTGGCCCCCGTCATCAGCGTCAAGGTGGTGGGCAGCGTGGACGAGGCCATCGCCCACATCAACCGCCACGGCTCGCACCACACCGACGCCATCCTCACCCAGCACCACCCGAGCGCGATGCGTTTCCTGCGCGAGGTGGACTCGGCCAGCGTGATGGTCAACGCCAGCACCCGCTTCGCCGACGGCTTCGAGTACGGCCTGGGCGCGGAGATCGGCATCAGCACCGACAAGTTCCACGCCCGCGGGCCGGTGGGGCTGGAGGGGTTGACCTCGATGAAGTGGATCGTGCTGGGCGAGGGCGAGGTGCGCGGCTGAGGCGGGAAGAGGAACGAACAGAACCCTTCGTCACGCACCGCACACCGGCTTCTCACGGCGTTCACAATCGCCGGGCATCCTGCGCCGCGTCCTTTTTGTTGCCTTGACGGAGCCCTTACATGAAAACACGCCTGCTCGCCGCCGCCCTCGTTCTTGTCAGCACCGCCAGCCTGGCCGAGGGCTTGGAGATGGCCCAGTACGGCGAGGTCTACGAAGGACCCAAGACCATGACCGTCGAGCTCGCGCCGAGCAAGGACGGCAGCAAGGCCCTGGTGCGCATCACCGGCGTCAACCATGACTGGAACAACCAGGTCTTCATGGTCGACGTGAAGAAGGTCTACAACCCCTACCGGGTCGAATACCAGACCACCATCAAGGGCGCGCCCCACACCCTCCTGTGGACCGACGCGGAGCGCAGCCCCGCCACCGCCGTGTTCCTGCAGCCCAATGGCGCCAACCCGATGGCCAATGCCTACCAGGCCATCCCCATCAGCTTCGACAAGAAGGCCTCCCTGCAGCTGCAGACCCGGCACATGCTGACGGACTGGGAAAAGCAGGCGAAGTAAGCCGTTCCACCCTCCAACCCCACCCTCGACCATGAAGAAGAACACTTTCCTTGGAGCCGCTGTCGCAGCGGCCGCCCTCGTCCTGTCCGGCCACGCATCCGCCCTCAAAGTGATGGGCGAGAAAGTCGTGAAGCTGGAGTCGCTGGACGACTACGCCACCTGCCAGGCCCAGAGCTATTCGGGCGAGTGGTGCCACGAAGCGCTGAAGGACTGGGTCAAGGCCCACCCCCGCGATGCCTTCCAGGCCGGCAAGCTGACCCGCCTGCACATGCACCACTGGGTGGCCGTGCCCTTCTTTGCGCAGGCCTTCGAGAAGAAGGCGGGCCAGTGCGGCGACGAGGACGTGAGCCTGGCCTTGAAGTCCGCCTTCGGCATGCCGTCGGACGAACCCGTCGTCAAGCAGGCCAAGGCCATCGCCTTCAATTACTGCCTGAAGGAGATGCAGGGCAAGTTCGAGGGTTGGGCCGCCGAAGGCTCGTACGAGAAGGCCAACCTGTGCCCCGAACTGGACAAGCGCGGCCTGGCCGCGGCCGCCTGCAAGCCCTGAGCGGGGCGCTGCAGCCCACACCATGCTGGCGCTGAACACCCTGCATGAGGCCCGCGGCATCTACACGCTGCCCGGCGTGCTCACGCCGGCGCAATGCGCGGCGCTGATCGAACAGGCCGAGGGCATCGGCTTCGAGCCGGCCTCGGTGCGCACGCCGGGTGGGCCGAAGATGATGACCCACATCCGCAACAACGACCGCGTGGTGCTGCGCGACGAGGCCCTGGCCGCCGCGCTGTGGCAGCGCCTGCACGCGGTGCTGCCGGTGCTGGACGGCGCGCGCGCCACGGGCCTCGATGCGCTGTGGCGCGTCTACCGCTATGTGCCGGGCCAGCAGTTCAAGCGGCACAAGGACGGCGTGGTGACCTCGGCGTCCGGCGAACACAGCCGGCTGTCGTTCCTGGTCTACCTGAACGACGACTGCGAGGGCGGCGCCACCCTGTTCCGCGACCCGCCCGCGCCCGGGGGTGACGCGCCAGAGCCACTGAGCATCATCCCATCCACCGGCCACGCGCTGCTGTTCCGACACGAGCGCTGGCACGAGGGCACTCCGGTGCAGCAAGGGCGCAAGTACGTGCTGCGCTCGGACGTCTTCTATGAGGCGCAGTGACGTGGCGGGGTGACAATCACCCCATGACCATGCTCGACACCCCTCCCCCCCACACCCCGGCCGACCCGCGCCGCGCCCTCGTGCTGTTCTCTGGCGGCCAGGATTCCACCGCCTGCCTGGCCTGGGCGCTGTCGCGCTATGCGCACGTCGAGACGCTCGGGTTCAACTACGGCCAGCGGCATGCCGTCGAGCTGTCGTGCCGGCCGGTGCTGCGCGATGCCATCGCGCGCGGCTTTCCCGACTGGGCCTTGCGCCTGGGTGAGGACCACCTGCTCGACCTGCGGCTGCTCGGGCAGATCTCCGACACCGCCCTCACCGACACCCGGCAGATCGAGATGAGCAGCAGCGGCCTGCCCAACACCTTCGTGCCGGGCCGCAACCTGATCTTCCTGAGCTTCGCCGCGGCCGTTGCCTACCGCCGCGGCCTGAGCGTGCTGGTGACCGGCGTGTGCGAGACCGATTACTCGGGCTACCCGGACTGCCGCGACAACACGCTGAAGGCGCTGCAGGTGGCGCTCAGCCTGGGCATGGACACTCCCCTGACCATCGAGACCCCGCTGATGTGGCTGGACAAGGCCCAGACCTGGGCCATGACCGAGCGCCTGGGCGGCGCGCCGCTGGTCGAGCTGGTGCTGGAGCACACCCACAGCTGCTACCTGGGTGACCGCGCCCACCGCCACGTCTGGGGCCACGGCTGCGGCACCTGCCCGGCCTGCGAGTTGCGCCGGCGCGGCCACGAGGCCTGGCTGGCCACGCGCCCGAGCGCGGCCTGAGGCTGGATCGACTGACCCGTCACCGGAGGCTCCTGCCCGATGTCGAACCAATGGATCGTCCTGCTGGTCGCTGCCGTGCTGCTCTTCTGGGCCGTGGGCGCGCGCAACCGCCTGGTCAGCATGCGCAACGAGATCAGCCGCTGCTTTGCCGTGGTGCAGACCCAGACCCAGCAGCGCCATGCCCTGCTGCAGCAGTGGATGGAGAGCCTGGGACCGCTGCTGGGCGAGCAGGCACCCGAGCTGGCCTCGGTGCAGGCGGCTTGCAGGCAGGTGCAAGTGGCCTGCGAGCACCTGCAGGCCAAGCCGGCCGCGGCCCAGCCGGCCACCAGCCTGCGCATGGCCGAGGAGACCCTGGCCGCGGCGCGCCAGCGCCTGATGGCCGTGCTGCCGAGCGCCGGCAGCAGCACCCCGCAGCTCCAGCCCATCCCCTCCGAAAGCCTGGCCACCGCCGACAGCACCCTGGCCTTCGCTCGGCACCAGTTCAACAATGCCACCCAGGCCTACAACGACGCCCTGATGCAGTTCCCCACCTGGGTGATCGCGGGCCTGTTCGGCTTCCGCGCGGCCGGCACGCTCTGAGGCCTTTTCCCGACGAGCGTTACAGGGGGCGCGGCAGGCCGTCCAGCACGTCTTGCGCATCCTGATAGCCCTGCGCCGCCGACTTCTGCAGCCACTGCCTTGCCGTCTCGACATCGCGAGGCACGCCCAGGCCTTGCAGGTACATGTTGCCGAGGCTGTACTGCGCCACGCAATTGTTCTGGGCTGCGGATTCGCGGTACCAGTACAGGGCCTGCTGATGGTCCTGTGGCACGCCCAGGCCGTGCTCGTACTTGTCGGCCAGGTTGCACTTGGCTGCGGAGCCGTTCTCGAACATGTCGGCCGAGTCCACGGGCTGGCGCTCCAGCGCGGCGATGACCTTGCGGTACCACAGCACGGCGTGGCTGTAGTTCTTCAGGTCCTGGAAGAGCCAGGCCAGGCGGTAGCCGGACCTCGCGTCGCCCGCTTCCGCCGCCGGCCACACGGACAGC